>QHOX01000376.1 GCA_003219465.1 Verrucomicrobiota bacterium | reverse complement strand
TCGAGGTTTTCAAAGGTCGCCTCATTCTTTATGGCTGCGGCGATTTTCTCACAGACTACGAAGGGATCAGCGGTTACGAGGAATTTCGCGGCGATCTCGCTTTGATGTACCTGGTCGATGTCGATTCGCAGGGTGGGCAGCTTTTGTCAGCGCGACTGGTGCCGATGAACATGCACCGTTTCCGCCTGGAGCGCACATCGGCCAGCGACGCCAAGTGGCTCTGTAATCTTCTAAACGAGCTCGGAAAGCCATTCGCAACGATGACGCATCTGGGCGAAGACAACACGCTGACGCTCGATTGGCAGTAAGCGTGCGACGCCTTCGATGATTTGGATCCGGCAGGCGAGACGCCCGCCTGCCCCACAGACAAGATATCTGTGCTACGAATCGGCGCCAGCTGGGAGGCACGCGACGAGTTCCCGCAGAAAGCGCTCGACTTCCGCCGGACCTTTGAGCGCGTAGCGCGCGGCGGTTGGCCGCATCTCTTCTGTTACGACGATACCAACGCCGCGTTTCTCAAGCGCGCGGAAGGCATCCTCGTCAGTCAGGTCATCGCCAATGTAAAGTGGAAGCACTTCCGGTTGTTCCAAGCCCAGCGTCTCCAGCAGCCAGGCCACGGCTTTGCCTTTGTTCCAGTCGATGTCTGGCTGGAGTTCGTAAACCTTTTTGCCGGTGATCGTGCGCAGCTCGCGGTGGCATGCGGTCACTTCATTCACGGCTCGCGTGACTTTGATGACGCCGCTCTCATCTGCCTGGCGATAATGCGCGGAGATCGAAAAGCGTTTCCGCTCCAGCAGCACGCCGGCGATGTCGGCGAGCTTTTCGCCAAGCTCCTTTTCTCCAGCGTCGAGAATTGGAAGAAACTCCGCGGCCACTTGTTTCCGCATCCCGCGCGGTCCGGCGATGTCGAAGCCATGACTACCAGCATAAACGATCCCATCGATATCCACGCGACGGCGAATGTCATCCAAGTCGCGGCCGCTGAGGATTGCGACCGGCATGCGAGCCGCCAGCGTCTGCACCGCCTGCCGCGTTGAATCGGAGAGCACTGCGTGCGCTGGGTGGCTGACGATGGGCGTAAGCGTGCCGTCGTAGTCGAGAAAAACGGCGAGCCGCCTGCCGCGCGTAGGGGCGATCTCGCGCAGACGATTCAGCGCCGACGGAATTTCGGCCGTCGGCGAATTGGGATTGCGTGAGGCCTTCGTCATTGAGTCAACGTACAGTCTCGAACGCAGTCTTCCAGATGCGACATGGGTTGTGCAAAAAAATACAGAAAACGGGCGCGCGATTCCTTTTGTGAGGTCCAATGGCAGTTTGGTAGGATACGCGCCTCATGAGCCGCCTCATCGTCGTTTCCAATCGGCTGCCATTTGCCCTTGACCTGACAAGCGAAGATCTATGGACAGTCACGCCTGCCGCCGGAGGTCTTGTCTCGGCCATCGAGCCTGTTCTGCGGGAGCGCGGTGGCACGTGGATTGGCTGGCCTGGAGTCGCGGGTGAGATTCCCAGGACACCGCTCGAGAAGGCCACACGCGGCGCTGGTTACGCCGTCGTCCCGGTGAGCTTAAGCAAGGCAGAGCGCGACGAGTTTTATTACGGTTATTCCAATGAGGTCATCTGGCCGCTCTTTCACGACCTCCAAAACTTCTGCCACTTCGAGCCTGCCTTCTGGGAAACGTACAAAACAGTGAACGAGCGTTACGCCGACGCGATTGCGCGACACTGCCAGCTTGGCGACTTCATCTGGGTGCATGATTACCATTTAATGTATGTCGCTCAAGCGCTGCGCGCGCGCAGGGTCCATGCGGCGTTGACATTCTTCCTGCACATCCCGTTTCCGCCATTCGACATTTTCGCCAAGCTTCCGCAACAGCAGCGATTGTTGCGCGCCCTGCTCGAATTTGATCTGCTCGGTTTCCAAACGCGGCGCGACCTCCGCAACTTCCTGCAATGCGTGCGGCGCGTATTGTCCGACGCAGAAGTCCTCCCCAGCGCCGGAAT
>QHOX01000375.1 GCA_003219465.1 Verrucomicrobiota bacterium | reverse complement strand
GGCAAACGCGCTCGTTCAGCACGCTCCGGCGCAAAGAAACAAAAGAGGTAGGGCGGGAAGTCCTCTGCCCGCCTCTTGGCGGTTCACAAATCGGCGCGCACGGAGTGACGCGCCCTACCACTGCACGGCCCACAGGGCCGTGGCTACAAAAGCGGTTAACAGCTACAAGCTGCCACTTACCTAGGAATCTACTTTTTCAATAAATTGTTTTCGTGCCTGGGGAACCACATCAGAGGGAAGGTTCGAATCGTATTGGAGAATTGCCGTCGCAGCCGATGCCTAAGAACTGGTCCAGTAGTACCGCACTGCACGAAACCGCCGAACAGTTCCACATTCTGGTGGATAGCGTCGAGGAGTACGCCATTTACATGCTGGATCCCAACGGCAAGGTGATCACATGGAACACTGGCGCGGAAAAAATCAAAGGTTACTCAGCGGAAGAGATCGTCGGCAAGAATTTCGCGTCCTTCTACACGGCGGACGACGTTGCCGCCGGCAAACCACAACGCAACCTGCGCGAAGCCGCCCGTCGCGGATACATTCGTGATCAGGGCCTGCGCGTCCGCAAAGATGGATCAACTTTCGAAGCCGAAGTTATCATTTCTGCGCTTCGTGATCACACCGGGAAAATTCGCGGCTTTTCCAAAGTCACACGCGACATCACGGATCAAATCCGGAGCCGCGAATTTGAAGCAGAAAAAATCGCAGCTCAAAAGGCCAGCAAAGCGAAGGACGACTTTCTGGCAGCGCTCAGTCATGAACTGCGCACACCGCTGACGCCTGCCTTAGCGGCGGCGACATACCTGGAAGACAATTCAGAGAAACTTCCGCCCCAGTTCGTGGAAGATGTCGAAATCATTAAACGCAACGTGCAATTACAGGCACGCTTGATTGACGACCTGCTCGATCTCACCCGGATTGCCCGCGGCAAGCTTCATCTCGAGCTGGAAGATTGCGATGCACACACGATCGTTCGCAACGCGCTCGAGACCGCACACTCAGCTATCGCGGCGAAGCAATTGAAGCTCCGAACAAAGCTTGAGGCGAAAGAATATCACATCCTGGCTGATTGCATCCGGCTGCAGCAAGTGTTTTGGAATTTGATCAACAACGCGGTGAAGTTCACCTCAGAAGGCGGGCAGATCACCATCCACGCATTTAATGACAAGCGTGGAGCATTTCATTTCGAAATTACCGACACCGGGATTGGAATTGAACCGCAGCGCCTAGCTTCGTTGTTTCAGCCATTCGAACAGGCTGATCCTTCTGTGAGCCGACAGTTCGGCGGGCTGGGCCTCGGTCTGGCAATCTCTAAACGTCTTATCGATCTTCACCATGGCACAATTGAAGCGGAGAGCCGTGGCCGAAGCTTCGGCGCGACATTCAAGGTCTCGTTGGATACGCTGTCAGAGGGAGCCGCAGCGATCGCTCTAAATGATCGTATCGCAGGCAAAGCATCCAAAGCATTGCGGATCCTGTTGGTGGAAGATCACCGGGACACCCGGCGCACCTTGTCGCGCCTGCTCACTCATTTCGGTCACGATGTCGTGACCGCGGATAATGTCGGCAGCGCGACGGAGATCATGAGCTTGAACCATCTCGATGTGGTGTTGTGCGACATCGGTCTGCCCGATGGAAGTGGTTACGAGGTGGCCGCGCAAGCCCGCGCAAAAGGTCATATCAAAGCAATTGCTCTCACCGGCTTCGGCACCGAGGACGATATCCGGCGATCCAAAGAAGCCGGATTCGATTTTCATCTGGTCAAACCCCTTAACTTTCAGGAACTGCAAACCGTGCTCGACCAGATCGCGACGTAGCTTACGCAGCACTGATCTCGCGAACGACGCCCCGAGGTTCGTTGTCATCACGCAGCACTTCCAACGTGGCGTGACGCAGGAGCCGGTAGCTCGTCGACTCAGTAAAACTGATTTGCGCCACGCGTTGCAGGATAGAAACAGCCTATAAAGCGCCAGTCATTTCCTTTGCGTTTCGCGCAGCATCGGCACAAAACGCACCGGCAGCGTAACACTTTCTTGCAACTGGCCGTTTTTCTTTTCGAGCAAATAAAGTTGCTGGGCGAATCGTTCGCCGACGGGAATGACCATGCGCCCGCCCTCTTTCAGCTGATCGACAAGCGGCTGCGGAACCTTCTCGGGCGCGCAGGTCACGATGATCGCATCGAACGGCGCTTCTTCGGGCCAGCCTTTGTAACCGTCGCCGACCCTGACATGCACGTTTTTGTAGCCTAATCGTTGCAGCGTCCCTTCTGCACCTTTCGCGAGCGGCTCGACGATGTCGATCGTGTAAACGTCTGCCACAAGTTCGGCTAAAATCGCCGCCTGATAACCTGAACCGCTCCCGATCTCTAACACGCGGTCGCTTGATTTCGGTCGCAGTTGTTCCGTCATGAACGCGACGATGTACGGTTGCGATATTGTCTGATCGTAACCGATGGGCA
>QHOX01000022.1 GCA_003219465.1 Verrucomicrobiota bacterium | reverse complement strand
TTGAGCAACCGGACGGATATGTAAGAGTGCCCCACTCAGCCCATAACGCGAAGATAGTGTAGTCATATGGGCAGTTATTGGGCACTGCAGGCAGGCAGCTTTCTTCGGCGGCGGCGGGTTCATTAGCGCATACAAAATCGAGCCGACCACTCGACGTGACGTTCACAGCGGTGAAGGTCTGGTCATACAACACGAAGGGGAACGGCAGCGCGATTAGTGTCTCGCACCAGACACAGTGATTGCCTGTATCGGTGTCGCCTGGCACAATGGTATCAGCGCCCGCTCTTATCGTGTACTGGGGGCAACTTGCCCTCGGCGGGAAAACTGGAGGGGTTGGGCGAGGAGCAGGGGTAGGACGAGGCCGCGGCCCGGCACTCGCAGCATCATTCGGGTTGCCGAGCGCCTGACCCAACGAGCCAGGAGCGAATACGTGTGCTGCACAGACAAGCGCCAAGCAACTCCAAACCCGCAGACTCAGGAAACACGATTGAACAGGGCATCGCCTTTTCATCGACACAACCAAAGCAGATGTCAGTTTTTACTAATCGCACGAAAACACATCAAGCTCCAAACTAGATGCGGTATCCGAACGCTCCAACTAATGCACAACTATCAGCCGGGCTGCCAGCGTAACTTGCCAACGCGTTGAGGAGCCGCCGTAGCGACCGTTCAACGGAAGATTTTTTTGCATACCGCAAAAGGGACCCGGCGGTGTGTTGGTTTTATGCGCACCGGCACACCGCCTTAGGCACTTCAATTTTGCTTTGGTTTTGTTGAAGTGGTGGTCCGAGATGGGTTTTAGATTACTTGCTCTACGCATGTCAAGGCAATTCACGCAGAAACACCCAATCGGCGGCAACACCCCTAAAGACGAAGCCCGCCGCCGAAGGCCCAAATATCACTCGGGCTTCCAGCGTAACTTGCCAACGCGTTGAGGAGCCGCCGCACCGACCGGTCAACTGAAGATTTCTGTGTACCGCCTGTTAGTCGCCGCCGCCGTGGTGGGTTGACGTCGTCGGCTGTTCGGGGGAAACCACCGGAGGCTTAAAGTTCGACGGATTAATCGGAGCAATTACGTTCGGTTGGACGAATGCGTTTTCCATTGGACACGGCGTGATTGCGAGAATGCAATCCCGCAGCATCGGCGCCGCTGCCAGCGCTGCGTTGGTGATTTCTCTCTCGGCCGCAGGATCGGCAGCGATTGCCGCCTGAAGGATGCACTGGACCCATTCGCACGGAATCTCTTTGCCAATCGGTTGTTTAAAATCTTTGGAATACCCGCGCACAGGTCGTGCGGACGTGATCGCCGCCACGACGATCCTGTCCGCCAGATCCGGCCTTGCCCTGACCGCTCTGCCGACTAGCACGCATATCGTGTGTGGGTCCGAACGCATGATGACGGAATCGAACGCGGCCAAAAATTGTTCAGGCGTGGCCGTCCCGATGGTGGCGCCTGATGCGGCAAGCGCGCGAACCAGATCGTCATTGGCTCTCCCACGTTGTATCGCAATCTCCTGATCGATCAGTCCCGAACTCGGGAGCCGGCGAAAATCACTCACGAGCGGCGAACTGAGTTGCTCTTGAATATCGACGTCCACCGGGTTATCGAACCGGCCGGTCATCGGATCGTAAACGACTTTCTGGCCCGCCTGCACGTACATTGCCTGACCAGTTTTATCCAGGTGCATGCAGGCGCTTCCTTCAAGCACGGTAAATTCCACAATCCCGCTCGGGTAAACATTGCCCAGCACGGTTGTGCCGGTGATCGCCGCTGTCACTGAACCCATTTTCACTTTTGCGCCGCCGGCCTTCTTGGGCACATAAAGCAAAAACTGTCCGCTCCCCAGCTCGATGGTTCTCGCTCCGCCTACCGTGAAAATGGTGTTCTCGCCAAGCCGCGTGATCGTCTTGTCCTGAAATGTCAACTCGCTTCGCGATTGCGTACCTGTTTGCACAGCCGAACCCTGATGAACAGTCTCGTTCACCGCTGCGGGGCGAGCTGCCGCGCCCGAGGGCATGACCTTAACGTCCTGGACAACCTGGGTGACGCGCGCTTGCGAGAAATCGAGGGCAATTGCGTCGTGTGACAGCCAACTCACGGACGCGAGTGCAACCGGCGTGACCAGTAAAATACTGCGGGGTCGGATGTTCATGGGCGCATTTATAGTGTGCGCCCTGGCGTTTGTGAAGTCTTTTCTTTGGGCTTTTTGGGGCCTCTTCCAGAGAGCGGGGAAGACGCGGACATTACCGATGGCGTGCCCGCTTGGGCGGTTGTGGATCGCCCGTCTTTTTGATCTCGGACTTCGGACATCGGAAGTCTTTCCGGCTTTGCGTTCTCACGCCTGGCGCGCAAGCAAATTAGACGTTCGCGCCAGTGCTTCGTTGGTTAGGACTTTTGGTTGGGCCATTCGCCGACCATTCACATTATTTTGTCGTTGCCCTGTTGAGAACAAAAGAGGCAGAATCCGTGGCGGGAAGGGGTGGGAAGTGGTTACTGACAATCTTCAACGAGCCGGTTGGAATTGCGGCCGTAGCTCAAGTACGGATCACGAGGGCCGACAATTTTGGGTTGCGGGCCGCGGAGCGTAGCGATGCCGGACGTTTATTGTGCACTCGGATGAAATGTTGACTGCGTTTCTCGAACTCGAGTCGGCGATTTGGTGCTTGCGGTAAACTGACTTGGGCGCGGAGCCTGGCGGTTGTAATTCCCCACTTTTTCTTAGGGAAAATATCTTAAGAAATTGCTTGCCAGCCGAATGACTGTCGCTAATACTACGCTCCCCCGAATGTCTGCTCTCCCTGGAACAGGGTGGCTGGGCGCAAACGTGCCACGGGCGCGCGCGGCGCTTCCGGTATTGCCGCGAGGGCTTACCGGCCACGCTTTGTTCTCTCCGGCTTCTGCGGTCCGAGCTCCGGCCACTCGAGAACACGGCCGCCGATCTTCCGCCTTTACGCTTCTGGAACTGCTCGTCGTCCTTGGCATTGTCGGCCTCTTGCTGGTGCTGGTCGCTCCCGCGTTCACGACCGTCAAAAGTAGCGGCGATGTCACTAGCGCTGCATACACGATCAAGGGCATGCTCGACACCGCGCGCACGTACGCGAAAGCAAACAACACTTACACGTGGGTCGGGTTCTTCGAAGAGGATGTCTCCCAAGGCGTGACGAGCCCAGCTACAGGTGGCACTGGCCGCGTAGTGATGTCGATCGTCGCCTCCGAGGACGGATCGAAGATATACGACCCTATCAACCTGGGTCAGCAGACCCTCACCAGCGGTCTTATTCAGGTGGGTAAACTAATAAAGATTGAGAACATCCACCTATGGACACACACCGACACCCCATCTGGCACCGGCTGGACATTTGATACGCGGACGAATGTTGCGCCGACGTATTGCATTGGAGATGCAAGCCACTCGAATTCCACGACGCCATTCGGGTACCCGGTAGGAAATCCCGCGCCGACGGCGCAGTATACATTTGTAAAGGCAGTTGAATTCAGCCCGCGCGGCGAGCCTCGGATCAACAATAGCACAATCAACTCCAATGGTACGGAGGTTTTTCCCCTTCAAACAGCGGCTGAGATCGCACTCAAGCCGACGCGTGGGGCCTTGATAGATGACAACAGCCCCAATCTTGTTGCTATCCAGTTCACCGGAGTCGGCGGGAACGTCAGGATTTACAGGAAATGAAATTCGGCTTACGACACGTACGTGCGTTCTCGCTTGTCGAGTTAACTCTCGCTCTTGGTGTTGCCGCCCTTTGCTTGCTTACCGTGGTTGCTCTAGTGCCCGTCGCCGCGCTGACCAATCGCAGCGCGGCCTCTCAAACCGCCGCGACAAACATAGCCGCGTTGGCTGTCGCCGATTTGCGTGCGGCGACAACGGCTTCGCCGATGCTTGGGATCACTATTCCGACTGATCCGACGAGCCCAGCGCGATTTGTCCCGCCAGAAGTTGTGCCGTGCAACAGTGGTCACACGTCCATTACCAGCCAGGTCCGTTATTTCGATAGCCAAGGACAAGCTAACGCTTCGTTTGGTTCGAGCGCGCTTTACCGACTCACTGTGACCTTTGTGAAGAACACGACTGCCACCGCCACGACCGGCGCGACGTACGTCAACATCAAGGTAACCTGGCCGGCGGCAATCGATCCCTGCGCGATTACGGCAAGCGGTTCAGTAGAAATGTTTGCCGCGTTAAACAGAAACTAGCGCCATGTGTGGCGACGGAAATCCTACATCTGTAGAGGCAGCCGTGCCGGCTGCGATACTTGGACAAACGCAGGCAATACGTCTGCCGCTACAGCGTCGCGGCGCAACAGGTTTCACTCTAGCCGAACTCCTGGTCAGCGTGAGCGTGATCGTGTTACTGGTCTTTCTTTCTACCCGGCTCATCAACAGCGCGACCACTGTTACCATTCTCGGCCAGAAACGAATGGACGCGGACTCAGAAGCGCGACAAATCCTTGACCGAATGGCGATCGATTTCGCGCAGATGGTGAAACGTACCGACGTCGATTATTATGTGAAGCTTGCTAACCAGCAGCGGCTGCAAAACGATCAAATAGCCTTCTACAGTGGTGTGCCGGGTTATTATCCATTGACCGGCGCGCAGAGCCCGGTCTCGCTTGTGGCTTATCGGGTAAATTCCAATGCGGCTTCCCCCTCGTACAACAAAATGGAGCGACTAGGCAAAGGTCTCGTTTGGAACGGTGCCTCCACGACTGACACACCAGTGGTTTTCCTGCCTTTTTTGATTAGCAATACGTGGCCGTATGCAACCAACCAGAATCCGGACCCAAGTTTACCTCCTGCATACGAGGTGATCGGCCCGGACGTTTTCCGGTTCGAATACTACTATCTGCTAACAAATGGAGCTTTATCGGACGGTCCATGTCTTAATGCAAACGGTTGCACCACGCTAAACACTCGGGACGTTTCTGCGATCGTGGTGGACATCGCGGTGATCGATCCCAGGAGCAAGTTGCTTCTCACCAATCAGCAGATTGCAACTCTTAACACGGGGACGCTTTCCAACTTTTTGACCGATTGGAGCCAAGACTTGAACCGCCCGGGTAAGTTGCTTGTGCAATGGCAGAATAGACTTAATAGGGTTACAAGTTTGCCGCGCGGGCAGGCCGTAGCGGGCGTTCGGCTGTACGAACGCTATTTTTATTTTAATAAGTGAGGCTGGTCATGCCCGCTTCTGCTTTGGCCAGGCGGTCCTCTAACAAGGCAGCGGCGCTTATCATTGTTCTCGCATTCGTTGTGCTTTTGACAGGTTTGTCGCTGGCTTACTTCTCACGCACCACCAGCGAAAGGCAACTTGCCCACTCAAGCTATAATGATACCTCGGCCGATCTTCTGGCTCGCACTGCGATGGATATTATAGTCAGCGATTTTAAACAGGAAATCGTTAACGGCTCCACGGCGGCATCTGTCAATGGGACCACTGTATATACTCCATTGTTTCCAGCGTACATGGTTCCGCAACGCAGCGGAAGTTCGAGCTTGGTGCCGAATCTCATTCGGCGCAGCGTCGCTAATGATCAGATCCCGGCTCCCGGCGTGCCGAGCCGGGCGTCAGCAGTAAATTCAAGCACGAATGTTTCAGCGAATCGTCGTTCCGTCACGCCGGCCCGCTGGAACAGTCATTACCTTGTTCCAAAGCAAAACACAGCAACAGCTGATTCTATTCCTATAGATTCTTTTGCCAATGCAACACCAGATTGGGTTTTTGTTACTGACCAGGGTCCCACGCCTTCTCCCTCACCGGCCAATGTTGTCGGCCGCTACGCCTATGCAGTTTATGATGAAGGGGGTTTGCTGGATGCTAATTTAGTGGGTCTTCCTTCCCCGACGCCCGGTCCGGTGACGATTGCGTCGCCTTCTCCGAGCCGGACGGCTTACATCTCGAGAAGAGGCACGGTCGCGTTTGCCGATCTTACGGGCCTGCCTCTGACTACGGGCGGTAGTACGCCCGACCCCATGACAATTAGCAGAGTTGTAGGCTGGCGGAATTATGCCACCACGACCGTCCCAACAAATCAGACTTTCCCTGACCTTTCACCGTCACCGTCGCCGTTTGTAACTTACTTTCTGGATAACAGTCGTGATTTCCTCACCGTTAACCCTAGCCCTACTTCTCAGGGCCGCACCGACCAGGTGTTCGCCACGCGATCGGAATTGATTCGACTCGTGCTGTCCTCCATCGGGACAAGCCCGAACCTGCTGCAATATCTGAGTACGTTTTCGCGCGAGCTAAATGGCCCAACATGGCAGTCTACTTCCAATCCGATCAGGCAGCGTTTCCAGTTGGACAACATCAGCCTGCTAGGGAGCAGCCCTACGCCCTCACCTTCTCCCGGAAATGCACCAGCTATCAAAGCTGCTTTTGGGTTACAGTGGTCAACCACGAATAGCCGATGGCAATACGTGGGGACCCAGGGTACAACCGTCCTATCTGCGATTCCGACTCCAGCGCCGGGCGGCTCTCCGGCACCGGATTTCTTTCAAATTCTAAATTACGCTTATCCAGGGCAGACTATTGATCAGATTCTCTCCCTTGGTGCATCTATAATTGATCAGTACGACGCGGATCAAGTCACCACGGCGATCGAATACGCGGGGACACCCGGCGTTGCCTTGGGAATGGAGGACGCGGATCCACCCATCGCAATGGGCTCCCCAAGTCCATCCCCCGTGCCCACGCCTATCTCTGGGTACGTCGTCCTTCAACGGCCATTCCAAAACGTCGGAGAGCTGGGTTACGCGTATAACCCAGCAAGCGGTGCTACGCTGAATTTCTATACATCTGGCAGCAGCGAGGCTGCTCTATTGGATTTCTTTACATACAACACAACTAATAATACAGGTACTTATAACCTTCCGTGCCCGCTACGTGCTGGGCCGGTGAATATTAATACCAGAAACAGCGCGATCATTGCTGCTCTTCTGAAGAGCGCGTTGCCAAACGAACCTCCAACAACAACAGGTATTCCTTCCAGCTCTGCGACCGCCGCTGCTACGTTGATTGCGGCCGCAACCAGTACACAGCCAGCTATCAGCCGGCAGGATCTTGCGCGCCTCGCAGCCGCCGTCGGGACTACAATTGGCAGTACGGAGGAGCAAAAAGAAACAGTAGCACGCGCTCTAGCCGACACGACACAAACCAGGACTTGGGGACTGCTGATCGACGTGATCGCGCAGACGGGTCACTTCAAGCCAAGTCCTACAAGTTTGCAAAACGATTTCGTTGTCGAAGGAGAAGAGCATTACTGGGTTCATGTCGCCATCGACCGCTTCACCGACCAGGTTATCGACAGGCAGGCAGAAGTGGCGAAGGAGTAAGCCGCCGCGGATCCACAGACTTGCGCAGATTCTCTCTTCGACCTACCCAGAATCTGGACCGCATCGACCCGAAGGAGAACGCGCCGGGAGCATTTACGCTCCCGACACTTGTTTCTCTGGGGGCGAATTGTTTCTGGCGTTACTTCACGGCTACCGTGAATTGGATGACACCGAACTTAAGATTGATCTGGAACGTGTAGGTGTAACCCGCGTCCAGGTTGGTGGTGACGAGGTTAAACTGCCAGTGGTCACCAACATAGTGGAAGGCAACGTCGGGAATATTCGTAGTGACCATTTCGTTCACGTTATCCACCGTGCCCCGCATGCGGGTCAGCGTGGTTATCGAACCGCAACACCCGTTGAGAAAGACCGCGTTCGGGTCGGAGATGGAGTTGCCGTTGGCGTCGCACACCGTGAACTTCACCGGGATGGTGCTGCCGCCCTGGCGCTTGAACACGCTGCTGCCGTCGTTGTTGACTGGCGGTAAAATGACGCCTCCCGCGTTCGTCCCAGTGCATGTGCCATACACAACCGTTAAGGACGCTGTCCCGCTGGTGGCCGAATAAAAGCTGTCACCTGCGAAACTAGCCCCAACACCCGATGGATAGATGCCCGGGTAGATTCCGGAAAGGCTGACGCCAGTCTTGGTTGCCACGCCGCTGCCAGTGGTGATCGCACTCCCCACCGGATTGCCGTTCAGAGTGAAGTTAATGGTCTTGCCGCTGACGGCTGATCCACTCGAGGTCAGTGTAGCAGACAGGTTAACCGTTCCGCCATAAGTGCCGGAGGCTGGAGTCACCGTCAGGGTTGTCGGCGAGATGGTGGGGGTAGGCGTTGGTGTAGCCGTAGCCGTTGCCGTAGCCGTAGCTGTCGCAGTAGGAGTTGGAGTATAGGTAGCGGTTGCGGTCGCCGTAGCAGTAGCTGTAGGCGTTGGACTCACCGCAGGGGTTGGAGTCGGCGTAAACGTAGCTGTGGCGGTAGGAGTTGGAGTAAAGGTAGCTGTTGCGGTCGCAGTAGCTGTCGCCGTGGATGTTGGCGTGGGCGTAAAGGTTGCCGTGGCGGTAGGTGTTGGACTCTGCTGTGGCGTTGGCGTCGGCGTGAATGTGGCTGTCGCGGTGGGAGTTGGAGTAAAGGTAGCCGTTGCGGTCGCTGTTGCGGTAGCTGTCGGGGTTGGACTCTCCTCCGGGGTTGGGGTCGGGGTGAAGGTGGCGGTCGCAGTAGGAGTTGGAGTGTAGGTCGCGGTAGCGGTAGCGGTAGGAGTAAACGTTGCCGTGGCTGTAGGCGTTGGACTCTGCTCCGGCGTCGGGGTCGGCGTAAACGTGGCTGTCGCGGTCGGAGTTGGAGTAAAGGTGGCTGTAGCAGTGGCCGTAGCGGTAGCGGTAGGCGTTGGACTCACTTCTGGCGTTGGCGTCGGCGTGGACGTAGCTGTGGCGGTCGGAGTTGGAGTAAAGGTGGCTGTTGCCGTGGCCGTAGCGGTAGCTGTAGGGGTTGGACTCTCCTCCGGGGTTGGCGTCGGCGTAAACGTGGCTGTGGCAGTAGGAGTTGGAGTAAAGGTAGCTGTTGCGGTCGCTGTAGCTGTGGCTGTCGCGGTTGGACTCTGCTCCGGAGTTGGGGTCGGAGTGAATGTGGCTGTGGCGGTAGGAGTTGGAGTAAAGGTAGCGGTAGCAGTCGCTGTAGCGGTAGCTGTAGGCGTAAATGTCGCTGTGGCTGTCGCTGTGGGCGTAGACGTCGCTGCCGCCGTAGGCGTAGGCGTCGGCGTAGGCACGGGAACGTCGCAGTCAGCGAAAGCGCCGCCCTCGAATTCGCCCCCGGGAATGTTATCGAACAAACTACTATAATAGTTAGCCCCATCGTACGTTATGAGAAGGGTGCCTGCGCCGAACTCGCTCGTGACCAGGATGTTGCCACCCAATGCTGTGAAGTCGGTCAGCGGATACTGATAGACATTACCTGTCTGAAAGTTTTCTATCGCCTGGAAGTAGGCGCCCCCTTCGGAGCAGAACGTGCACGGAACCGATGGAATGACCAGAACGGCTTCGGCACCGTAGTTGCTGAAGATATCATAACTAACGTTGCCATTGTTGTCGATTGCGTGGACACTCCCGCTGAACTCGTCGGCTACCAGGATCTGGCCACCATAGGGTCCGAAGCTTAGCGGCGGTATGGCTGGTCCTTCCATATGGGTGCCAGTATCCACGATGAAGGTGGGAATTCCGGTGCCGTCAACCTGCCAGACGGAGCCGTTCTCACAGGTCACGATCATGTTGTAGCCAAATGTGCCCACATGGTCGAAGGTGATCCCGGTGTGGTCTTCTGCGCAGTCTGGCATCTGCGCAAACGGCGTGACGGTACCGCCCGTGACGTTATAGACCCCCCGGCCTTGTGTGACGAAAATGTCGCCCGGCGTGAACCCGGCATTCGCGGACTGGGCTGGAGCGATAGTCACGTATTCTTCTCTGCAGTCACCGACTCCGGGAAGCGTCGCCAAGTGCGTGACGTTGCCCTGGCAGTCGATGGTATCGACGTTGTGGCCGCAGTATTCGGTGACGATCAGATCGGTCCCCGAAGCGGCCACGCCTATGGGCGTGTTGACAGTGGTAAAGGGACTTGGATTGGCGGCGTAAAGGATTACTGCCAGCGACAGTAACCCTGCAATTGTCAGAGCGATTTTTGTTCTGGGAGGGAACTTGATTTTCATTTTTGGATTCGCGTTTTTCCTCTCTGAGGGTTGTTCTGAGGGTTTTGCCTGCGGCACCGTTGCGCAGCGCAGGCGGGGGGTTTCAGAGAGGTTTTGGGCGTTCTAGGGGTTTGTTGTTTGGTTCACTGTTCTCAGGGGGGTGTTCTTAGGGTTTTTCCCTTAGGATCGTCGGTTATCGCAATCTTCGCCGGTAATGTCAATAATAAATTTTAACCTCTGGTCGAACTCGCCAAAGCCCGGAAATCGAAGATCGCTTCCTGGCGAGATTCCATCTGTTTGACATCCGCCCGGGGCGGTCGGGTGCGATTGACTTCTCCCAGCGTAGAGCCTTAATTCCGGCTCCTTCCGCATCCTTCCGCCTAATCCGCATCTGATCCCTGGCGGCGCGCCGCTCGACGTTGGGCCCCCAGCATTGCCCCCGGTTGGGTTCGCGTGCAAATCGCAACCGCCGCATTCGCGTTGGGCTAACTCCGAAAGCTTTCGCGAGCAGGAGTCTTAAGTGCAGAAAACTACTGCGTTCGGTTTTCTGAAACTTCGGCCCGCCGTTTCCGTAGTGGAAGCTGAGAGCGGCAACGAGGCCCTGCAACATGATACGTGTCCCCCTCGGCGCTTGCGACACGCCGACTCCACCTTATAATCGGATTCTTAAGATGTTCGCCAGCATCGCTGCCCGGGTTCCCGTCCAATCGCAACAGTACGCAATTGTGCGTATTTCCAAGAATCGGATAAGGCGCTAAAATTCCTGTATAGTGAGCGGCCAGCGGCAGCTGAATAAACCCACGGCGCAAAGAGGAGCGGTCCCGCATGCGAGTCGGGTCAACCGTTCAGCCGATTTGCCGAGCGCTCCTGCGTTCGGCGAAGGTTCGCGCCTGTTTTCCGTAGAAATAATCTAGCGACAATGACGAATGAGGAAAGCAAACAGCGGTCTGCGTTATTCGCCAAGGAGCGGCAGTCTGTAGTCCGCCGCCAAAAAGGCCGGATTGGAAATCGCCGCATCTTAGCGCAGCGCGCTTGTGCCTCGTCGCTGTCAGCGCTTCCCTACCGGCGGAGCCGCGCCGAAGCCGGCAACTTCCCTAAGGATTTTTCGAAACTTCGCAGTCATTTTCCCGTAGAGTAAGGTGGCGACATTCTTGCCGTTATGACCCGTCATTTCCTTCAGAGCGCAGTCCCTACACCTTCCACCCGAAAAAGGCAACGTGAGCGCGCCAGCGCTTTTACGCTGCTCGAACTGCTCATTGTCCTCGCCATCACCGGGCTCCTGCTGGTGCTGATCGCGCCGATGTTTACGGCCATCAAAGGCGGGACCGACGTGACCAGCGCTGCATACACCATCAAAGGCGTGCTTGACACCGCCCGCACATACGCGAAGGCAAACAACACTTATGTATGGGTCGGCTTCTATGAGGAAGACGTTTCAGCGCCTTCACCGGTTCAGGCGCCCGATCCGCGATGCACCGGCTGCGTCGGCCGATTGGTTATGTCGATCGTCGCATCAAAGAATGGGACGAACCTTGGAGCCGACGCGAGTTCGAATGCTACGGGCACGGAAAACTTCATTGATGCGACTCAGTTAGTCCAAGTAAATAAGTTGATAAAGATCGACAATCTTCATCTTCCGCTTTTCGCTCTTGGTACCGGCGGCACGGGGGACACGTTTGACGCGCGCCCATCGCCCACGCCAGCATCGGATGCTCCCTTTTCTCGATTTGGAGAACTAAACGCTCTACCACCAAACACAGCGCCGTACGAGGCTACAAACGGAGGTCTAACCAAATTTCCGTTTCAGTATCCCGTAGGCAGCCCGGTGCCTACATGGCAATATCGGTTCCCGAGTCAATAGTACATACGATGTACGTAAGATAGTTGAGGCGGGTTTGCTCCAGACGCACGGCACGACGACTCCCCCTCCTCGTAGCGGTGGTGGCACGACGTTTGTAACGTGGGACGGTAACGTCGCCGCAGTTCAAATCACAGGCTTTGGTGGCAATGTGAACATTTACCGGCGATGAGAAAGCTATCTGTTCCATCCGGGTTCTCGCTTGTAGAAGTAACGCTCGCTCTTGGTATCGCTGCCTTCTGCTTACTTGCTGTCTTCGCTTTGATACCCGTCGCCGCGCTGACGAGTCGCAACGCGACTTCCCAAACCTCTGCGACGAACATCATTGCTGCGGTGGTCGCCGACCTGCGAGCCACACCGAAAACCAACACGACCTCGACACAATTTGGAATAAGGTTTGGCACGAACGCGACACTGTATTTTGATGGCACCGGGCAGTTTACGACATCGTTGAGCACAAATTCTCGTTATCAGCTCAACGTAACATGGAACAGTATGGACCCAGCGGCGGGGT
>QHOX01000020.1 GCA_003219465.1 Verrucomicrobiota bacterium | reverse complement strand
CCTCTATCGCAACGTTGTAACAATTCAACGAATCACGTAGTTCATCGGCAGCAGTACCCGAATCGTTGTTCCTTTGCCCAATTCACTTTCCGCCTCGACGCGCCCACCATGTAGTTGCGCGATGTGTTTTACAATCGCCAGACCAAGGCCGGTTCCGCGGACTTTGTCGGGGCTGCGCGCTTTATCTGCGCGGTAGAAACGCTC
>QHOX01000021.1 GCA_003219465.1 Verrucomicrobiota bacterium | reverse complement strand
GGCCCCACTCGGTTGTAAGTTCAGTGTGCTTGCAACCACACCCTGCCGTAGCTTATCTCTTTCTCGTTAGGGCTGCGTATGAAGATACTGTTGGCCGTATTAGCGCTAATCAGCGCAGGTTCAGTTGCCGCTGATTGCCCGAAGGCTGCAGATTGGGCCCGCGCCTTCTACTCCGAGCACTATTCTTTTTATGCCGACCCATCAGATCGTGTCTTGCAGTTCACCACGCCAGAGTTTGGAGCGTTGCTCAAGAGGGAATGGGCATATTCGAATGGAGAGATCGGGCATCTGGATTACGACCCCTGGCTCGGAGGCCAGGACGGAGAAATTGGCAAGCCGGTTCGCTTTTCCGTCGAAACGGAGTCGCCGGATACGGCAATTGTCTCCATGTCATATCCGTTCGTGCTTGACTCCAAGCACCCGCCCGAACGGCACACGGTGCACTTGATATTGCGCAAGCGAGAACACGAGTGCTGGCAGCTTCAAGATTTCATCACTCCGCGCGGCGACTCGCTGGCATATGCGTACTCACTTCCGCAGCCCTAACCAATCGCTCCAGCCGACGGCTACCCGCTGTGCGTCCACATTTTATACGACTAGAACAGCTCTGGAGATTTTCAGCCGCGCTCCCGGTAGCCGCGGCTGAGCTGGTTCTCGTTAGATGAAGCAGCGCGTTTACTTAGATTTGCGCGCCAATTTTGGCGGGAATAGCCAGAGAAGTCTTCCTTGCTCAGCCTCGGGATCGATATCGACCAACGCCACACCGGCTTTGGAAAGCTTGAGGGAAGCGCCGGTCAACGCGGAGACAACACTCGAAAAATCCGGCTCGTGACCGACCAGCATCAAAACTTTTGCGCGATGCCGATCGAGCACCGTCTTCAACTCTTTCATCCCAAAGCCGGGCGCGAGCGCTTCGTCTTCACGCAGCTTCGTTTTTAGCTGTTCCGCGGCAGTCTTCGCCGTCTGCGATGCCCGTAGCAACGGGCTGGTCACGATCAGATCCGGTCGCACCTTCAAACGATCGAGAAATTTCGCCACCTGCCGCACCTCTTTTTTGCCAAAATCGGTGAGCGGCCGTTCATCGTCCGGCTTGTTCCAGTGCGGCCAATCGGCTTCGCCGTGTCTAAGAAAATAGAGTTGCATTTGTCAGGCCTCGCACAACGTCAATTTGTGTGAGGCTCTCTCATAAAATGTTCCACTTTGGCCTGCGCGTGCGAGGGTTGGTTTGCCAGAGGCGAACGCCGCCGAGAAATGCGTTTCGATTGTGCCCCAGCTCGACGCCATTCGGTAGCTCGTCCAGTCGCTTTGCGCTCCCGCCGCCGAGAACCACATAATCGGCAATCAGCGACTTCTTCAACAGCACGACGGCGCGAAGGACTTCATGTTTCCATCGTTTTTCGCCGAGCCGTTTCAGACCAGACTTCCCGAGGTAATCCTCGATGATGTGGCCATTAGCGTAGGGCAAATCGCCGAGCTCGAGCGCGAGCACGTTGGTTTCCCAAATCAGCGTCGATCCCAGGCCGGTGCCCAATCCAAGAAACAGCATCCGCCGGCCGCGATAACTGCCGAGCGCCTGCATCGCGGCATCATTGATGATGCGGATCGGCTTGCCTAAGGACTTCTCGAAATCGAATCGTGTCCATCCCGGCCCGAGATGCTTCGGCTCGCTCATGATGCAGCCATTGCGGACCGGCGACGGAAACCCCATCGAAATCGCGTCGAAGGTCCAATCCTGCACAAGCGGTTTAATCTGAGCCACCATCTCGCGCGGCGTCATGTCCGGCCCAGATTTGAATTTTCGCCGCTGCGCGCGCGAAATCATCACCTTCACATTGGAACCGCCAACATCGACAACGAGAATTTTTTTCTTCACTGCTTCTCCGATTTTGTCGCTCCAGCGGCCGCCGCTTCATCGACAACCGCGATCGGGATAAGTCGATCCGCGCGCGCTTTTTTTGTCGAACCACCAAGCTTTTTCGTGCGTTCGCGTGATACTTCCCGAAATTGCCACTGCGCCTGCCGGCGCGGTTCTGTTCCTTCGGGCTTTAATCGCCGGTACATGCCGTCCGCCTGTAACTCCCGCGCCTTCACGCGATCGTTTAGAAACGCGGGAATGACGTCGTTGATGATTTGATCGCGCAACGCCGGCGTCTCGATCGGGAAGGCCAGCTCGATTCGCCGGTAGAAATTGCGCGGCATCCAATCCGCGCTGGAAAGAAAAACCCGCGGCTGCCCGGCATTTTCGAAATAAAAAATCCTGCTGTGCTCGAGAAAACGGCCGACGATGCTGATGACGCGGATGTTTTCGCTGAGATCTGGAACTTTCGGACGCAAGCAACAGATCCCGCGCACGACCAGATCAATGGTCACATCTGCGCAGGACGCTTCATAAAGCTTCTCAATGATCTCCTGGTCCACCAGCGCGTTCATCTTCGCAACGATACGGGCCGGCTTGCCTGCTAGTGCGTTGTCGCGCTCCCGCTCGATCAGCTTGACGAACCGGCTGTGCATGTCGAACGGCGAGACAAGCAATTTTTTCAATCCGGGATAACCAGCGAGGCCGGTAAGCGTGTTAAAAACGGTCGCCACTTCTTCGCTCAACTGCGGTTCACTGGTGAGCAGACTGAAATCGGTGTAAATGCGGGCGGTTCGCGAGTGATAATTTCCTGTTCCCAGATGGACGTAACGCCGGAGCTCGTCAGTGTCACGCCGAACGATCAGCATCGCCTTGCAATGTGTCTTGAGACCTACCACACCATAGATCACATGCGCGCCGGCTTCTTCCAGGCGTCTCGCCCACTGAATGTTGCTGGCCTCGTCAAAACGCGCGCGCAGCTCGACAATCGCGGTAACCTGTTTTCCTGCGTTAGCCGCGTCGATGAGCGCCTCCACAATGGGCGAATCTCCGCTTGTGCGGTACAGCGTCATTTTAATGGCAAGCACCTGCGGATCTTTTGCCGCCGTCTCGACCAACTCGACGACTTCATCAAAACTGTCGTAAGGATGATGCAGCAACACATCCTGTCGGCGTAACACTTCGAAGAAATCCGCATGTGGCGGCAACGCCGGATCGCGCGCCGGTTGAAACGGACGGTCTTTCAGCTTGGCAAACGCGTCGTTCGCCACCAGCGGAGCAAGATGCGTCATCGTCAATGGGCCATCGAGCTTGTAAGCGTCCGCTTCAGAGAGATTGAAAAACTCGAGAAGCAGCTGGAGAAAATCTTTCGGACAATCGGCTTCCACTTCCAGCCGCACCGCGTTGCCTCGGCTGGTGCGTCGCAGTTCCTGCTCGATTGTTCGCAAAAGGTTCTCCGCTTCCTCATCGTCGATGTAGAGGTCGCTGTTGCGGGTGACGCGAAACGCGTGCACGCCGTCCAGGATTAACCCGGGAAATAATTCGCCAATGTGCTGTTTAATTAGCGACGCCAGGTAAATGTATTCCCACGGTTCATTCGCACTGGTGCCGCGCGGCATGAGGATAAGCCTCGGCACGACCCGCGGCACCTGGACAATTGCGTGCAGTGGCTCGCCGCGACGGCGCGTCTTTGCTCGCACCAGCAAATTGTGGCTGCGATTCAACAGATGCGGGAACGGATGGCTGGCGTCCACAGCCAGCGGCGTGAGCATGGGAAGAACTTCCTGCTGAAAATAGCGATTTGCCCAGGCCGCGCGTTTCGCCGACAACTCCGCGATCTCGCGCACGTATATCCCATTCTTCGCCAGCTCCGGCAGCAATTCGTTTTTCCAAAGCGCATACTGCGTCCCCACCAGCTCGCGTACCGTCTTCTGAATGCGGTCGAACAGCTCGGTGGGGCTTAACCCGTCAGGACCAACGTCGCTCGTCTCGCTCTCGATCTGTTGTTTAATCCCCGCTACGCGAATCTCGAAAAACTCATCGAGATTTGAGCTGACAATCGTGAGGAATTTAACCCGCTCGATGAGCGGTTGGGTGGGATCTTGCGCTTCCTCGAGGACGCGTCGATTGAACGCTAGCCAGCTCAGCTCCCGGTTGATGAAATTCTTCGGATCGCCAAAACGGTCGTGGACGGTTTGGACAACCTGGGGAACAGCGGTCGCATCGCTTTTCTCTTCAGTGCGAGGAGTGGCCTGGGCTTGCGGCATCTTTAAATGTTTGCCGATCACCCGCGCATGCGCAACGCTGCGTCTCAGACGGACGCCGCCAAACTTTTGTGCCTGATGTCTTCTGCTGCCGCGGCGTAAACGGCGTCCTCTGCGATGTTGGTTGCGTGATCACCGACGCGTTCGAGCGCGCGCGAGATCAAGATCAGGTTAAAATAGCCGCGCAACTGCTCGCTATCCTCCATCATTCGTTCGGTCAGTTTCTTGTTTGCATCCCGATTCATATCGTCGAGTTGCTTATCGCGGCTGCAAACGGAGTGAGCCAGATCGACATTTTCCCGCACATACGCGTTGATACTGTCTTTGAACATCGACATCGCGTACGCCTGGATCGGCACGATTAGTTCGAGTTCGGGCAAGGGTGGATGCCGGTTCAACTTGCGCGCGCGCTTCGCAATATTTGTCGCCTGATCGCCCACGCGCTCGATGTTAGGTGAAAGTTTAATGGCCGAAATTACCCGGCGCAGATCCGAGGCCACCGGTTGATACCGAAGCAAAATTTCGAACCCGTCCTTATCGATCTGTTTCTCCAATTGGTCGATTTCCTCATCATCTGCGATTGCGTGTGTGCAGAGATCGTCGTTGCGCTGCAGCAAACCCTTAAGTGCTCGATCGAGACTGCGCTCGGCCAAGCCAGCCATCATCAGCAAATCTTTGCGCAGCGCCGTCAGTGCTTCGTCGAATGTTCCAAGTATGTGTTTTGGTATCACCATTATGGTCCTCAGTTCTTGCTCGTCATACAATCGCGGCACGCCTGATGGCCGCTCCTAGAAAAATTATCCAAACCTCCCTGTGATGTAATCCTCCGTCTGTTTCTCGCTGGGGTTGGTGAAAATTTTCGTCGTCGACCCAACTTCGATGAGCCGGCCCATGTAAAAGAACGCAGTAAAATCAGAGACGCGTCCCGCCTGCTGCATGTTGTGCGTAACAATGACGATGGTGTATTGCGTTTTCAGGCCCTGGATTAATTCCTCGATCTTCGCGGTCGCGATCGGATCGAGCGCCGAGCAGGGTTCGTCCATCAACAGGACTTCCGGCTCCACGGCCAGGGCGCGGGCGATACAGAGGCGTTGTTGCTGGCCACCGGAAAGGCTCGTGCCCGATTTGTGCAAATCGTCTTTCACTTCATCCCACAATGCCGCCATCCTCAATGATTGCTCAAGCCGTTCGTTGAGGAATTTCCGATCGCCGACGCCATTCAAGCGGAGGCCGACGATGACGTTCTCGCCGATCGACATCGTCGGGAACGGATTTGATTTCTGGAACACCATGCCGACGCGCCTGCGCACAACTGCCGGGTCCACACCGCTTGCGTAGAGATTTTGGCCGTGAAGGAACACGCTGCCTTCGATGCGCGCGTGCGGCACCAACTCGTGCATGCGGTTGAGCGCGCGGATGAACGTCGATTTTCCACAGCCGCTCGGCCCGATGATGGCTGTGACGGCTTTGGCGGGCATGTCCAGGCTCACGTTGTCTATCGCGCGCTTCGATCCGTACCACATTGAGACGTTTTGGGCCCCCATTGCCAGAGGAAGCGGCTCCCCCTCTGTGTCTGTTAACAGCGCACCGGCGCGGTCGCGAGATTCGAGAACTTCGGGTTGAGGCATAGGAACAGTAACCATGTTTGAGACTTTAGGCTGATGCGGTGCGAACGCGGGTGACCAGCCTCACCAATATGTTAACGCAAAAAACGCCCGTGACGAGAACAAGCGCTCCCGCCCATGCCTGGCGATGCCAGTCGTCGTAGGGGGATATTGCGTATGTGAAAATTTGCAGAGGCAGCGCTGCAATCGGTTCGCTCAAGTTGTGGTTCCAAAAGCGGTTGCCGAATGCGGTGAAAAGAAGCGGCGCCGTTTCGCCGCCGACGCGCGCGAGGGCGAGCAGAATCCCCGTAATGATTCCCCGGGACGCGGTCTTCACAACAACAAACACAATGGTTTTCCAGCGCGCGATGCCCAGCGCGAGAGCGGCTTCGCGATAGCCGACAGGCACAAGCAAAATCACTTCCTCGGTCGTGCGCAGGATCAATGGGATCATGATTAACGCCAGCGCGAGTCCGCCAGCGTACGCGGAGAAGCTCTTGAAACGTAATACGATCAGCCCGTAGACGACCACACCCCAGATGATGGACGGGACACCATTGAGCACGTCGGCTATGAAACGCAGCACCGCATTCACACGCGCCGTGCCGTACTCAGCCAGATAAACTCCGCCGAGGACGCCGACGGGTATTCCAATGACAGACGCAAGGGCCAGCAACTCCAGCGTGCCGACGATCGCATTTGCCATTCCACCGCCGGGCACGCCGACCGGCTTCGGCAAATGCGTAAAGAATTCGAGATTAACCGCACCCGCTCCGCTTTTGAGTACGTGAAAAAATACGAGACCGAGCGGCGCGATCACAAGGACCGCGGAACAGAACGTCAGCGCGGAGATGAGCGCGCTCTTGAACTTGCGCCAACTGTGATGGTCTTTGCGCTGGATCTGCATGTTTATTGAACTCGCCCTGGCGCTGCGCCTGCGGTAATCGTTTTCAAGAGCAATTGCGCGAGAAGGTTGACCAAAATTGTGACGCCGAACAACACCAACCCAATCTCGAACAAAGCTTGGAGATACATGTCGGTCGTCGCTTCCGTAAATTCATTCGCGATTACGCTGGCCAGCGTGTAACCGGGTTTGAATAATGACGCGGCAATCTGCGGCGTATTACCGATCACCATCGTCACCGCCATCGTTTCACCCAGCGCGCGACCGAGCCCGAGTATCACCGCGCCGAACAAGCCTTTCCTCGCATAACTGAGCACTGCGATGCGTGTCACCTCCCAGCGAGTTGCACCCAGCGCGTATGCGGCCTCGCGTTGCAAATCAGGGACGCTCCGCAGGATTTCGCGCGAGACCGACGTGATGATCGGCAGAATCATAATCGCTACAATGATTCCACCAGCCAGCACGCACGGCCCATAAATCGGCCCGCCGAAAAATGGTGTCCAACCGAGTAGCTTCTGCAGGAACGGAAATGGATAATCGCGCAGCCAGGGGATCATCACGAAAATTCCCCACAATCCGAGAATCACACTGGGAATCGCGGCTAGCATCTCGATGAGCGAGATGATCGGTTGCCGAATCCAAAGCGGCGCGAGTTCTGTCAGATAAACTGCGGTCGCAATGCTCAGCGGCACGGCGATAATTAACGCAATCAGCGAGGAGATTGCCGTGCCGTAAATGAATGGCAAGGAGCCGAATTCTTCTGCTACCGGATCCCACGTCGATCTGGTGAGAAAATGGAATCCGAATTTTTGGATCGCCTGCCAGGAACCCTGTCCCAATTCCCAACCGATAAGAATGACCAGCAAAACCACCGCAAACGCCATCGAGAGCGTGAGCCAGTAGAACGCCTTGTCACCAAACCGCGACGGCGGCGTCATTCGCACCTGGGCCGGCTGAATCGCGTCTGCTTCCTCGACAGTAATGGCCGACATATTTTAGGCCGGTTGTTCGACCGAAAGAGAGGCCAACCAGTCTTGAATCTTAGCCGCGATCTCGTCGCGAATATCGCGTACCCTTTGCAACTTCTGCTCGTACTTTCCGGTAACCTTTGATGGATCGGGAAAAGACCAATGCAGACGCGTTGTGGGGCCTGGGAAGATTGGACATTTCTCAGCTGATTCCGCATCGCAGACGGCGATCACGTATTGAAAAAGTTCGCCGCTCTTCCAAATATCAAAAACGCTCTTGGTTTTGTTTTGGGAAATATCGAGGCCGATTTCGGCCATCGCCTCCACCACCAGCGGATTTAATTCGCCTGGCTCTAGACCAGCACTCTGCGCGTCGAATCGGTCGCCTGCGTAATGCTTCAGAAAAGCTTCGCACATCTGGCTGCGCCCAGAATTGTGCACGCAAATAAATAACACTCGCGGGCTGCTGAACATTTCGATTTCCGGTTGAATGGTCTTTAGAACTTAATTTCGTCGATCCGTTTCAGGACTCGCTGTTGCACACTGTCGGGTAACGGCGCGTAGTCCAGATCCTTTGCCATCGTCTCCCCTTTGGTCAGCGCCCATTTCAGGAATTCGACGAGCTTTTTGCCTTTGGTTGCATCCTTCTGCTGTTGATACACAAGCAACCATGTCGCGCCTGCGATCGGATAGGCGTCCTTGCCCGGAGCGTTCGTCATCGAGAAGCGGAAATCGTCAGGAATGTCTGCTATACCGAGCGCCGCTGTCACCGACTCCAGTGTGGGCTTAACAAATTCGCCCGCTGAATTCTTGATATCCGCGTACGGCATTTTGTTCTGGATCGCATAAATCAGCTCCACGTATCCGAGCGCGCCTGGTGTCTGCTTCACCTGGCCCGAGACGCCTTCGTTACCTTTGCCACCGATCCCGGCTGGCCAATTCACCGACGTGTTATTGCCCACTTTCGATTTCCATTCAGGGCTGATCTTGCTGAGGTAATTGGTGAAAATGAACGTGGTCCCGCTGCCATCGGAGCGATGCACAACCACGATATCCTTGTCGGGCAACTTTACTCCTGGATTGGTTGCCGCGATTTTCGGGTCACTCCATTTCTTAATCTGCCCGAGAAAAATTCCGGCGACCGTTTCGCCATCGAATTTAAGGGCCGGATTGCCCTCGACATTGTAAGTGATCACCACTGCGCCTGCTACCGTCGGGATGTGCAGGAGTTTTCCCGGCGCTTTTCCCAAGTTATCATCGCTCATAGGCCCGTCGGATGCGCCGAAATCAACTGTTTGCGCCATGATTTGCTTTTGCCCGCCTCCCGAACCGATCGATTGATAATTGAAGCGGACGGACGGATCGACCTTCGTGTATTCGTCAAACCACTTCGAGTAAATCGGATATGGGAACGTCGCGCCCGCGCCATTAATCATCATTTGCGCCGATGCTGTTGCACTCAAGCCGAACGCAATCGCTATTCCGAGAATTTTAGACAGAAAGAACTTCGCCATACCACAACGTGCCGCATGGCGTTTCAGCCGGTCAAAACGTTTACTG
>QHOX01000379.1 GCA_003219465.1 Verrucomicrobiota bacterium | reverse complement strand
TTTGTTAATCGCGGACTGCACTACCTTCGTCGCAGCGTCCAATGTTAAGTTTGTGCGAACGGTCACGTTGACGAACGGAAAATTTTCCTGCGCCCAAGGTAGATAAAATTCCATGCCCGGCGCTTCGTTCACGCGGACCGAGCGAACATCACCGACGATGCCAACGATTTCGCACGGCACGCCGAGACTGGTGACGAGCAATGTTTTGCCGATCGGGTTTTCCCCCGGCCAAACTTTCTTCGCGCCGGCCTGGCTAATCAGACAAACTCGTTGCGAGTCAGCGATGTCGTGCTCGCTGAATTCACGGCCGGTAAGGAGCGGGATTCCCCAGGTCCTGAAATAACCGGGACCGATATCGTGGCTCGGCGCGTTGGCGCGTTGTTCGATTGGCGGAACTTCGCGATCTCCGCGCGCGTAGAGTGTGCGATTGCCGCCGGCGAGCGGAATATCGCCGCTGATGGTCGCGCTCTCGAGGCCGGGAACATCGCGCAAGGCATCGAGAGTTTGCTCAGCAAAACGCTGACGCGACGCCGCGTCGGCATATTGTGAAACGGGCAATGTGATCGCGCCGGTCCAAAGATTTTGAGAGCGGAATCCGACATTCTGCTGAGTGAGGCGAACAAAACTGGTGATGAGCAGCGCCGCGCCCGCCAACAGCGTGACTGACAACGCGACTTGTGCGCCGACGAGGATTTTGCGGAACCGCTGTTGATGCATGCTGCCGCTGCTCCCGCGGCCGCCCTCTTTCAGTGCGTCAACCAGATCTGCGTGCGAGCCTTGAAGCGCCGGATAAATTCCCATCAGCAGACCGGTCAATAGCGACAGCGCAATCGTGAACAGCAGCACCGGCAGCGAAATACTCGTCGCGGTGTTCGCTTCCAGCGGCAGAAAATTCGACGCCATCCTCGGCACGAGCGGCACCAGGCGCCAGGCAACGAACGCTCCGACCGCTCCGGCAATTGCGCTCACCAGCAGACTCTCGAATACGAAGAGTCGTATGACACTCGCGCGTGAAGCTCCAATCGCCATCCGCAACGCGATCTCCCGACGACGGCCACTAAAACGAACGAGCAAAAGATTCGCCACATTGCTGCACGCGATCAACAACACGAAACTGACTGCTGCAAAAAGAGTAATGAAACCGGCTCGAAAATTTTGCGTTACATCCTCTGGCAGCGTTCGGACCGTTGTCGTGAGCGAGCTATCGATTTTGTTGGGATACTGCGTCCGATAACTTTGATCGAGCGATGGCAACGCCGCCTTCACCTGCCCAAGAGTCATGCCGGGTTTCATTCGGCCAATGACGCGGAGAAAACTGGTGCCGCGCATCATCCGTTCGTAACTGAATCCGGGAAGTTGAAATGGTTTTGTCGTCCAAACTTCAGCAATCGGATTCACACCGAACCAGGTCACCGGCATGTTCGGCAGAACTCCAACGATCGTGTGCGGCACGCCATCCAGAGTGATGCTGCGACCGATCACGTTCGAATCGCCACCCATCC
>QHOX01000378.1 GCA_003219465.1 Verrucomicrobiota bacterium | reverse complement strand
CCACGTCTTACCGCCGTCGCGCGTGAGCTGAATGTTGCCGTCATCAGTGCCGACCCAGATCAGTCCCTTCTGTTTCGGCGATTCGCTGATGGAATAAATTGTTGTGTGCATTTCCGCCGATGAATTATCCACCGTCACGCCGCCGGATTGCTCTTGCTTTTGTTTTTCCGGATCGTTGGTGGTCAGGTCGGGCGAAATGCGGTCCCATGTCTGGCCGTGATCGCGGGACCGAAACAGGAATTGCGCGCCGACGTAGATTGTTCCCTTCTCGTTAGGGGAAAGCGCAATCGGCGTATTCCAGTTCCACCGGAGTTTCTCATTATAATTTGGTCGAGGCTTGATGTTGCGAGCCGCATGCGTGTTGCGATTGACCCGGCCAATCTCGCCGCCCTGATATTCGGCATAGATGTAATCAGGGTCAGCCGGGTCCTGGAACATCCAGAATCCATCGCCGTTGTACATGTTTTCCCAGCGATGATTGGTGATTCCACCCGGGTATTCCGAATCGCCTACCCACGAGCTGTTATCCTGCAGTCCGCCATATATGCGGTAGGGATCATTTGCGTCCACGCTCACGTGATAGAACTGCGACACAGGCAGGTTCTCGCCCTTCCACCATTTGCTGCCGCCGTTGTACGAGTACCACATCCCGCCATCATCACCCACGAATACAACTTGTGAGTTCGTCGGGTCGATCCACACATCGTGCGCGTCACCGTGCGCGCCTTGGAAGCCGCCCACTATCGCAAAGCTCTTTCCGCCGTCCTCGCTGACAATCAATGAACCATCGAGCTTGAACAGGCGGTCTGGATTTTTGGGGTCAACAATCAGATTCGCGAAGTAGAACGGCCGCCAGACCATCCACTGGCTTTTGTCGCGTTTCTCCCATGTCGCGCCGCCGTCATCGGAAACGAACAACGCGCTCTCCGGCGATTCCACGAACGCGTAAACACGTTGCGATTTCGATGGCGCGATCGCCACTGCCAGGCGTCCATACGGTTTCTTTGGGAAACCTTTGTTCGCCTGCTCCGTGATCTCCGTCCAGGTGTTGCCACCATCGGTCGAACGGAACAATCCACTGGCTGAAGGCGCCGTCGGAATTGCGCCGCCCGAGCGGTATTCCCAGCCTTTGCGCCGGAAATCCCACATCGCGGCAAACATGATATCGGGATTGCTCGGGTCGATATCCACGTCAGTGCAACCGGTTGAAAGATTCGCGCCCTTCAGGACTTGCTGCCACGTCTTGCCGCCGTCGGTCGTTTTGTACAGACCGCGATCGGGCGAATCGCTCCACAACGCGCCGGGAACCGCGACGAAAACCGTGTCGCTATTCCGTGGATCAACGGTTATCCGTGCGATGCGTTCCGATTTCTCCAAGCCACTACGCGACCACGTTTCGCCACCGTCAGTGGATTTGTAGATTCCATCGCCAATCGACACGCTGTTGCGCGTCCACGATTCACCGGTGCCGACCCAAACGTTTTTCGAGTTCTTCGGGTCGAGCGCAATGGCGCCGATCGATTGCACAGGTTGTTCGTCAAATATCGGGCGATACCGCGTTCCGCTGTCGTCGGATTTCCAAACGCCGCCACTGGCCGAACCCACAAAGAGCGTGATCTTGCCCGATGGCTCGCGCACTCCGGCGATGCAGGAGATGCGTCCGCTCATTGCCGCTGAGCCGATATTGCGCGCGCCGAGCCCGGAAATACTCGCCGAACTAAATGGAGCATCAGCTGCGTAGACAGAAATAGAGCAAAGAAAAAGCGATGCCAGAACGCATCGCACTTCAGAAGCACTGCGTGCGAAATTCAAAAACGTCCTAATTCGGTTTTGCGGAAGGTTTGGGAGTGTACGAGCGTTCTCACGTCCCTTTTGTTGATTCGATATCCTCATCTATTGGATCAGCGCTGTGGTTGGGGGACAGTTATTTGGCCGGGAAAATGAAATAT
>QHOX01000019.1 GCA_003219465.1 Verrucomicrobiota bacterium | reverse complement strand
GTCGCCCACTGAGTTGAAGTATTGGGGCTCGTCCCAGCAATCGGATATACTTGGGCGATGTAGGGGAGATTCTCCACGCCGTACGCGGTCCAGACTGTTCCGCCCGGGTTAAATTGGATCCGCGTGGGAATTGAGTCAGGGTCCGCCTGATCGATAATTGCTGCTCCGATCGAGAGAATGTGATGCGTGGTGTTGCTCATGTGGACGTCCGGGAAGACGTTCCCACCTGTTACGCCTCCACCTGTATTCTGGCCGAGTGATCCACTTAAGATTCCCGCCTGAAGCAACTCGAAAAAGTCCGGCTCACGCCCTGCGGCGGCGACTTCATCCAAGCGCATGATTCGAGTAGCGGGCGTGATTCCGGCTCCATTCGGATTGGTGTATATCCATGGAAAGGACGGATTATTAGCAGCGCCGCCAAATGTTAGTCCAAAGCAGGTTTTGATATTCGTCGCCGTTCCGAATTGCAGGTAGCTCGCGGGGATTCCATAGATCCATTGCAACGCCCACATGTCGTAATCAGTATTCGTAGGCAGGAGAGCGGGGGATTGCGGCGGTAGAGTCCGCAAGGCGCTCGGACCTTTGTAAGTAATCCAAGCCAGTCTACTTAGCGGGAACCGGGTTTTAACGAGGGGCTCGCCTACCACCGGCGTAGTGCCGTCGAATCGCGTATAACCGCCTGGCACGTTCGTCCAGCGACGGAGCAGGAAATTCGGGTTAACAGCAGTAGAAGTGGTGGCCAGCGCCGCATAGTCGATGGTGCTGCCTGCCGGAGTGGATGGGGAGAATGATGGTGAATTTGCTTCCCTTGAGAAGGTGCTGAGATACTGGAGAGCATTCGAAGAAAATTGAGTAGACTTTCGAAACCCGATCAGCTCCTGGCGCTGAACAAAGCTTTGGTCTGTGCGAAGGTCCCTCCCATTATTATTGACATCCCATGTCGTCGTGCTGGTGCTTAAGAAGCCACTGGTATTATTTATGATGGAAGTAAAGTATGCCGCTGCCCGCGTTGGATCAGTCTGGAAGTTCGCCGCAAAATTAGCAGCAGGAAAGAGATTAGTTGGGTGTGTGGTTGCGTAATTGCGCCAGCCGACAAGCCTATCCACTTGATAAGGCGAACTTGCATTAGGAATCGGGTAATTCCCCAGCGCCGTCAGATCCGCGAAGGCTACAGATCCCTTGCGACCGGACTGAGTTGCAGTTGTGCCCGTAGGATAACCAGCGACATTCATGTCCAGCAACCCGCTTTCATCATATATGGCATAAGCATAGCGGCCGATCACTAAAGGGTCTGGGCCAGTAATCACTCGTCGGCCCGCGTCTGTGTTCGTAGGGTCGCTAGTAATGAAGACCCAGTCCGGCGTTGCGTTGGCAAATGCGTCTATAGGGATAGAATCATCAGTCCCGGTATTCTGCTTCGGAACGAGATAATGGGTGTTCCACCGCGCGGGCGTGACGAAACGGCCGTTGGCCGAAACATCCGCTGTCGAATTCACCGCCGAAGCACGGCTCGGCATGCCTGGGCTTCCTGAGAGTGAGTCTGCGCGGACGCTGCGCCGAATAAGATTCGGCGCGCCAGCTGCATTTCCACTGCGCTGCGGAATCATGTTTGCAGCGGCCGTGGGTGTGTAGACCGTAGTGCCGTCGGCTTGGGTTATGGCGGTGGAACCGTTCGCAATCTCCTTGCGCAGATCGCCGATGATATTATCCATCGCGCTTGCGACTAGCTGATCAGCCTTTGTTTGGTTGAAACTGCCATGGGCGACCTGACGATCGCTCGTAGTTCGGGATAAATAAGCGACACTCACCCCAGTCAGTAGCACGACGAATGCGAGAACAATGATGAGCGCGGCGCCTCGCTCACGCGAAAATTCAGCTTTGGACCAGGAATTCATCCTACAAGCTTCTCAGATCGAAGGTCTTGCTGTAAATTCGAATTGCCTTCGCTGCTTCTGGCGGAACAGGCGTACCGTTGCTCGTTAGGCCGGTATTGATAACGCCAGGTAGCCCCTGGGTGGGGTCCCCTACCAAAGTGGCGGTCCACGAATATTCGAGGTCACCTATGTTTCTTGTCCCGCCATTCCCCCTTCCGTGCGCTGATCTAAAGTCGGCCATGTCGGAGGCGAGGTCAGTGAGGCTATTAGGGTCAATCAGGGCGCGAGCTGCCGAATCTATAACAGCGATTGCCACCACAATCGCCTCTATATCCGCAAGTCCTATGCGCTGCGGATTGGTAAGTGTCGTCTGCGTTGACCTGGCGAACTTGTCCCAGGGTACATCATCCAGTCGTCCGTTCTTTATCAGGTAATAATATTCAAACCGAAAAACCCCGGGACCGATCGTCTCGTAATCGGCGTTTGCTGTGCTGCCGCTGACCGCGTCCGGCCATCTGTTCGCAATTGTGGTCGTTGGTGGCGTAGCGCTGTCCAGGAAAACCATTGGGCTGGTAAACTGCGACTGATTAGGCTGCCTATTAGGGTTATCGACACCATTCCACAGCAGCCCCTTACCCATCCGTTGAAGTCTTAGAAAGGCCGGGTTAGTGTTAGCGCCCTCGTTGATGCGATAAGCTACGAGTGAAATGGGACTCTGCGCTCCTGAGGATGGGTAATAGCCGGGCACGTGGCTGAAGAATGCGATCTGGTCGCTCCCTTGTTGCCCGGTTTGCTTTCTATTCCCCCATCCGTGCCCATTGCCGTGCCCGTTATAAATAGCGCTAGGTCCCTTTACGTAATAGTCGATGTCGGTTCGCTTCAGCATTTGTGCGAAATCCACCGCCATGCGGTCAAAGACCGTCCTTGCTTGCGTGTCGGTACTGATATGTGTGTGACCGTTACGGGTAATAGTCGTTGCGCTGGTCATCAGCTGCGCGACCATGAGAATAATGATCGAAAGGACGAACACGGAAACGAGTAATTCCGCCAACGTAAAGCCGCGGGAGCGGCCACGTTGTTTTAGGGTGAAAGTGTCGCACGTCTGCCGGGCCGTTGCGACCGCGAATGGTTTCCCGCTCATCGATTGATGGCGGCAAATGTTTCGACTTTCCCGGTCGGAACTCCCCCGGCTAAGGGATCGACTGGCGCGGGCCAACTGACGGTAATGTCTGCGAGCGACGTCGTTTCCACCGGCGGCTGTAGATAGTTAACGGTGGCCCTGAACACAGAATCCGGCGGAGCGGTGCTCTGATTGGTAGAATTCGGGATAAAGGTTCCGTCCTTCGCGAAATACAGTATGTCGGGCGTCCCCTGCGCTGCCCAATGCCCGTGCAAGTTGAACTGCTTCGACATCTGTCCCGGAGGAAGCCGCATATCAGCGCTTAAATCGGCGACAATTTGCGAACAGATCGTGTTCGCAGTGGTCTGCTGGATGCCGGCCTGCTGAGTCTTCAACGTAACAGGTAGCAGGGCGAAGACTGTAATCAGGCAAAACGCCGCTATACCCATGGCCAAAGTCACTTCAACCAGGGAAAACGCAGCAGTTTCGCGTAAGTGGCGTTTCATGTTTGAGAGGGCCAGCCGTGGCAGCACGGAAGTGCTTCGGTAGTGAATAGTGATCGGTGAGGAAGCGCTTGCTGGCGCCACCGCGGCTGGTGTTTCCATTTGTTACCTCTTTCTACGGAAACGGCGGGACGAAGTTCTCGAAAAAAATGACTGAACGGCGATTTAGCCTGTCCTCAAGCGACCCAGCTAGAAGGGGCAATACGGAAAATCGGGGGATCTCTGTCACCACGAATGGACAGTCGCCTGCGCGCGCTTCGCCGTGCCACGCGAATGCACACGAACAATGAACTGCCCCGTGGCGTCAGGCGGGCCTACGACGCCGGAGCCCTGGCGAAGGCGGGGGGAGCCAGTAAAGCCTCTCGAATTCCGCTATTCGTTTATGACCTCGATCTGCTTATCGATCACTCGGCCGGTAAACCGGTCGATCGCAACATGCACCCAATAGCGTTGCTCGCCTTCGACAACGAACTTTGCGAGGTTGGTTTCGCCTGGCGCGTATTTCCCGCTTTGAGCGATCACATCAATCAGCAAATTCCAGGTACGCGTCTGATCCGCTTCCCCAAGCGCGCGAGCAATGGCTTCGCGCTGCGTCTTTGGTACGCTCGGACCCAATCCAGTTGAGTTTGGTACGTTCTCAATCAGAGTTGCCAAACCGGCTCTATTTACAAGCGGAGCGGTGATTGTGGACAGTGTCAGGCTTGCGGCGACGTTGTTTGCTGTAGGAGACGCCAGCGGCGACGGCGATGGCGATGTACCAGGATTATTGCGAGGGGTATCTTCTCGTCTGATTGTGTTTGTAAACACACCGGCAAGCGCAGGCGCCTGACGAGAATTCAAATTAACTACTCCACCGCGCATGCCGGATGAATCGCTGTAGTTGTTGGTAGAGAACAGATCGAGTAGCCCTGCGTCAGGGCTGCTAGCCGAAGAAAAACTAAGCGTTCTAAACGGTTGGTCCCGGAAAGCGTAACCCATCTCGCCGACACTCCGGAGCGGTCGGTTCAGCATTACTGGTCGCACAGGATCGTTGTGGGTAAAGTCGGTCTCGCTTGCAGGAGCAGCTTCGCCATATGGATTGCTTCCGGCCGGACCATTATCGCCTAACTGCGAATAGATGGCAGGGTTAGGGTTTGGCGTAGGGGTCGGGATAGGAAACGCTGATGGCAACATTGGCGGTGGAGTTGCGTATGCACTCGGCCAGATCGATGCAATAATTCCTGCGGAGTTGGCCGCCGCACTAATAACGCCGATCATGCTATTATACCGAATGCTTCTCGGGTCGGCCTTCGCTAACATGGGAGCGGCCGCAAGCGCAGCGATTTTCCACGAAGTCGCCGTCGTCGGGTTGCTGGAGTCAACAATCGTGGGATTTGTGTAGCCCGCTGGTTTGCCGTACTGGCTAAAGCTCGTTGCAAGATCTAAATTTGTGGGACTCGCAGGGATTAAGTAACCAATCCCGGTGGTGGTGGTCGCATTATTCCCCTGTAAAAATGAATATGGATACCATTGCAAATTCGGCGACTGATACTCGAGGCTCACTTGGAAACCCGGTTGGAGTATGAGGACTGGATTCTGGGTAGTAGTGGCCGGCTGAATAAGGTTACCCGGGAGAGATAATCTGAACGCGACGAAGTGATCGTTTCGGTACGTTGACGTATCATTCGCTGGCCGGACTATATCGTTCCAAGCCCAGCCATTCGAACTGTCCGTGGGGTTGAAGGAAGGCACCGAACCGTTAATGTCTGAGGCACCCAAACGCATCTATTCGCGAAAGCCATCGCGTCCAAAGGTGCTGTTGCCCGTCGCAAGAGGAAGGGTTGCGCTAATGCCGCCTGACGACAACGGGAACGTCGTGACTGATGCGAGATCCACACTGCCGCTTTGTGAGGCTGGTGCACGCCCAAAGGTAGCGATACCACTGACAGTGATCCGCACCGGCGGTCGCAAATAACCGGGCGTTGAAAGGGGTTTGTTTCCGGTGTTACCAGCATTGGCTTCAGTAAGGTCCCAGGTGTCTCGAAATGGATCCCATAAATTTGGAATAAGGAACCAGTTCACGCCTCCGGAGTTCTGTGTGACTCCAACGGGACACACGGCCAGCGAACTCAGACATGGGAGTCGGGGCATGCCGACAGCTTCCATGATCGTGCCGCCGACGTTGCAGGCTATTCGCACCGGATAAGAGTCAGCGCGTGACTGAGCAATCAAGTTGGCTCCGATTGTAAGGATATGAAGCATCTTGGACTGTTGATGAACCAAGGGCAACGCCGGATCTGAGGAAGAAAAGTCGCCGAGCGAGTTGTTAAGGATTCCTGCCTGTAGTAGTTCGAAGAAGTCAGGTTCGCGTGTGCCGGTAAGACTGCCAAGATTGGCAATAGATGACGCCGGCGAATTACCCCCACTATGTCCGACGTAATTCCACCGTTCTCTTTGTGTCAGGTCAGGCTGGTTTGTAGCGTCCTGCCATACGAGACCAAAGTATTTTAGGATGTTCGCCGCCGTTCCCTGGAGCAAAAAGGTTCCGGTGAGCCCGAAGGTGATGCTGTTGACGTCGGACCTGGTCAGTAACCACATATCGTAATCTGGGGCGCACGCTGTAGATACAGGGATGCACCCGCCGAGGTTTGGCGCTGAGGTCGGGATTGTTCGTAAAGCACTCGGGCCTTTGTAAGTGAGCCAGTTGAGACGCTGAAGCAGAAATCGCTTATTTACCAGATAGTCTCCAATGTTCGCAGTGGTTCCATCGTTGCGAGTGAATGAGCCTGTCACTAACAGCGTCTGAAAATTCGGGTTTATGGAGTCCGGCGTTGTGGGGCTCCATTGAGGGATGTTTGCCAGCGCTTCTCGGGAAAACGTTCCAAGATACTGAAGAGCATTAGAAAAGGAGATGCCCGCGCTTACTGCAGAGCGGAGCTTAATCAGCTCCTGTCGAGCCGTCATCGCTTGGTCGGTTCGATTGTTGTTAACAGGCGCCTGGCTGGTTGTGAGAAAGGAGTTCGTAAAGTAGGTCAGGGGCGAGCTCGTAAAGTAGTTCGTTAATTGAATGTAATTTGGATCAGACAGAATAAAATTGTAGTAAGTATTCGTTGCATTTGCGCTGAAGCTAAAAGAAGGGAAGGTCCCGCTAGGCTGCGAGGAAGCATAGTTGCGCCAACCGACGACGTTGTCGAGGGCCGTCGTGGATAAGCCGTATGATCCAAGCCCTGCCAGGTCCGCAAAAGCAAGAGAACCTTTCCGGCCATATTGCAATATCGTCGTGGGCGACGGATAGCCAGCCGCGTTCATATCCAACAATCCGCCCTCGTCGTAGATGGCATAGGCGTATCGACCGATAACGTTAGCTGGGGCAGGCGAAGGAGTCGCGCCTGCGGTAGTAACAAAGACCCAATCCGGTGCCCAGTAATTTGGCCCGGTAAAACCGGTTGTTATGGGGTCAGACCCGCCGTCAGTGGTATTCGACTTTGGGATCAGGTAGTGTGAGTTCCATCGAGCCAAGCTGATGGAACGACCATTCGCGGAAGCGTCAGCCGGATTTGTCGAATTCACTGCCGAGGCTCGGCTCCCAAGAGCCGGCCCGTTAACAGGATCGGGCCATTTAGCAGACTCAGAACGAACACTGCGCCGAATTAGATTCGGAATAGCTGGCATCGTGCCGGGCGTAGGCGTCGGGTTGCGCATCGGCACCATGTTAGCGTTACTTGTCGGGACAAACAGCGAGACGGGACTCGCTGTGGGACTAGGGCTCCCCGACCCATTGATTACTTCCTGCCGGAGATCGCCGATGATGTTGTCCATCGCGCTTTGGGCTAACTGATCTACATTAGATTGATTGAAACTACTGTGAGCGATCTGTCGGTCGCTTGTCGTTCGAGAAAGATAAGCAACGCCTAACCCCGTCAATAGCACGACGAAGGCCAGCACGATGATAAGCGCGGCAGCGCGCTCCCGAGAATGGACCGCCTTTGGCAGCCGATTCATCTTACAATGTCTTCAAATCGAAGTAGCGATTGTAGATGCGAATCGACTTGGCTGCTTCTTGCGGAACAGGCAAACCTGAAGGGGTCTGGCCGGTTGACGCGATGGATTCCACAACGGTTTTCCACTGGTATTCCAGATCCCCGATCTTTTGGGCTCCATTGCCCCTGCCATTGGCGTTCTTGAAATCGGCCATGTCGGCGGCAATATCGAGAAGCCTATCAGGGGAAACGGCATTTACCAGCGCGCGCGCTGCGGGATCTATTACAGCAATTGACACCGCAATCGCCTCTACCTGCGAAAGGCCGAGGTTTTGTGGAGAGTTGATCGTTAGCTGGTCCGGAAAATCAGACCTGTCCCACGGCCAATCCGTCACGCGTCCGTTCTTGAGAAGGTAGTAATATTCAAACCGAAAAACGCCAGGGCCAATGATCTCGTAATCTGCGTCGATGCTGTTGTTGGCGTTGTTGTCGTTGTTGATGGCGGGAGCCCACGGCCGGCCGATCAGGGCCATTGTCTGCGGCAAAAAAACAATCGGATATTTGGCGGTGTTTTGATTTGTGTTGGTATCGACCGCGTTCCAAACCAGCCCCTTCGCCATACGTTCAAGTTTGACATAGGCAGGATTACTCGAGCTGCTCTCGTTGACACGATACGCCACGAGGGAAATCGGACTCTGCTGTCCTGAAACGTACCCATCAGGGTAGTAGCCAGGTACCTGAGTGAAGAAGGCCATCTGGTCACTGCCAAGATCTCCGTTGTGTCCCCTCCCCCAGCCGTGACCATTGCCGTGTCCATTGTAGCCCGTACGCTGTTTTACGTAGTAATCGACGTCGGTTCGTTTTAGCATTTGCGCGAAATCCAGCGCCATGCGGTCGAAGACTACCCTTGCTTGGGTGTCAGTATCGACATGTTTGGTCCCGGTTCGAGTAATAGCTGTTGCACTGGTCATCAACTGCGTGACCATGAGGATAATGATCGTAACGACGAACACCGACACGAGTAATTCCGCCAACGTAAATCCGCCTACGCGCGAGGCTACATCGTGACAGGGTCCGCGGGAGCGCCCACGTTGTTTCAGCGTGAAAGCTTCGCGCGTACGCCGCGCCGTTGCGATTGCGAATGGTTTCCTCTTCATCGGTTAACCGCGATAAGACTGGTAGCTGAGCCTGTCGGCGTACCCCCTTGATCAGGATCGACTTGCGCGGGCCAACTGACCGTGATGTCTGCGAGCGACGTCGTTTCCGTTGGTGGAAACCTGTAAGTAATCTTTGCCCTAAAGACCGCATCTGCCGGGGGACTTCCGTTTATAGTGCCAGTTTGCTTCGCTTCGTTTGTGAAATATAGCGTATCTGGCGTTGCTACATTCCGCCAATGACCATGCAACTGATCCCACTGACAAGGCTGATTCGGATCAGGCGGATCGGGGCAAGCCTTTGAAGCTTGTCCCGGCGGGAGTCGGACATCAGCGCGCAAGTCGGAAAAGATTTGTGAAATAATGGTGTTGGCGGTCGTCTGCTGAATACTCGCCTGTTGCGTCTTTAAGGTCGTCTGCAGCATTCCCATGATCGCAAGCAAAGCAAAGGCCGCTACACCCAGCGCCAAAGCTACTTCAACGAGCGAAAATGCAGCAGTTTCTGGCGGAGGCCGTTTCATGTTCCAGAGATTGTCATCTTACCGGGCAGGCCGTCAATCCCAATCGCAATCCATTGCAGGGTAATTACCAGGAGCAGTCGGCTCGGGAACGATAAAGGGTTCATCGTCGATAGATTGTCACGTTGCCGCCGACGCCCGTAAACTGAACAGCGACGACGTTGGCAGGGATGGAAGCAGGCACCGTGGCTCCGTGCGTCGGTTCGAGTCCGATCTCAGCCACTGCTTGCAGAGCATTGCTATTATTGTTGATTCGGGCTTCGCCTCTTGGGCTAAACTGGACCGCTTTCAAAAACGTATACTGTGCAGAAGGCGCAGGGTTTCCTACAGGATACTGAAAGGGAGTCGCGGAATTTGAGGGACTCGAATTCCCGATGCAGTACGTGGATGCGACGTTGGGGCGGGTATCAAAGGTTGACCCTGTCCCGGC
>QHOX01000377.1 GCA_003219465.1 Verrucomicrobiota bacterium | reverse complement strand
CCCTGCTTGCGCATATTCGCCCCCGGTATCGTCTGATGGTGGAATTGGTATATGGCAGTGGCCTTCGGTTGCTGGAATGTTTGCGACTGCGGGTCAAGGACATTGATTTCGATTACGGCCGTATCAGCGTCCGCGACGGAAAAGGCCTGAAGGACCGGGTGACCATGTTGCCCGGGCGGTTGCGTCGGCCGCTCAAGGAGCATCTGGCGCACGCCAAAGCTGTGCATGAACGGGATCTGCAACTGGGATTTGGTTCGGTCTATTTGCCGGAGGCGTTACACCGGAAATATCCTAACGCACATCGCTCCTGGATGTGGCAATACGTTTTCGCCGCCGGAAAGCGATCGGTCGATCCCGTTAGCGGCCGCGTGCAGCGGCATCACGTTTTGGAAAAGAACTTGCAGAATGCTGTAGCCAATGCCGTGCGCGCGGCAGGAATTACAAAGCCGGCAAGCTGTCACACCTTTCGGCATTCGTTTGCGACGCATTTGCTTGAAGACGGATACGACATTCGAACTGTGCAAGAGCTGCTCGGCCACAAGGATGTTTCGACCACCATGATCTATACCCACGTCCTCAATAAGCCAGGCATCGGAGTGAAGAGTCCACTGGATTAGAGTGACTCTCGCGCGATTTCAACGATTGGCAGACTCGTCGGCGAGGTTGATTGTGCGCGGTTTTGAGAGGAAACGCTCGACTTCGTCGTTGTAGGTCTCGAATGGGTTGCCCATGACGAGAAAATCGCGGCTGTCGCAGGCGATTGAGTCCCAGTTGATTACATAGGGAAAATTGCAGTTCTGGAAAAAAGTAACGGCACGGGCGCGACCGGATGCGCGCGTATTCACCGGAGGAACCTGCATCGCGCTGGGACGCCGAACGTTGTTGTTCCATTCGGCGATCCTCTTGCCGGGTGTAACACTGAAGAACAGTCCGCGACGCTGATCGATGTTGTGGTATTCGAGGTCGATGCTTTGCAGCCACGGATCGTCCCAGCTCAAGCCCTCAGATTCGACGAACGTTTCCAGCAACCATTTTTTGGTGATCCAGTCAACGCCGCCGATCAGCGCCTGCCGGTTGTGCGGGATGGCTTCGAGAACGAATCCCCAGTTTTCCAGTAACCAGTTGGTTTCGGCGCTGCTGTGTCGCAGATGCGTCTGCGCGAGATGATGAAATTCCCATTGTACGTCTACCGCACTGACTGTTTTGCCGTTCTCGAGCCGGACAAGCCATCGCTCGCTCGCATCGCGTGAGATGTCGCGCGTGCTTTGCACCGCATCCGCCAGGACGAGATTTCGCGGCAAACGGCCTTCCTCCAGCAACGACAAAATGCACGCGGTCGTCCCGATCTTTAGCGCCGTGGCATACGGGCTCATGTTCGAGTCGCCGATGAGCAAATGCAGCCGCCGATATTTCCGGTAGTCGGCGAGCGGCTCGTCCCGCGCGTTGATGATGGCGCGATTGAATTGCACCCATTGATAAATGTCGTTGACGATGTGATCGGCGCGCTGGCTCAATTGGAAATTGACCTGGCCCTCCGGTTGCGGCGGCTCGAAATCGAACGCCAGCGGGTTAGACTGACCGACCCGCCCGGCGCCGGTAAAGATCTGGCGTGTCGCTAAAAAAGTCAGGAGCGTTCCAAGAATTGGCGGTGTGAACTGCGCCTCACGTCTCATCAAGTAATTCTCGTGGCAGCCGAACGTGGCCCCGGTGTGATGGTCCACATTGTTCTTGATGAACGAGACGCGGTCCTCCGCGCCCAGAGCAATCAGCGCTGATTGCAGCAGGTCGTCTCCAGCCAGCTCGTAGGTCACAAGATCGTGCAGATGCAAACACTCCGGCGACGCGTACTCGATGTGTCCCATATCGAGGTAGAGCCGGCCTCCATTAAGGAGAAACCCGCCGTTGCCCGGCGGTTCCTCGTAATCGCGGTAATGCAGATCGATCGTGCCTGCGTCTGCCTTGCGGAAGAGATAATTTTTGACCTTCGCCGGCCAAAGCTCGGAATTCACATGCGGCTCGTCTTCACTGAGCAGACAGCCGTACTCGGTTTCAATTCCAACGATCCGATCCATTCGAACCAATTACGCATCGAATCGCAATTCCGCTAAGCCAAAAAT
>QHOX01000169.1 GCA_003219465.1 Verrucomicrobiota bacterium | reverse complement strand
TGTGGATTGAAGAACGCGGGTTGAGAAGCGCACTTTTTTTCATAGCGATTTACCTCAAAGTTGTGCGAGCGAAGCCTGTCGTTCGCGGTTTTCCCCTGCGCGAAGAGGGTCAGGTGGAGCTCTGGGAGACGCCTAAACATCTTGGCGCGGGCCGATCTTGCAGCTCATCCGATGATGATGTCAACACCGTTTTTTCGCGGAAACGGAAAAATCATCAAACCGCGTGTGCCAGTCCGCCTCGGACGGCATGCGCCCTCGCGTTCGCGAACTTTTAACGATCGATTAGTTTCTCTCTGTTGTGCATACTGAGATACTCCAGATCAAGAACTTCATCGACGGCCGATTTGTCGAGCCGATCACCGGTCGATACCTCGACAATATTGAACCGGCAACTGGCAAACCGTATTCGCAGGTCGCGGACAGCGATGCGCACGACGTTGATCTTGCGGTGGCTGCAGCGGAGAGAGCCTTTCGTGATTGGTCAAAAAAAACGGCAGCCGAACGGTCGAACTTTCTGCTGCGAATTGCCGAGTTGATCGAGCGCGACCTGGAGAAATTCGCGCGGGCCGAGTCGATCGACACCGGCAAACCGATTTCGCTCGCGCGGTCGTTGGATATTCCGCGCTCGATCGCGAACTTCCGCTTCTTCGCGACCGCGATTTTGCACACCGAATCGGAAGCGCACATCACCGACAACGTCGCGTTCAACTACACACTGCGTCAGCCACGCGGCATCGCCGGACTGATTTCGCCGTGGAACCTGCCGCTTTATTTGTTGAGTTGGAAAATCGCGCCGGCCATCGCGGTCGGAAACACCGCCATCGCGAAGCCGAGCGAGTTAACGCCAATGACCGCTTACATGCTCTGCGAAATGGCGCGTGAAGCCAGTCTGCCAAATGGAGTGCTCAACGTCGTCCACTGCACGGGGCCGAAGGTCGGCTCGGCGATTACCGCGCACCCGAAGATCAACACCATCTCGTTCACCGGCGGCACCGCCACAGGACGCAAAGTCGCTGAAGCATGTGCGCCGTTGTTCAAAAAGGTGTCGCTCGAGCTCGGGGGCAAAAATCCAAACATCGTTTTCGCCGATGCCGACCTCGACGCCGCTATCGCCGGCAGCGTGCGTTCATCATTCGCAAACCAGGGACAGGTCTGCTTGTGCGGATCGCGCGTGTTTGTCGAGCGATCGGCTTACAAGGATTTCGTCGAGCGCTTCATCGAAAGAACGGCACAGTTGTGCCTGGGCGATCCGCTGGACGAAAACACCGAGCAGGGCGCGATCGTGAACAGGACGCAGCTCGAGAAAGTAAAGTTCTACGTCGACCTCGCGCAGAAGGAAGGCGGCAAAATCGCGCTGGGCGGTTCTGCGCCGCAAGCGCCTAACGAACGTTGCGGCGAAGGTTATTTCTTCCAGCCGACCGTCATTACCGGCTTGTCGGTTTCATGCCGCACAAATCGCGAAGAAATTTTCGGACCTGTCGTAACAATCACGCCCTTCGACAGCGAAGAGGAAGTGATCAATTACGCCAACGATGTCGAATACGGTCTCTCGTCGACCGTCTGGACCCAAAACCTGAGCCGCGCCCATCGCGTCGCCGAGCGAATCAACACCGGCACCGTCTGGGTAAATTGCTGGCTCGTTCGCGATCTCCGCGTTCCTTTCGGCGGAATGAAACAAAGCGGCGTCGGCCGCGAAGGGGGCGAAGAAGCGCTGAGGTTCTTCACCGAGCCAAAGAATGTCTGCATCGCAAAATAGGAGTGACGCTGAAACGTATCTCGGATTGCGTAATCTGGCGTTACATGGCTCGCGCGCAGAATTCGAAATAACTGGTTCATTTACAAAGAATCAACCGTGGGGAGGTTTTGATGGAAATCGGCTACACCGAGAGTTCGGCTAAGCTGGTTGCTCTTGCCGATGGTAGCGCAAGTATTTACTTGAGTAGTGGTGGCGGCACGATCGGCGGTATCGGTCACCAAACGATTCGCAAGGTTACGCAGCAGATGGTGCAAATTGCATCGGAGTTTCAGCCTCAGATGAAACAAGCCAGCAGTTTTCCTCTGCCGCAAAAAGGCGAAACGACGTTCTATGTTCTTACCGATGGCGGCGTATTCACGGCAAACGCCCCCGAAAACGAATTAGGATACAATCCGGCATTCATTATCACGCCTCTTTCATGCAGGTCATGCTGTGATCATTGAACTTCGTCTGCTGGACGAGCGCAGAGAGAAAAAATCGTAATTCGCCGAACAAATCCATTTCATCCGTGTAATCCGCGGTTCAAACAAGCGAGTTGATCGTTGATTGGGAAGTGTTGATGGTCCTGACATGTGCCGAGCCATCAAAACACTTCATAACTTTAGTTCACCCGCGACAGAGGATGAAATTCGCGCATCGTCGCTTCAGTTCGTCCGGAAACTGAGCGGTTTCACCAAACCTTCCAAGGCAAACGAGGCAGCGTTCAATCGCGCCGTCGATGATGTCGCTCATGCTGCGCAACATTTGCTCGATTCTCTTGTGACCAACGCGCCACCGCGCGATCGCGCAGTCGAAGCGATGAAAGCACGCGCGCGATCAGCGAAACGTTTCGGTTCTGCGCCGGCCATTATGACGGGTCATAATCATAGTTGAGAAAATAGGTGCGTCATTCGCCTTCGTAAGTGATCGCGCGTCTAAATTGGTCGGCACGTTTCTGCATGCGAAGCACATGGCGAGTCGCCAGTTGTTCCGGGCCGTGGCCGGAACCAGCTTGACTCAGTGTTGCAGAGAAGAGTCTAATCAGTCCGATTGCGTAAGTCAGACATACGCATCGGAGCCGACCCATGGAACCGTCAACCAAAAGCGGCACGAATCTGCGCACGGCGTTTGTCTTATTGCTGGTGGTGGCGGTTACAGTGTTGTTTCTCGCGGTCACATGGCCGTTCTTCAAACCGCTTCTTCTCGGCGCGTTGCTCGCTGGATTATTTCATCCACTCTACCGCTGGATCACGCGGCTGTTCGGCGGCCGGCGATCGCTTGGCGCAGCGGTTACGTTGTTGGTGTTGCTCGTTCTCGGTCTTGGCCCCCTCAGCGCATTTTTGGGGATCGTTTTGCAACAGGCGCTGACGATGAGTGACCAGGCCATCCCGTGGTTGACTCAACACCTGGGCGCCGCCAGCACCTTTAACGTGCAGGAGTGGCTGGTGAAAAAATTTCCTGCACTGGCTAAATACATGCCCAGCCAGGAGCAACTGCTTGAACAGGTCGGCACCGCCGCCAAAACGGCCGGTGCGTTTCTTGTCGCTTTCGCTTCGCGCATGACTGCCACGACCGCCGCGTTCCTCCTCAATTTGTTTGTGATGCTGTACGCGATGTTTTTCTTTTTCAGAGACGGCGACAAAATTCTTGAACGGATTTTTTATTATACTCCGCTAAGCGATGAGGATGAGACACGAATGCTCACCCAGCTTGCGTCGATCACGCGAGCGACCGTCAAAGGGACGCTGGTAATTGGCATAATCCAAGGCGCGTTGGCCGGCATCGCGTTTTGGGTAGCGGGCATCGAAGGAGCGGCTCTGTGGGGAACGATCATGACGATTCTTGCGATAATCCCCGGGATCGGTGCCGCATTGGTATGGGTGCCAGCCGCTATCATCCTATTTGTTACAGGGCAGCACCTAACGGCAATCTTGCTGGCGACGTGGTGCGCCGCTGTGGTTGGCACTGTGGATAATTTCCTGCGGCCAATGCTTGTCGGCAGAGACGCGAAAATGCCGGACCTTCTCATTCTGATTGGCACACTCGGCGGACTGTTCCTCTTCGGCCTGATCGGATTCATCGTCGGCCCGATCGTCTGCGGACTCTTTCTTACTGTTTGGGACATTTACGGCACCACCTTCAGGGAAGTCCTGCCGCCGGTAACAAGCTTCCGTCCACCAGATCGAGAGACCTCGACAATCGTCACGCGGGAATCTTCGGATCACTAAATCGGGTTTTTGTGGCTAATCGAAAATGTGCGTTGTCCTAATCCATGCGTTCGGGCAGTAATAAGCCATGAGCGAAACCATCGAAAGCGAACGAGCGCCTGAACCGGTGGGGGCCTTTCCGCACGCAAAGCGCGTGGGCGAGTTGTTGTTTCTGTCGGGGATCGGGCCGCGCGTGCGTGGCAGCAAGGAAATTCCCGGAGTGACGCTCGATCCCACCGGCAACGTCGTGACTTACGACATCGAAACGCAATGTCGCGCGGTATTCGAGAATGTGCGGCTCGTGCTGGAAGACGCTGGCGCGACGTGGCAGGACATTATCGACGTCACGGTCTTTCTCACGAATATGAAAAAGGATTTTCCCATCTACAACCGCATTTACGCGGAGTATTTCGCAGGCACCGCCAAACCCAACCCGACCCGCACAACAATCGAGGTCACAGCATTGCCCACACCGATCGCGATCGAGCTGAAAGTGATCGCCGCGGTAGGATAATAATCATCCACAGATTTGAAACTCCCTCCTTTCCCAGCTCGCTCGCCGCTACCCTTCACGGCTTTACCTTCTATCTCGCTGATCCCGTCAGCTCGATTCGCAGATTTACGCAGTTTAACTCCAAATTATTTGATCCCCGCCAGTTTCTTCAGATCAATGCGCTTGATCCAATCCTGTAATTCGTTGGGCTCCTGGTTTTGCAATTCGACCTGAACAAAATAGCGATCGGCGACCATCACCCAGAGGGCGGCGTGCTTGGTGTCTTTCTCGAACGTCTCGAAGCCGGGGTTCCCATCGACGCTCACCGATTTGGCGTACCCTTCGCTGCTGTCGCTGTTGCTCTTCCATGCTTCGGTCGTTGCGCTGACATAATCAGGGTTAGCCACTGAATCGAGAACGCTGATCGCAGCGCTTGGGGCTTTTTCTCCTTCGCCCTTCCGATAATCGCGATGCACGTTCGTGATTTTGAATCCGCCTACATCTTCGGTCGAGCCTTCCGGCTTATCCGCATTCCAACCTGACGGCGGCTCCGGCAAAATCGGTAGTAGTTTCTGATAGTCAACAGCCTCAGGCACCAGGATCGGCTCGTTCTGTGCGCGCGCCGCGTCCAGCACCAGCGCGATCACGAGCGTTAGCGCAAAAAGTCCGGCGCGTGCCGGAGAATAAACACGAGCCGTTGATTTCATGTGAGCGCGGTCCTGCGCGATTCCTTTACCCGATTGACTTTAACTCGGCTGTCAAGACGCTTGCCGGATGCGAATCGAGGAGTGCGTACAAGGTAGCGTCGGCGCGCTGCGCCGACCGGACGTCGCAGCGCGGCGTCCCTACCGGTGGAGCAAGCTCTTGATCGGCTTATGGATTTTGGCAGTCGGCACGCGCCTCATCTTAATCAATCAACCATACATCGATCACTGGAGTTGGCGGCAAAGCGACGTCGCGGCGATTGCGCGAAATTACAGCGAAGACGGATTTCGTTTTGCTTATCCCCAAATTGATTGGGCAGGCGATACGCCCGGTTACGTCGGAACGGAATTTCCGATTTTGCCATTCATTGCTGCGATTTGTTACAAAATTGCCGGTGCCCACGAATGGATCGGGCGAATTCAGGCGGTAATTTTTTTTGCGGTTTCGCTGCCATTTTTCTTTTTGCTCGTCCGGGAGATCTTTGGAAACACGACGGCGGTCTGGGCGACATTTTTCTTTAGTTTTGCGCCACTAAATGTTTTCGCCGGCCGTTCATTCATGCCGGATGTCCCGTCGCTTAGCTTCACGATTGTCGGGCTATATTTTTTTCTGCGGTGGGTCGAGCATGGTGAATCCTCGTCATTCTTCGTAGCCGCCATCGCGATTTCACTGTCGTTCCTCATCAAGATCACGAGCATCGTTATCGTCGCGCCGATTGTGTATTTGGAGTGCGCGGACATGTCCGCGCTTTCGAAAGCGGCGACATGTCGCCGCTTTCCAAAGCTACTCGTTTTCGCTGCTATCGCGCTGCTCCCCTCTGCCGTCTGGTACTGGCACGCGCATCAAATTGCACAGAAATTTTATCCCTATCACTTCTTCGGCGCCGGTGGGATTCGAATCGAAAATTTCTCGTGGTACGGGCACATTGCGCAACAGACTCTGACATCCAGCCTCACGCCGCTTCTCTCTCTGATGGCGCTGATCGGCTTGCTCGTTGCGCCGCGGTCCAAATACTCGCGATTTTTTCATTGGTGGCTGGTTGCGATGGTTCTTTTCGTCATCGTCGTTGGCTATGGCAATCGTCATCTGTGGTATCAACTCCCACTCGTACCGATCGCCGCCGGGTTTGCAGGCGCCGCTTGTGCCTTTGTTGGCTCGAAGATTTCGTCGCGTGTCGTCGCGGTGACCTTGTCCATTCTGCTCGTGAGTTCGTTCACAATTCTAGCGTTTCGGTGCGTTCAACCGTTCTACCAATCATCGGCGGCGCAGCTTCGTGATGCCGGCCTGCAATTGAACAAGGTGACAGCGCCCGATGCGTTGATCGTGGCTGCGGACATGGGTGATCCGACGATTTTTTACTACGCGCAGCGGAAGGGCTGGCATTTTCTGGAGAACGACGCGATTTACAACGGCAACCCGGATGATAGCCAGCAGGCAGTCAACGATCTTGAGCGGTTGCGCCGCCGAGGAGCGACACATTTTGTTTTCACCAGGAACACTTTTTGGTGGTTCCGGTCCTATCCAGAATTCACCGGGTATTTGACCGAAAGCGCGGCACTGATCGAGGCGACGCCTGAATTTAGGATTTACCGACTGGACGCAGCCAAGTGAAAGCAGTCGTCGCTCTGAGATTTTTCAAGCGTGTCATTCCGAGCGAATGCAAACAATTTTTCTAGGGCGTTTGACTCGCTCGCTCCCGCTCACTCGCTCTAACGAGCTGCCCGTCGATGTCGCTCGCGTCCCCGCGGCACCGTTCTCTGAAACGCCTGGCGTCTGACACAGACGCCCTACAAAATTCGGACTTCGCTCGACATGACAATCTTGGATAATGCAAAACCGAGGCGTCAGCTTGGATTGTTTGACGCAACAATGATCGTGATGGGCGGCATCGTGGGCGCGGGAATCTTCGCCAATCCGTCCGAGGTCGCGCATCGAGTGCATACGCCGTTTCTGATCCTCGGCGTTTGGGTACTGGGTGGCTTGCTCGCGATCTGCGGCGCATTTATCTGGGCTGAACTCGCGACGCGGCTGCCCGGCGCGGCCGGCGGGCAATACGTTTACCTTCGCGAAGCGTATCATCCTGCGGTCGCGTTCGTGTATGGATGGGGACTGCTTCTGGTTACGCAGACTGCTGGCATGGCGGCGGTCGCTGTGATTTTCGCCTCGTACTTTCGCGCGCTCACAGGCGTAGCTTGGAACGAAAGCGCCATCGCCGCAGCGGCGTTGCTGACATTGACCGGCATTAACTGTTTTGGGGCGCGGGCTGGCAGCAACGTGCAGAGTGCTCTCATGTTGCTTAAAATTGGCGCAATCGCGGCGCTGGTAATCATTGGCTTTACCGCTGGCGGACATGCACCGGAGCAATCCAGACCGTTGCTCGAAAAACCATTCTCATTCGATGTTCTCAAAAGCATCGGCGCGGCGATGGTCCCGATCGCTTTCGCCTACGGCGGCTGGCAGACGGCCACTTTTGTCGCCGCTGAAATTCGAGATCCGCGCCGCGATTTGGCGCGCGGATTGTTGTTAGGTGTCTCTGGCGTCGTGACGCTTTATCTTGCAGTGAATCTCGCCTGTCTGCGCGTGCTCGGCCCATCGGGGCTGGACGCAACCACAACGCCTGCCTCTGATCTCATGCGCATCGCGCTGGGTGAGAGCGGCGCTCGCTGGATCGCGCTCGCGATCACAATTTCCGCGCTCGGATTTCTCAGCCAAAGCATGCTCACCGCTCCGCGCGTGTATTACGCGATGGCGCGTGACGGACTTTTCTTTGCTAGCGTGGGGAAACTGTTGGGAAAATCAGAGGCGCCGGTAGTCGCAATTATTCTTCAGGGGTTCGCCGCAATCGTCATCGCCTGTTCGGGCACCTACGGCGAGATTCTAAATTTCGAGGTCACGGTCGATTTCATATTTTTCGGAATGACGGCCGCAGCGCTGTTCGTTTTACGCCGGCGCCGAATCGGATCAGACTCCGTTACGTACCGCGTCCCCGGTCATCCGTTCACGACGATATTATTCGTGTTATCGTGCGCGGGCATTGTCCTTAGCGCAATCATCGCCTCACCTCGCAATAGCGCGATCGCGCTATGCATCATGCTGGCTGCGCTCCCGGTGTATTATTTTTGGAAGAGATCCGGACGCGCAAACGCAGCGCTAACTTAGAGAACGCCAGCCATGTTGGAAATTTAATCTGAAAGCCACGAATCCAAGAACCATGTTCCAAATGCTTTTCCTGATTTCCTGGTTTCCAGATTCACTTCCATCGCTGTCATGAGACACAAGCATTCCGATTACATGCATTGGTCGAAGACGCTGAGCCGCGCGCGATTTAATCTCGCAACGAGCGGCGTGGCGCACTTTCCTCTTCGCGAACTTCCAGTGAATTTGGAGGAGTTCGAAATCAACGGGGACAACAGCTACGGCTACGCGCCGTTGCAGGAAGCGATCGCCGCGCATCACGGAGTCGATCCCGATTGCGTGGTGGAATCCGCGGGCACATCCATGGCGAATCATCTCGCCATGGCAGCCATCATCGAACCCGGCGACGAAGTTTTGATCGAGCATCCGGCGTATGGCCCAATTCTCGATGTGGCGGAGTATCTTCAAGCGAACGTGAAACGCTTCCGACGCGTTGAAGAAAATGGCTGGGCCGTCGATCCAGATGAGGTTCGCCGCAGTGTCACGTCGGAGACGCGGCTCATCATCATCACGAATCTTCATAACCCAACGAGCGTGCTCACGCCCGAAACTGTTCTGCGGAAGATCGGCGACATCGCGCGCAGCATCGGCGCTCTCGTTTTGGTCGATGAAGTTTATCTGGACGCGGTTTACGAGGACACGCCACGGACATCATACCATCTCGGGCCGGAGTTCGTGGTGACCAGCAGTTTGACGAAAGTATATGGCGTGAGCGGCCTCCGATGTGGCTGGGTGCTGGCGCACCCTGATGTTGCATGGAAAATGCGCCGCCTGAACGATCTCTACAGTGCCACACCGGTTTATCCGGGCGAACTCCTCAGCGTCGCTGCGTTCAACCATCTCGATCTCCTTCGCGAACGAGCCCGCCGGATCGTCGAAGCCGATCGCAAATCGCTTCGCGATTTTCTTAGACAACAGTCGAGGTTGTGTGCGGTCGAGGCGAACTGGGGCACCACGTCATTCCCACGATTACTCAGCGGGAACACCGACGCTTTTCTGGAGCGCCTGCGAGCGGAATTCGACACCTCCGCAGTTCCGGGCCGCTTTTTTGAAATGCCTGATCATTTTCGCATCGGGATGGGCGTCAACACGGAGATGTTCGCCGAAGGTCTGAAGCGACTCAGCCGCGCGCTAGGGTAGGGGCGATTAACCTCAATCGCCTAGGCTACGGGCGGGGTCGCGCGGTAGGGCGTGACCGCGGAGTTGGTGTAGGTCTCGGAGTTGGCGTGGCGGTAGGGGTTGGAGAAGGTGGAGGGGGGTTTTGCACTTCAAACGAGCCGACGTCAATCCGGTCGCCTCTTATCCGATAGTAATTTGGGCCGCGTTGATCGCAGTCAGGTGGGCCGACAAAATTCGGATCGCCCGCATTAATGGCCGGGCTGCCAGGCAATAGCTCGTGTGTGAATGTAGGGCCGCCGTTGTCCTGCAAAGCGCCTAACAGTGGATCGGTATTGATTTGATCTCCCGAACCGCTCAAATAGCCCCCGCCATCATCGCTGCTGATGTTATAGCCGTTTGAGGTGACTGGGCCGAAGTCGCTGACAATACTGTGTCCTCCAGGGCTCACGTTGAAGATAGTGTTTTCGATATATGTGCCATTGTAACCGGCGTAAATCTCCACGCCGTTATCGCTCATGGTGCTATTATCAACGTATGCTCCCCCTGTTGCGGTTCCGAGATCGCTGTAAATACCGCCTCCAGAATTCCCGCTGATGGTACTATTACTGAGCGATGTAGTTGATAAAGTAGAGTTATATACTCCAGCTCCCGCATTTCCACTAATAGCGCTGCCAGTGATTGACACAGTGACGGAGCAGCAATATCCACCAGTGTCGCTATAGATCGCACCTCCCGGATTATCCCTAATCGAACTGTTGGTGATTTGAACCGTTGCGATGCCGTTTCCGCAAAATATGCAGTTCCAGCCATGGCTGTTAATGGCGTTGCCGGAGTTGTTGCTGAGGATGCTGTCGGCTATCACCAGCGTAGCAGCACCGCCTCCTTCGGCGTTGTTGTAGATGCCCCGGCCGGAGTTGTCCGTAACTGAACAATTATTTATCTCCAACAGCGCGCCCGGGGGACTACCCGGATACACCCCATCATTGTACATGCCGCCACCCTGGTTGGCGGTAACAGTACAATTATTGAGTGTTAGCGTTGCATGATCATTATGGATGCCGCCGCCAGAGTCAGTAGTATAGCCGTTGATGATGGTCAGGCCGGAAATGGTCACGGTTTCACCAGGAGAGACGTGAAATACGGTACTTTTCGTATTACCATTCACCGCGAGGTTCTCAGCGCCTGGTCCTGAGATTGTGATGTTTTTGGTTACTAAAAGTTCGCCGCTGGTCAATCCAATTGTGGCTGTGACTGCAAAACCAATTACGTCACCGTCGTTGGCATCGACGAGCGCCTGACGCAATCAACCTGGGCCGCTGTCGTTTGTGTTAGTGACGACAATCGTCGGTGTTGGGGACGGTGTAGGCGTAGGCGGTGGATATTTCCCGCAGTATCTCCCGCCAGTGTTCGAAAAGCCTAGGCTGCTCAGCCCTCCCCACACAATCATTTCACTCCCGGTCCACACTGCCGTATGGTAAGAACGGGCAGATGGCGCTTCGATCGTGGTAGTAGCTGTCCAGCTATCCGTACCTGGGTCGTATCTTCCTCCGGTCCTCACGTTGCCGCTAACATCGGTTCCCCCAGACAATCATTTCACTGCCGCTCCAGACTGCCGTGTGAAGCTGTCGGCCAGCAGGTGCGCTGGTAGTGTCCGTTGTTGTCCAACTATTCGTCAGGGGATTGTATTTCCCTCCGGTGTTCCACAAGCTGCTACCGTCGTATCCACCCCAGACGATCATATCAATGCCAGTCCACACTGCTGTGTGAGAGCATCGGGCCTCAGGCGCGTTGGTGGTGCTGGTGGCCACCCAGCGGTCGGTGCTGGTATTGTATCTCCCTCCGCTTTGTAAATAATGATAGTTACCGTCCCAATAATACCCTCCCCATACGAGCATCTCACTGCTCGTCCACACAGCGGTGTGAGACAAGCGGCCAATTGGCGCATTCGTTGTGCTGGTAGCTGTCCAACTATCCGAGTTGGGGTTATATCTCCCGCCGGTGTTCACTGTCCCACCAGCAGAAAAACCACCCCATACGATCATTTCACTCCCAGTCCAGACACTCGTGTGAATCTCTCGGGCTTCCGGCGCACTGGCGGTGCCGGTGACTACCCAGCTGTCGCTGCTGGGATTATATCTCCCGCCCGTATCCAAGTAGCCGCCGTTATTAACACCACCCCAGATGATCATTTCACTGCCCGTCCACACCGCGGTGTGAGAACCTCGTGCAGAAGGTGCGTTGATGAAGTCGGTCGACGTCCAGGTATCAGTCGTAGGATTGTATCTTCCACCGGTATTCAAAAAGAAATCTTGAGTACCATAGCCACCCCAAACGATCATCTCACTCCCGGTCCAGACCGCCGTGTGGTTTACTCGTGCGTCGGGCGCATTGGTGGTACTTGTAGCTCGCCACGCGTCAAAGCATGTGCCTTCCGGATTCAATGCGGTCGCTATCGGCGGAAGAGTATAACTCGAGAATGGTCTAACTGCTTTCCGAGGACGAGTTCGTTGGCTCTCGGCCCAGCTGACATCACGGTAAGCCAGGGCAGACGTAAACAGGCGCTCCGCAAGCGTTGATCTCGCCAGGCACTCAGCGATTACTAACGGATCGTTGCCCAGCGCTTGGAAGAGTTCCCGCAGCACTTCGGGCTGTTTCGTATGCTTCGCCATCCGATTCATTTCTGCCTGTAACTGCTCGGAAGTAATCGGCTGTTGCCAGTAATCCTGTAGCGCTTGTGATTTGCGCAGATAGTCATGGACTTTTCTTTCGAGGTGCGCCTGAGACATAACGGTATCTAGGGGCGGCTTGGGATCGGGACGCTCCCTTGGCCAGATGCGATGACGCCAGTAAACTTCCTCAATGGCTCGCTGATAGCCTACACGCTCCGCAAACGTCAACGTCCTTTGAGGAATCCTCGCTGGCGCTTCAGAACGAAAGAAAGCCGGGAGCGTTTCGGTGACAAACATTGAATAGACTGCGGCAGCGCAGAAAAACAGAGCGAGTAGTGGGCGCAGACTGAATAAGCCGGACTGAGCAGTGCGTTTCTTTTTCATAGGCGAAGCTACGGGCGCGGTGCCGGAGTAGGTCGAGGCCGCGGAGTCGGAGTAGGCCTAGGTGTGGGCGTCGGAGTAGGCGTGGGCGTCGGTTCGGGTGCGGCAAAGGCATATACCTTATTGTCGCCCGCGACGTAGATGTGCCCTCGCGCTACAATACCAGTAGTGCTGTAGTAGTGTGTTCCCGCCATCACTTCATTTGACCCGCCGCCGTCGTAAACAACGGCGCCAGTGTTGCCATCATAACCGTGTAACCGCTGGTCCCCTTCAGTAGCATGATCCTCCGTGCCGACCACCCAGACAATCATGTTATTGGTCCCGTCAGTGGAGGTGACAAAAGGAGAACCGCAACCGCCGGCACCGCGGTTCACATCCCAACCGGTGGCGATCGTTGGCGGATTGGTCGCAGTAATGCGCCGGGCGGAGAGGACGGTGTTGCCGTCGTTGTTCGCGCGGAACGCGACGTAGGTGTCCTGTTTGGTCCGATAGGTGACGGCTGCCTGAATGATAGTAGTGTCGGCCACGATAGATACGGCTACGGGCGCGCTGATGCCGCCAAGGTTGTCTCGATTAACCACATTCATCCTGCGGTCCTTACCCAAGGTGACTACGAGATGCGAAGGCGTTGCAACGGGCACGTCCACCAGCAATGGGCCTGAGCTGCCCAGATCCCAGTCGAAACTGTCCAGAGTGAGCCAGTCTTCAGGCACCCAGTAATCGGCGGGCGAGCCACTAAAGATCGGGCCAGGCAGGAAGCGAATCACTGCTTCCCCATCTTGCCAATCTGGGGGACTGAAGGTGTTACCAGTGGTAACAAACGGGTTCTTCCCATCGCTAGCGATGCCGCCGACTCCCCATATGGCACCGCCGTGTGTTTTGGTGGCCGCGGCCCATGCTGTTACCTTGGCCGGATTGTCTATCGGCACGCCCACGAGCCAGCCATGATAGGGACTGCAATCCATCATACTCCCATAGCCAACATAAAGAATGTTGCCCACGATGCCGAGTGCTGGCCGTTGCTGTTGGATCGCCGCAATGAAGTCAACGCCGTTATATGAAGCTGTCGCTTCTACATCAATGGGCCAGCCTAGATTAACGTCGCCGGTGTCCACGTTGAGAGAAAAGAGCAGATGTTTTTTTGTCTCACCGCCATCGGGGGTGATCATTGCATCGAAAAAGAGCGCGCGTGAACCGAGATCGACAATGGGCGTGCCAGTGATGCCCATGGGATCAAGTTTGGTGCATATAAGATCTTCTGCCGACACCGGCTCGCCCACATTTCGCTGCCAGATAATGCTGCCATCTACAGCGTCGAGCGCGTACACATTATTCGATTCCGTCGCCATAATGATCATCGCTTTGCCCTTCAGGCCGCCCTCGATGTAAAGAGGCTGGGCGTAAGCATTGCCAACAATCGTGCCGTCGAAGTTCAGGTCGCGCGTCAGATTCGCGGCAGCGCCCTGGGTGAATGCGGAATCAATGTAAAGGCCGTCCCGCGACTCGTGATTGTGAAATTGGGTCACGTTCACCTGCGCGTCTGCTGGAACAACTGCGCTCCACAACCAAACACCGACAATAGCGAAGACGGAAAACTTCATACGTCGGTCTTTAATAATTTCCCGGGTTCCTTCTACCATCTCCTGCTGTCTTCGTGTCAAGAACGATGATCAACGAGTACCGATCACGAATCACTGGATACTGTGTCTCACCGCGGTTACGGGCGGGGCGCAGGGCTGGGGCGCGGCCTCGGTGTGGGTGTGCATCTTCCGGTGCATGGCGTCGGCGTAGGCGTCGGCGTCGGAGTTGCCGTGGGCGTTGTTGTTGCTGTGGGAGTTGCCGCTTCCTGCCTGCACTTCAAATGAGCCGACATCGATGCGTCCATTGCGCATGCGCCAGAAATCGGGGCCGCGTTGATCGTAGTAAGGCGGTGGGGTGAAGTTCGGCTCGCCTGCGTCAATGGCCGGGCAGCCGGTCAACAATTCATAGGTAAATGTCGGCCCCCCGTTATCCTGCAATGGGCCAAGCAGGGGATCGGTATTGACCTGGTCCCCCGGGCCGTTCAAAAAACCGCCGCCATCGTCACTACAGACATTGTATCCCTGCGACGTGACCGTGCCTCCATTGTTAGAGATGTTAGGGCCCGACGCATTGAGAATGCTGTTCCCAATCTCTAGCGTGCCGGTGACAGAAATGCCACCGCCGTTGTTGCCGCTAAGAGTGCTATTCGTGATAGTGCCGCCGCCAGCGATACCGCCACCAGACAAGATAGCATAGTTGCCGATAACAGTACTGTTAGTGAGTATTACGGTGCCCGAGATCCCGCCGCCGTGGCCCCATGGCTGCCCATCATGTTCGCCATTAGCTGTGTTGCCGCTGATGGTGCTGCTGGTGATCGTCACGCCGCCGGCGATGCCGCCGCCAGCGAGGTAGCCTTGGTTACCGCTGATGGTGCTGTTGGTGATCGTCAGCGGGCCTGAGCTATAGATGCCGCCGCCAGTACCCACGACCCAAGGATCAGTCACGCCAGCGAGGTTGTTGTTCACGGTGCTGTTGGTGATCGTCAGCGTGCCCCCGCTGTTGTAGATGCCTCCGCCGTCGCCGACAGCAAACTGGTTGTCGCTGTACGCCGCGGTGTTGTTGCTCACGGCGCTGTTGGTGATCGTGAGCGTGCCCCCGTTGTCGTAGATGCCTCCCCCAGAAAAAAACGACATAGTTGCCGATGATACTGCTGTTAAGAACTGCCAGAGTGGCGCTGCCCCCGCTACTATCGCTAGAGATCGCACCGCCGTAGGTCGAGCTGTTGGTCGTTAGGGAACAGTTGGAAATAGTCAGGCCCGCGTGGTCATTTAGCACGGCGCCCCCATAGGAACCCAAATTGGGGTCCCCGCCGGTGATATAGAGGCTGTCTATTGTCACATCATGACCGGGCATCACATGGAAAATACGGAATTGCGTCTGTGAAGACCGCGTCACCGTGATGGACTGTGGCTGGCCGCTGATGGTGACGCTTTTATCAATTACGAGTTCGCCGCTCGTCAAACTAATGGTCCCGCTTACTGCGAAGTTGATGGTATCGCCCTCACTGGCATCAGCGAGTGCCTGGCGCAATGAGCCGGGGCCGCTGTCATTTAGATTGGTCACAGTGATGATGTTTGCGGGAGCGCGCCAGATCGTTCGCTGCGCGAATGCAATGGGATCAGGCATATGCCAATCAATAAAACCAGGTAAAACGCGCCTCGATTAAGATGTTCTTTCATGACGCAGACCAATGCTATCTTGCTATCCCTCATAGTTGAGCCTCCTCGTGGAGCGACGATTTTTGTTTGGATCGCAAAAAATGTCGAGACTTCTTGTAGAATGTTAAGGAATTCCACGGCACTGACCGGGAAAGCGGCGTCGAGTTCACCGCGGGAAAACATTCGTGTGAATTAGTGTCCATTCGTGGTTAATGCTATCTGAGACGGAGGTTTACCACATGGAACAGGTTCCTGATTTCAAAATTCGCCCAGCGCGTCTCGAGGATGTCCCGGTTATCCTGCAACTCATCCGCGATTTGGCGACGTATGAACGTGAGCCGGAGCAAGTCACTGCGACGGAGGAACAGCTTGTGGATGTTTTGTTCGGCGAAAAACCGGCGGCGGAAGTGCTGCTCGCGTTTGAAGGAGACTCACCGGTAGGATTTGCGGTTTATTTTTATAATTTTTCCACCTGGCTCGGGCAGCCCGGACTTTATCTCGAAGATTTGTTCGTGAAACCGGATAAGCGAGGAAATGGTTATGGTCGCGCGTTGCTCGTGGAGCTGGCGAACATTGCGCGTGATCGCGACTGTGGTCGAATGGAATGGGCTGTGCTCGATTGGAATGAACCGGCGATCAAATTCTATCGCGCGCTTGGTGCTAAGCCGATGCACGAATGGACAGTGTTTCGGTTAACCCGCGCGGAGATCGCGAGGCTGGCCGAGGACCAGCAGCAAGAGCAGGAGAGCAAGACGTTGTAGGGTCCGCTGTCCCCAGCGGATTCTCGAGATGCGCAGAAGCTATGCTCTGAGACAACACAGGCTACAGCACCGAGAAACGATAGGATTACGAATAAGAATAAGAGGCAGAGTAAGAGCCAGAATCAGAATGGCGCAGGCAACTACAAAGATCGAGGACTACGGGTTTATCAGCGACACTCAAACTGGCGCGCTGGTGAGTCGCGACGGCTGCGTGGATTGGCTTTGCTTTCCTCGATTCGATTCGCCAGCGTGTTTTGCGTCGTTGCTTGGCGAAAAGGAAAATGGGCACTGGCGATTTTTTCCAAAAGAGGAAGTCACAGCAACGCGTCGCCGTTATCGCGGCGAGACGCTGATCCTGGAGACAGAACTGGAGACAGCAAACGGCGCTGTGCGGCTGATCGACTTTATGCCGCCCCGCGGCGAGAACCCGGACATCGTCCGCATCGTGGAAGGCTTACGCGGCGAAGTGTTGATGGAGATGGAGCTGATCATCCGCTTCGATTACGGGTTCATTGTGCCGTGGGTGCGGAGGCGTAAGCGTTTCGACGGACTCGAAGCAATCGCGGGGCCCGATGCGTTAATCTTGCGAACGCCGGTTGAAACGTGCGGAAAAGATTTAACCACGGTGGCTGAATTCACCGTGGCAAAAGGCGACCGCATTCCATTTGTGTTAACGTGGTTCGCTTCTCACACAGATCCGCCAAGAAAGATCAATCCCGAGCATGCATTGCGCGACACGGAGGTATTCTGGACAGATTGGGCGAAACGATTTCAGACCAAAGGCAAATGGCGCGACGCGATCGTGCGCTCACTGATCACGCTGAAGGGGCTGACCTATGCGCCGACTGGCGGTCTCGTTGCCGCGCTCACCACTTCATTACCCGAACAAATAGGAGGCGTCCGCAACTGGGATTATCGCTACTGTTGGCTGCGAGACGCGGCACTCATTTTGTTGGTGTTGATGGGCGCCGGCTATGTCGAGGAAGCCACATCCTGGCGGCAATGGCTGCTGCGTGCTATCGCGGGCAGTCCGGCACAAATGCAAACGATCTACGGCGTGCGCGGCGAACGCCGTCTCCTCGAATACGAAATTCCGTGGCTATCGGGATATGAAGACTCCCGGCCGGTACGCGTCGGTAACGCAGCGTCAACGCAGTTTCAGCTCGACGTTTATGGCGAGGTGTTGGCCGCGGCGTGGCAGGGTCATCTTGCCGGAATCAAAATGACCGGACCTGATTGGGCGCTCATGGTCTCGATAATGAAATTCCTGGAGTCGCACTGGCAAGAACCAGACGAAGGCATCTGGGAGGTTCGTGGTGGCCGCCAGCAGTTTACGCACTCGAAAATGATGGCGTGGTTGGCGTTCGACCGCGCGATTAAAATGGTCGAGAACTGCGAGTGCGCGGCATACGAGCACTTTGGTCGCTGGCAAAAAATTCGTGACCAAATTCATGCCCAAGTTTGCGAGCGCGGCTACAACGCGAAGAAGAAAGCTTTCACACAGGTTTATGGGTCCGATGCATTGGATGCGAGCCTCCTTACAATGCCGCTCGCTGGGTTTCTCCCGGTCAGCGACCAGCGCGTCAAGAGTACAGTTGAAGCGATTGAACGCGAGCTAATGCAAGACGGCTTCGTGCTGCGTTATCGACCACAGGAATGCGGCGTCGACGGGTTGCCCGGCGACGAGGGGGTATTTCTTCCCTGTTCCTTTTGGCTGGCGGATTGCTGGCATTTACTCGGCCGAAAAAAAGAAGCACGAGAATTGTTCGAGCGGTTGCTCGATGTACGCAACGATCTTGGGCTGCTCTCGGAAGAATACGATCCGCGCGCAAAACGTCAGCTGGGAAATTTTCCGCAGGCTTTCTCGCACGTCGCGCTGGTAAGTTGCGCCCGGATTCTGGGCGATGAAGACCAACTCCTGGCGCGACGCGATTGAGGCCGACGTCATTTTACGGAAACGCAGCCCGATTGGTAGGGCGGGCAGTCCTCTGCCCGCCGCTAGGGATTCACATGATCGACGCGCACGGGAGTGACGCACCCTACCACGAACGGCCCAGAGGGCCGTGGCTACTGGGCGTCAATAGATCTGCTTGCGCTAAGCGTTGCCCGCAGAAACGAGGCGGCGAATCAGATCCTCGACGGCAACGATCCCGCGAAAATTGTTCTTGCGATCGACGACAGCCGCCAGACCGAGCCGCGCAGCGCGCAGTTGCTGCATGACGCGATAGGCGGGCTCATCGTCCGTAGTTGTCACAATGCGCCGCACATATTCGCCGAGCGGCTTGTTTCCGTTTGGGTCAAGCAGGATGTCCGGAACGTTGACCAGCCCGGCTGGTTGGCCATTGGGTGCAAGCACCGGCAAACGATCGAGACCCGTAGCGGCGCTAAGCTCGAGCGCTTCCTGTGTTGACGCGCTCGACTGTAGCGCGACAACTTTCCCCGAGGGCAACATGACGTCGCGGACTTTAGAGCCGCGAAAGTCCACGACACTGTGAATCATTGCACGCTCGGTTGAAGTAAGAGCACCCTCTCGTTCGCTCTGTGTGGTGATCTGTTTCAGTTCCTCGCGCGCGGCAAAAAGTCGGCCCCGTTTCCCGGCGTGCCCTGCCAGAAGTAGCTTACCTAGTCGCGCGCCGAGTTCGAGGAGCGGCGAAAATAGGATCGACGTGAATTCGAGCACACCGGCAAGCCGTACCAGCGCTCGAAACGGAAATCGCCGGAACAAGGCTTTAGGGAGCACCGACAAGAAAAACAGATAAACCGGAAGTGCGATGACCAACGCAAAGAAGAACCCGGCATAGCCGTACGACCAAACCAGTTGGCTTGTCAGCAAGAGCAGAGCCACTATGTCCGCCGCATTCGTGATGAGCAGAACGGTCGCCAATAAGCGTTCGGGGCGTTTGAGCAGGCGATTCAACTGCAAAGCCGCCGGCACCCGGCGCTTCACATTTTGCCGCAATCGCACTGGATCGATCGACAGCAGGCCGCTTTCGATTCCGTTAAAGAAAAACGAAATGATCCAGCAGCCGACAATCATGATGATTGCGACTGTCATGCCGCCTCCTCGAATGCGTTTGTGGTCTTCTCCAGCAGGACTTCTTCGATTCTCTTGCGCGCGGCATGACGGACAGTGATCACAAGGCCCGGAATCTCGAGTTTCGTTCCGGAAGACGGCACATAACCCAGCCGCGTAAAAACAAATCCGCCGATCGTGTCGATGCCATCGGCGTCAATTTGAAAGCCGAGATGTTCGCTCAAATCATCGAGACGCGCGTTGCCGCTCACGAGAAATTTGCCGTTGCCGAGCGGCTCGATGTAAAACTCCAAACCGTCCCGCGGCACGGTGTCGCTGAGAATTTCCTCGATGATATTCTCCATGGTGATGATTCCTTCCGTGCCGCCAAATTCGTCAACCACCACGCCCATGCCCTGGGGATGAGTGAGAAAAAGCTTGAGCAGTTCTAGCGCGCGCATCGTCTCCGGGATAAACGACGGCGCGATCAGTTTCTCGGTGTAATGCTCCGACGGATCGAGCAGGAAAAGTTTTACGTCGATGATGCCGAGGATTTGATCAGGTGTATCGGCATACACGGGGACACGCCGATGTCGTTTCTCCTTCAAACGCGCCATTACTTCCTCGTTAGTTAAATCATCCGGCAGCATGAAGCTGTCCACGCGCGGCGTCATACAATCCTTTGCCGTTTTATCGCCCAGCTTGATGATTTCCTGGATCATTTCGGCTTCGCCCTGGTACAATGTGCCTTCCTCTTCACCGATTTGAAGCAGTGTCCCCAATTCCTCGTCGCTTAAGCGCGGTCGAGTGCGGAGATGCGCTGGCGTGAAACGATCGATCACATAATCGCTCACCGACTCGAGTCCGCGGCCGATGCGATCGAGGAACGGCATCGCGATTTGCAATGTGAAAGCGCCGATGGCCGAAAGCTTCGAGGGCGCCGCGAGCGCCACCAGTTTCGGCACCAGGTCGCACAGCAACACCACGACGGCGAAGATCAGGATGCCGGCCAACCATTGCGGAACGCGCCCTGCCAGCGGGCCCTTCCACAGAAAAAAGAGACACAATATGACCAGAAGCACGTTGACTAATCCGTCGCCCAGCAGCAGCACATTCAAAACGCGGCGCGGATTTTCTCGGAAAAGTTGTATGAAATTCGTAAGCCCCGCATGATTCTCTTCAAGACGGCGCAGCTGATGCGGCTTCAGCAAAGAGAGCGCTGTCTCCACTCTGGAAAACAGCGCGGAGCAGAAGATCAAAATGGCGAGAGCGCCCAGCACAACGGCCAGAGTAGGCGCACTCATTTTTGCGGCACCAACCCCCACTCGCCTTGCGTGGCCTCTCCGGTGCGAAGGACAGGGGAGGCGTGCCAAGGTCCTTCAGAAGAGTTGGTGATTGGTGGTTTGCTCATCCTGTGAGCTGCAACCAAGTTAAAGCTCCCGATGAACAAACGCGAGAGGATTTCACAGTGGCTGGCCGAAGCGACTGGGGAAGATTTGCAGTCGGACCAAGGAGACGTGGAAAAACACCCGTGTTACCGCGCGTTTTTTCGTTGCTGGAACGAACAGCGGTACTACAAAGCGCACGACGTCCTCGAGCAGCTTTGGCTCAAAACCGAATCGGGCGAGGCCGACTTCTTCAAAGGGTTGATACAGGCGGCCGGCGCGTTTGTTCATCTGCAAAAACGCTTCGAACATCCATCGCACGCCAAGCACAGCAGGCGCTTGCCTCCCGCCGTGCGTCTGTTCCGGCTAGCGCAGAGAAATTTGGCGAACTTCGCACCGTGGCATCACGGGCTGGACGTTGCAGCGCTTTGTCACCTTTTGGGGCGATACGCGGACGAGATCGTCGCTTCCGATTACAAAGCGAATCCGTGGTCGCCAGACACTGCCCCGAAACTGAAGGTGACCGTCAGGTAGGTAAGGGTTCACCTGAACCGCCCAGACGCTTGATGGGCCAGTTTAGCGCCGAAGGCGCAGCCTCAATTCCAGCCTGGGGCAACGCCCCAGGATGAAATGGAAGACCACGACGAGCGCTGAAAGTGCGAGTCAAATTTGCAGATTAGAACAATCAGCGATATTGAAGCGCCCCTTCAGCGCTCGGTGAGTGTGAGATTTTCGGGTCCTGGGGCCATTGCCCCAGACTGAACAATAACATCGCGCCTTTAGCGCTAAGCACAGACGGTCGCGGCGCTCTACCTCGTGAAGATCAATTTGATTCCCGCGATGACCAGCACTGTCGCGAGGCAAAGCGAAATCACTCGCACGGCGAAACGCCTGCTCCCCAGATGCGAGCCGATGATGCCGCCGATAATTGCTGCCGCTGCGAGAATGAATCCGAGCGAAGGAATCGTGCGGGTTTTTGTGAAGTAGCCAACCAGCCCGGCGATCGAGTTCACCCAAATGAACAGCGCCGAGACGGCGGCGGCTTGCCGAATATGAGCCCACCGACAAAAAAGCAGGACCGGCGTGAGAAAAATTCCGCCTCCAGTTCCGGTTAATCCTGCGAGGAATCCGAGCGCTGCGCCCACGGCTATGGCGACCGGTTGCGTTGGAGGAAACGTTTGCAGCGGGTCGCTCCGGCGAACCAGCAGTCGCGCCGCGGAGAACAGCAGCACAACACCGATTAGAATCTTCAGGACCGAAGCGGATGGCTGCAAATAACCACCGAGATACGCTGCTGGGATAGAGAGCAGCGCAAACGGCCAAAACAACTTCCACGAGAAATACCCGGCTCGCCAAAACTGGAATGTTCCGATGGATGCGACCAAAATGTTAAGCACAAGCGCAGTTGGACGAATGACGGTGGGCGCGATTCCAAACAACGTCATCGTTGCGATGTAACCTGACGCACCGGCATGACCGACCGACGAGTAAAGCAATGCGATTACTCCGATGGCGACGAAAAGAAGAATGAGATGTGTGGTGTCCACGAATGACGAATGCCGAATGCCGAATGCCGAATCAATAACGAATGACGAAAATGCGTGATTCGTTACATCGTTACACTGTTACATCGGCTTTGCGGTTTAACGGTTCAACTTCGCGCAGCATGATAACTCGCTTCCGCTTTGGCATTCTGGCGTTAGTTTGCTTGGTGACAGCAAATCATAACGACGCTGGCCGGACACCGGTGGATGCGCAGCGCTCAGACAACGCCGCAACAAAAATGAGCGAGCACACGAACCGGCTAGCGCACGAGAAGTCGCCATACCTTCTCCAGCACGCGCACAATCCGGTGGATTGGTATCCGTGGGGCGAGGAAGCGTTCGCGAAGGCGCGGCGGGAGAATAAACCGATCTTTCTCTCGGTCGGATATTCCACGTGTCACTGGTGTCACGTCATGGCGCATGAATCATTCGAGAATGAAGAAGTGGCCGCGATCATGAATCGCCAGTTCGTCAACATTAAGGTCGACCGCGAAGAGCGTCCGGACGTTGACCGCGTTTACATGTCCTTTGTTCAAGCGACCACAGGCGGCGGCGGCTGGCCGATGAGTGTTTGGTTGACGCCGGACCTGAAGCCATTTGTTGGCGGGACGTATTTTCCGCCGGAAGAGCGATACGGTCAGCCAGCATTCAAAAAAGTCCTGGAGCGTATCGCAACAGCCTGGAAGGAAGATCATGACAAAATTGTCGAGCAAGGCAGCAAAATCGTTGAGGCGCTGCGCGAGTCTCAATCAGCCGCACCGGTGGAAGGAAAGATCGACGGCTCAGTTGCGGATGCTGCCTACCGTCAGCTCGATCGCAGTTATGACCCGAAGGAAGGCGGCTTCGGTAACGCGCCAAAATTTCCGCGGCCAGTCACGCTTAATTTCCTGACGCGCTTCTACGCACGCGATCCCAAAAGCGATGCCGGTAAACACGCTCTCAACATGGCGCTGTTCACGCTGCGAAAAATGGCTGCAGGCGGAATGCACGATCACATCGGCGGAGGGTTTCATCGTTACTCGGTTGATCGTTACTGGCACGTGCCGCACTTCGAGAAAATGCTTTACGACCAGGCGGAGCTCGCGCTCGCCTATCTCGACGCGTTCCAAATCACAAAGGATAAGCAATACGAAGCGGTCGCGCGCGACATACTCGATTACGTCGCTCGCGACATGACGTCCAAAGAAGGCGGCTTTTTCTCAGCCGAGGACGCCGACAGCCCCGTTGTAGCCGGGATCGGCGATCCCGGCCACAGCAAGACCGCCGAAGGCGCATTCTATGTGTGGACGAAGAAAGAGATCGATGATGCGCTCGGAGATTCGACCGAGGTTTTCGATTTCCATTACGGCGTCCAAGCGCACGGCAACACCCCGGAAGGAAGCGATCCGCACGATGAATTCCGCGGGAAAAACATTTTAATCGAACGCCATACGATTGCCGAGACGGCAGAGCGTCTTAAAAAAAGCGAACAGGAAATTCGCGACTCGCTGGCGAAGAGCCGGCAGAAACTATTTGTCCTTCGCAGCACACGCCCTCGGCCGCACTTGGACGACAAGATAATCGCTGCCTGGAATGGTCTGATGATCTCTGCTTATGCGCGTGCGGCGCAAGTGCTCAACGATTCCCGCTACCTGGAAATCGCGACGCGCGCCGCGAATTTTCTGCGGGCGAACCTGTCCGATCCCTCACGCAAAATTCTATACCGCAATTATCGTGAGGGTCGCAGCGACGTCGAAGCGTTCGCCGACGACTACGCGTTCGTCATCCAGGGTCTCCTCGATCTTTACGAAGCCTCGTTTGATGTCGAGTGGCTGAGATTTGCAAACGAGTTGCAGGAGACACAGGACCGCCTGTTTTTCGACGAAAAGAACGGCGGCTTCTTTAGCACGAGCGGCAAAGACGAGAGTGTGTTTCTTCGGATGAAAGACGATAACGACGGCGCCGAGCCGGCCGCGAGTTCCGTGGCCGCGCTGAATCTTCTGCGGTTATCGCAGATCCGAAACGAGCAGAGCATGTCGGACCGCGCAAAAAAAACAATCGGCGCATTTGCCACCACGCTTTCGCATTTTCCCAGCGCCATGCCGCAACTGCTGGTTGCGCTCGATTACTCGTTAAGCAAGCCGCGCCAGATTGTTATCGCCGGGAAAAAGGATGCGCCCGAAACCAAAGCGCTGGTCAACGAAGTGCATCGGCATTTTCTTCCGATGACAATTCTGCTACTTGCGGACGGTGGTGAAGGCCAGAAAGATCTGGGCGAGAAAAATGAAGCCGTCCGCTCGATGTCGCCGGTTGAAGGCAAATCAGCCGCATACGTCTGCGAAAATTTCACCTGCAAAGCGCCGGTAACCGATCCGAAACAGCTTCGCGAACTTCTGTCGAAGTAACCGCCTACGACGCCTGCACTCTATTTGTAGGACATCATCCTACAGTGAATCGGGAACCTTCCCCGATAGACAGCACTTGGGCGCGTCCACTATTCTCGACCAAACTGTGGACCAAAGTGAGGATTTTCCCGGTTTCCGGATGATTTTCAAGAACTTCGCCCCCCAAAAAAACCCGGAGAGCATTAGTGAACCCCAGAACAAACCTCTAAGGTTACGAAAATTCACATGCATCGGCCGACTCAGCCTGAACCGGCGCAAGATTCGAACAGTGTCTCGCAAATTCCGGCGGCGAACACGCTCACGGAAACCACCGATTGAGTGTTCATCACCGCTTGGTCCTTTCTGAAAAATTCTCACACTTTTCGAGAACTTCGCCGGGCAAATTCCGGAGAAGAATAACGAGACGAAACACGTGAAAGCGAGGAGCAAAACCCAACGGTTACATGATTTGCAGCGCCGCTATCCCCCGCTTCGGTCTCTCCGAGGGCCGAGTGTCCATCATGGCTAGGAAGAAAATGGCGCGAGGTCTTCCACGTCTTCCAGCGTGGCAGATTTTCAAGGCACAGGAGCACAAGGGAGCGCGGTTGCTTGAAATTTTGCGTGGCATTGCGATCGCAAACCAGCAGGAAGAACCGAAGATCTTTTATCCGATAAGAGAGGTAGCTCACCACTTTGCTGTCCCCATTTCCACTGTATCGCGAGTTTATGACCAACTCGAAGAGGAGGGAATCCTGGTCAGTGTTCGCGGATCGAGGACACTCCTGCAAGGCCTCAGCGGTGGGCGGCATCTGAGCGTGCTCGGCTTTATTGGAATGCCAGCGCTCACGTCCTCCTTCGTCACGCTTCAGGATTGCCGCACGTTTTTTATTCGCACTAGGCGCGAACTTCGCGCTCGTGGTTTTGCCGTCGCAACGGCGTTTTACGATCGAAACGAAAGTGAAAGGGTTCTCTCCAGGATAGACAAGTACGATTTCGATACTGTTCTGTGGCATCAACCCGACCGCGTGGCGAAAGAAGTCGTGCCCCGACTCAAAGATGGCGGTGTTCACGTGATCGGCATAAGTGATCGCTGGTTTCCGTCAATCCGCTGCCGATACGAAGTGCAACGCGAGTCGGCCATCAGGTCGATCTTGCATGATTGGCGCGTAAACGACGCAATCACATCGATAGTGATTGTTCGCGGAGTTGAAACATCAGCAGCAAAGGAAGAGCTGCTGAAAACTTTAATCGAGGAGGAAGGACTCGCGTACGAGTTTAGAGGCAACGGCGATCAGCGGCTAGGCGATTTCCTCAACTCACTTGCCGGAGATAAACACCGCGGAATCATTTTCCCATCACTGGCTGCGGCACTGTTTGCTTTTCGGACGCCGGAAACGCTCGCCAAACTGATGAGTCGCGCGAGAGTGGCATTAACCGGCGGCCCGGTGAGCATTCCCTTTGCACAAATCCCCGATGTCGCCGCCGACTTAGTGGTAGTCGATTGGCAACTGGTTGCCGAGCAAATCGGCACCGATTTGATCAACCGCAAAGCATTCGATCGCGCGGAGACAACGGTGTTCGAAGCCAAGGCGCATCTCCGGGCGTCCTTGAGTCAGTACGCGCAGAGGCTTTAAGTGGTTAGATACCGCTCGTTGGAACCATTCTGTTCCAAACTGTTTCAAACCGTTCCCAAACTGTTTCACTCGCAACCCGGAGAAAGAAACGGCTAACTATCCACGATCAAACGGCGGACCAAGAAAATTTTTCTGATCTCTCGGAAGATTTTTCAGAACTTCGCCCTGCAAATTCCGGATAGGAGTGATGAAAGAAACTAAACAAAACACGTTAGGAAATAAAAAATTATGAAACATGCAAGGTTGATTTCAAGTATTGTGCTGTTTGCCAGCAGTTTTTTGGCTCTAATAGCCGCAGCCAATCCTAGCTGGACGCTGTTGGGTCCCAGTGGTTTGACGTTCCCTTTGTTTCGCAGCGGGTCGACTTCAGTGTACGATCCCTCGTCGAATCGGATCATTCTGTTCGCAGGGTTGTCTGATGACGCAGCCGCGGGGGACCCGCGTTTGAATGATGTCTGGGTAGAAACCAATGCCAACGGGTTAGGTGGCACTGGCGCGTGGAGCAATCTGATTCCTAGTGGCTCTCCGCAGGTGCGCAGCGACCATTCGGCAGTGTACGACGCGGCGAACAATCGCATGATTATTTATGGCGGGTGCGGCGCGGTTCCTACATCGAACGGCTGCCTTCCAATTGCCGACAACGTGTGGGTGTTAAGCAATGCAAACGGAATAGGCGGAACCCCGACCTGGACACAACTCTTTCCGACTGGCGGACCACCACCGGCGCGACAGGGTCATCAAGCCGTCTACGATCCCACTACTAATTCAATGATTGTTTGGGCCGGCCAGAATGGCGGTGGCAACGGCTGTGGCACCTTTTCTGATGTTTGGGTGCTAAGCCATGCCAATGGCTTAGGCGGTACGCCGAACTGGACCCAGCTCTCGACGACCGGGGGGCCGCCGCCAGGACAGTATTTCTCAACCGCTGTTTACGACTCCGCCAACAACGTCCTGACTGTTTTTGGCGGGACCGGGCTCCTTGGTACAACTTGTGGACTGACCAACGCAGTTTGGGCTTTATCACATGCGAACGGAACTGGCGGAACGCCGGTGTGGACTAACCTTGTTCCGCAAGGTGCCCCTGGTGCCCCTTCCAATCGACAGGCCACTTTTGCCATCTACGAATCGAGCAGCAACACAATGACAATCTTCGGTGGCAGCGCAAGGAATAAAGCGCTCAACGACAGTTGGGTGCTTTCGCACGCCAATGGAATCGGGGGCACATCTACATGGACGAAACTATCGCCTTCGGGCCAGCAGAAACCAGTTGCAGCTACCCGTTGGAACAATGGCGGAATCGACAGCGTGAACAACCGCATGATCATGTTTGGTGGCGGCTTTTCCGAGGGGCCCCTGTGGAGTACTTGGGTACTGACTGACGCGAACGGGCAGTAAAGATTAACGAGGTTCTAGCGGCAGAGTTTCAGCAGGAAAAGTTTCGAGGTTCATTTCGATTAACCTAACGAACGGAAAGCCGAAATCCGGTTTACTTTCGCCTGTGTGATCGACAATTACGCAGACTGCGGAGGCGAAGCCGCTGCAGGCATAGACGATATCGATTGTTTCCTGCACGCGGCTACCGCGCGTGACGACGTCTTCAACGACGATGAATTTTTCGTCAGGTGCAATTCGAAAGCCGCGGCGCAAGCCAACGTTAGCCTTATAGAAAATTTCACCTGCCAAGCACTGGTGACCGATACGAAAGCGCTGGGTAATCTGCTTCGCGCTAAAGTCGTAGGCGCATCCCGTAAGGCACGGTCGGCTAAACTATTGCAGGGCGAATGATCCCTCGCAGCTAGTTCCGCAGGAGACATAAAATTAATGCTTGTGGGAAGGTGCCGGTTTGTTAAACTGCGCGCTCTTGACCTCCCCAGTAATCTCGCGTCGGACTAAAAATTCTTCCGATTCCGGAAGAAATTCCAAAACTTCGCCCCCCAGACTCCGGAGAACATCAGTGAATCCAGAACGGAACCTCTAGAACTGTGAAAACGAAAAGCAAAATTGACGGTTACATTCTTCGCTGGAGCGCGGCCGCGCTCCTTTTTTTATGCGTGGTTGTCGCCCTTTCCTCAGCCATCAGCCTGCCTAACCATACTTCGAAGGTTCCAGCTCCGCAGGATAATCCCGCCTTCGGCGGGAATGGACCCGAGAGCGCCTCATCCGTGGCTGCGTCTGTGCCCCAAAGGGATCCAACGCTGACGTTCGCCGATCGCGTGGCCTACCAGCGTGCCATCGAAGAAGTTTACTGGCGCCACCGCATCTGGCCAAAAGAGCGCCACGATTCCAAGCCATCGCTCGATGCGGTGATGTCGCAGGCGCAGATCAAAAAGAAAGTGCAAGATTATCTGCGCGATTCGCAAGTGCTGGAGGATTACTGGCAAAGACCGATCACCCCTGACCAACTCCAGGCCGAGATGGAGCGGATCGCCAGTCACACGAAACAGCCCGAAGTGCTGCGCGAAATCTTTCAGGCCCTCGGCGATGATCCGCTTGTGATCGCTGAGTGCCTGGCCAGACCGGTCTTGGCGCAGCGTTTAGTCACGGAGTTGAACAAGGAAGATCGCGCGAGGCCAACGAGAGTCGCGTGGCTAAAGGCGGTTCAGACCTGCCGCGCCGTAGCAGAGCGAAGGAGGGTGAACCGCCCCTACCAGCTTCCCGCAATATCGACTCCCTTGGGCGTCTGCATCGATGACACATGGGCGGCCACCAGCACCAACAACGGGCCCTCTGCCCGAGCCGATCACACCGCGGTCTGGACTGGTAGCGAGATGATCGTCTGGGGCGGATGGAACGGCAGCACCTTTTTTAACGTCGGCGGGAGATACGACCCCAGCACGGATAGTTGGACACCCACCAGCACCACCAACGCGCCCTCTGGCCGAGCGGATCACACGGCAGTGTGGACCGGTAGTGAAATGATTGTGTGGGGTGGAGTTGTAGGCCTCGGCATACTAAGCAACACCGGCGGGAGATATGATCCGGGTACCGACAGTTGGACAGCCACCAGCACGACGAATCCTCCTTCTCCCAGAGTCTATCACACGGCAGTCTGGACTGCCAGCGAAATGATCGTCTGGGGCGGCCAAGACCCGTCGTTCAACTATTTGAATACTGGCGGGAGATACGATCCCAGCACCAATAGTTGGACAGCCAGCAGCATCACCAATGCACCCATTGCC
>QHOX01000018.1 GCA_003219465.1 Verrucomicrobiota bacterium | reverse complement strand
TCTCGCGGTTGTTCAACATTGGGCGCCTGGACGCACAAACCGAAGGGCTGCTTCTTCTCACCAGTGATGGAGATCTCGCACAGAACCTAACGCATCCACGTTACAGAATTGAGAAGGAATACGGAGTGACGCTGGATCGCCCGTGGGACCCCGAACTTGCGTCGAAATTGCTACGCGGAATTTTTCTCGACGGTGAGCGAGCAAGGATTGCGCGACTCCACTCCGTGTCGCCCGTCCGCTTGCGCGTTGTTCTGCGACAGGGAATAAATCGCCAGATTCGCCGTATGTTCGAAGCCGTTGGTTATCGCGTCAAAGATCTCATTCGCGTCCGCATCGCTAATCTTCGGCTTGGCGACCTGCCGCGCGGACATTGGCGCCCATTGACAAAGCGCGAGCTGGAATCCTTGTATAGGCGAGCTCCACAATGAAACTCGACGATTGTAATGCACTAATCACAGGTGCTTCGGCCGGCATCGGTCGTGAGTTTGCACGTCAACTCGCCGGTCGTGCCCGCTCGATGATTTTGGTCGCACGACGTGATGAAAGGCTGGTCGAGCTGGCTGATCAACTGCGGCGAGAGCATCCGAAGCTTCTTGTTCACATTCGAAAAGTCGATCTCGCTGATCTTGCGCAGTTGCAGGCTTTTCTGGAACTGCTCGATCGCGAGAAACTCGAAGTCGATCTCTTGATCAATAACGCCGGACTCGGCGACAGCGGTCCGTTTGCGGAGAGCGATGCCGATCGGAATAAGGAAATGACGGTCGTAAACGTCACGACGCTAACGTTGGTTACTCGTCATTTGCTTCCGCGAATGATCGCACAGCACCGCGGTGCCATTCTCAACGTTAGCTCGTCGGCTGGCTTTCTCCCGATCCCCGGCTCCGCTGTTTACGCCGCCACGAAGGCGTATGTGACAAGTTTCTCTGAAGCGCTTAGAGCCGAGCTCCGCGGAACGGGGGTAAGCGTATGCGCGCTTTGCCCCGGTCCTGTGGTAACGGAATTCCAGCAAGTCGCCAAGCGGGAAGGAGTGCAGCCGGACATCGGTCCAAACTTCCTCGTTGTTACAGTCGAACAGGTCGTGCGCGATGCGCTCGCAGCACTCGAAGCAGACCGGCCGCTAATAATTCCTGGGTTCGCGATGAAGCTGTTGATGCTTCTCGCTCGATTGATGCCACTACCCGTTTTGCGATGGGTGGCACGGATGTCACCGAGGAAACGCGGCGTAGTGTAGCAACGAACTGTGCGTGCGCAGATGGCGTTGCTAAACTACAGATCCGATCCCGCGGTTTGCACTTGAGCCGCGAAGGTACGACCAGATGTGCCGCAGTTCTTAAGTATGGCCATTATGTCCTTTTATGGCGCCGCGGGGGATTGCCTCATTAATATTGCGCCGATTACTTCCTCTCTCGCCTGGGAGACATCGGCTCGAACTCCGCTTGCGACGTTCAACATTTGAGCCCTGCCCGATTCGTCTGCGATCAGTAATGTGTCGACGTAAAAATTCTGGTCCATGTAGGAGCGACTCCAATGTGTGAAGTATTGGTCCGTGCCCGGGGTGAAAAAGAGAAGATTGGGAACATAGACGACTGTTGGAGGCTCAGCACGTTCGACCTCCGCCGCGGCCGCTAATTGCTTTTCACGTGCATCGCCATAGGGCCCGTACAGCGGAAAAAGAAAGATATATCGCGTCGCCGAACGTCGATGCGCGTAGAATAGCAACTCCGGTTCAGAGCCAAAGATGAATACCGGTTTGTTTTGAGGTGTTACTTCTTCGATTCGCTGCGCAAAGTGAGGCATCTCGGCAAAAAAATCGCCAGGGTAGATTCTTCTCACCGCTTCCGCAGGAGTATACCGAAACAAAAACGCCCAAAGCGTCACGGCAGGCAAGATTGCCAGCACAGTAACGAGTACCGCACGTGTGCTCGCGCGCGGCAGAAATCTCAAAAGCCTGGCGGAAGGCAATCGGTCCGCTCCGGCGGCAGCAGCCAGCGCGAGCGGCGGAAGCAGTTGCTGGAAATAATGTGGAAAGAAATATCCGCTCGCACTTGCACCGATTAAGCTCGTGATGAGCCAGCCTGTCAGCAGCGCAGACCATGTGACCTTTCCTGATTTGAAGAGCCCAAGCAAACCCGCGGCCGCAGACAACCACACTATCGCCTGGCTTCGGGCGAGCGTTGTAAGTGTCCCCCAGCAGTATTCAAATCGTGAAGACACCGGAACAACACCGATGTATTGCAAGTTATGTGTGAAGACATTCTCCACAAAATCGCGCAAGCCACCATGGGCGAAGAAGTACAGAACCACGAAGCCCAATACCGTTAGCAGGCCCATCGCCGACCAGGCGGCGAATGAAATTGTAGCGCGCCATCTGTTTTCTCCCCGGACGAATACCGGATAAAGTGCGGTGATAAGGAGCCAATTCACGATCGCCACCTGCTTGAACATCAAGGCGACTCCCGTCAGAGCGCCTGCGAGCAACATAAACAAAACAGTCTTTGTCTGCCTGTTTACCGCGGTCACAAAAGCAATCTGCGAGAGGATGAGCGGGCACAACATGAAGAGCTCCGTGTTCGCTGCTGTTCCTTGCACCAATGGATCGGCGGCTAAGAGCGCAAACAGGGCTGCCGCCACCCACGCCCAAAAACGGCTCATAAATCGCAGTCCAAGAAAAAAGAGCGCACACGCAGATGTTGCCGAGAACAGCAGGGCAACGAAATGAATCGCTCGAATGGGCTCGAACGGCAGCATTAGCGCTAGACGATAAACGTAAAAGACGGCTGGCGGCTTTTGGTCAAACCAATCGCGATAGGGCAATTCATTATGTCCCAGGCGCCACGCGATATACGCGTATTCACCTTCATCACGTTCAAGTGGAATGGGTAGCAGCGGAGCCCTTACTGCCACTACAATAAGAAGGACGCTGACGCCGAGAAGGATGGTGCGGGTACCGGACCGCATGTGTTAGCGATGAAACCAATTGTGTTCGCTCGCGAACACAACGTGGTTAACGGCGATTTCTGATACAGCAGTAACTGCGACAATTGCCACAATTATCGATAGTGACAAGACCGCAACCTTTGCTCGACGCAGTAGTAACGAGATACCGGACACGTACATCACTGCAAATGGGATCAACGCTCCACTCAGCAGACGCCCGGCAGTAAAGTACGGGTGATCGCGCGTTGGCCCGGTGGATTCGCCAAAATCGAACTGAATTGACAGCACCGCTAGAAAGAAGATTCCCGCCAGCCACACTAAGATCGCGCTGCCGATTGCCTGACGTTGGAATGTTGAAAGCGCGGATCGGCTTGCAACTCCGCACATCGCCGAGAACAACAAAGCCAACGATGATATGACAAAAAACCAATCAACAAATCCCCAATTCAAAAAACGGCCGTGCCAAGTAAGCTCGCCACGCCAAAAGCTCTCAATCAGGCTCGACCAAAACACCCAAAAACCACCCGGCGTGAAAATTGGATGTTGCCACCAATTAGCCAAAGGTTTTTGGCTCCAACCGAGTAAACCAACTTTCGCTGTGGATCCGGTCAGGTCGCCGAAGTGCACTTTGTTCCATGCCATCCAACTGCTAATTGGAATCGCGGCAAAGACCAGGAGAGCGGCCAGCGCCGCCAATTCTCTTCCGGGCGTTCGCCACGTGATTCGCCGCGGTTCTAAAATGATCACTAGCAACGCGACTCCCATGAATGGCACGTTTGAGAGTTTTGTCAGATACGTCGCGGCAATAGCCAATCCTGTGGCTACTCCAAGCCACACCGAGTGGGTGTCCGCTTGCAGCCATTGCAACATTAGCAGGAACAGCACCCCAAAACATACAGGCGACAACACGTCGTTGTTAATTGTGTAGAAAACATTCTGAGGAATGAAAGCAAGCAGGAGCGGCACACCTAAACGCACCTCCGCGCGCTCGGGCGCAATTGTGCGTGCAGTCAGGTAGCCGAGCCACACGACAATTGCGATCAGTGGAATATTCAGGAATCGAATCCAATACAACGATTGGAGCTCCGCAAATCCAAGCTGCTTTCCAATCGACCACCACACACTTGCCAACCCGTAATAGAGCGGCGGTTGGGAAGCCTCAAAATTAACTTGGTTGCTCCATGCAGCTCTCGTCGCCGCTATCTCCGGCTCGACCTCGGGGCCCGATTGTTTCCATAACGGCGTGGGGAATTTTCTGTTTTGAAACTTCTCAGGGGCAGAAAGGAATTCCGGCGAAGCGTACAGAACGATCCAGTCGAGAGCCTCTTCATTAAGCCGGTTGAAGCTATGCGGCAATTGGCCGCGCGAATACTGTGTGATGAGATCAAAGTGCAGATACTCATCAACGTTGCTAAAGAATGGGAACGCGGCTGAGAAAATAAAAATGTGGAGAGCCGCCGCGATGCACAGGAGCCAAATCAGAATGCGCTCTCTGGTATCTGTAAGTGCCTTTGATTCGCCGAAGACACGAGGGTTATCCGTTTCCGGTCTCGTCATTTTTGCGTCGAAATTTTGTCTTTAGAATCAGTTGGCACCGAGGAAGAGTCCTGCCAGCCACCAACCACCGCCACCTGGACGTTCTCGAGCGGGCTCACCGGATTTGACGATAGCACCGGGACGACATCGCCATGGGTGGCGTGCATCGCGATGAAGTAGCCGACCTGTGCGCCCCAAACGTCAGAGTAAGGATCATCCAGCCATCCCCATGGATTATTCGGCGCGGGCTGGATTTGCGGCGACGGTGTTTGGCTCAGCGGAATGTCTCCCACCAACCACACACGATTCCCTGCGCGAAGCGTCGCTGCCACTTGGTCAAACACCGGTTGGGCGGGATTTTCCAAGACCATCTTCGCTTTCAACAAATCGTAACGATGAAACCGATGATCCGTTAGCGGCGGAATTGTGGTCCATGGCGCCGGACCGCCAGAATACTGACGATCAAAAGAAACACCAAACGTCCATGGATGGACGATGATGAGATCACGCGCGTCGGCGCGCTCGCGCAGAAGCTTGGCCACAAGGTCCATATTCGTCTGTCGATACATGGCAAGTTCACGCGCACCTGGCAGACTAACGAGTGCGAGAATCGCGAGTGCGCAGCGCCAGAATTGCCAGTGCCCGGGCCAGTTCGCGACCGCGGCATCGATACAGACTGCCGTAAACGTTGTCAGCGGCAGAAAATACCAGACTTGCGTCGGCATTTTCGCGACCCACAAAAAAACGAAAAAAGCAATCAGCCCCGCGATCAAAGCGGTTCCGGCGAAGAAGGCGGCTGCGTCAGCGTCGTCTTCTACCGCATCCGGGAAAATGTGAATCACGCAGCGCGCGATCGCAAAAACTGCCAGAGCGATCCATATCCAGCGCAACCAGCCAAGTGTTGGCGCCAATGCGAGCGAAAGATTCGTCCATATCAGTGGCGGCACGAAACCAATCTGTGACAACACCGACCAGCCCTGTGCTCCGCGAATCATCGCGCCATACGGCAGGAGAGACACTGCCGCCGGCATGCCGATCGTCAGCGCGATCAGCGCGTTTTTGAAATCTCGCCTGCGCACCCTCACCGCAGCGGCAGCGGCGCAAACGGCAAGCAAAAGAAACGAATTTTGAAACAGGCATTGCACGCTGATCACCGCTACCAGGCTGGCTAAAAGCAACCATTTCAGCTTCGATTTTCGGGCGAAACGCCAGCCTGTCGCGAGCGCGAGAAGCATCAGCACACTGGCCAGGCCGTAGGCGCGGAGGGAATCGGCCCAGCGCACAACGCTTGCGTTCAACGCTAGCAGACTGAGTGCAACCAAAGGTGCGGAGCGGTGGAACAGCCAACCGTTTAACCACACAGCGCCAAGCAGCAATAGACCAACGACAAAGCCGAATACGCGGAATGCCGTGTCACTACTACCGACAAGTGAGGACCAAGTGTGAAGCAGTGCGGGAAATAGAATCGGACAAGACTCGTGTCCAAGGTTGGACCACATTTCAGGAAGGGTGGGGAGCGTGGCGATACGCACGACGCCGGCTTCGTCGCGCCACAGAGCCCCGGCTGAGCGAAAGTTCACCCAGTGCAAATACACGGCCGCAACCGTAATCAGGATACCGATCATCCATTCGATTTGTCGCCGATCCGGAATCCGACGCCTCGAGAGGGTTTTTGCGATTTCCATAGTGCGATTCTCAAAAGAACTCTTTGGCAACGCAAACCGTTTTGTCCGTGAGAACGCACCTGAAGCCAACCCTTCCGGAGCCATTCACAAACAAACGCATTTACGCATTTTGGGTCGCGACACTACGAACAAAGGCGGAGGTCGCTTCGACCGTCGGCTTGAAAGCTTTTGCAGGTTACGGTCGTCAGGAAATTTTCGCGACATCATCCGGAAAAACGCCAAGCAAGCTGAAAAAGATTAAAAAACTATTGCTGGCGATCTAGTACCCAAATCGAGTGGACAGATTGCGGACCCGTTCCGAGTCGCTAATTGACGGACGACAGGTCTGTCGCTCAAGCTCAAGGCGCATGTCGTCGAAGCGAATACCGAAACCTGGAATAGAAACCGTGGCAGCGCTCATCGGTACCGCCTTCTCGGTCATGCTGCTGGTGCTGACGGCGATGTATGCCGGACCGTTTTGGCGTGATGAAGCTGCCACCTTCAATCTGGCGCACATGCCATCGCTCCGAGACATCTGGCACAACCTGCGTTTTGAATCATGTCCGCTACTCTGGCCGCTGCTGGTGCGAGGATGCGGCGTGTTGGGACTGATCGACAGCGATATGGGCATCCGTATTCTGGGGTTGGGTGTCGGTTTGTTCTTTCTGACCTCGCTGTGGCTGTGCCAGCGTTGGTTTGGGGGACGCGCTCCCACCTTGAGTATCGCGTTGCTCGGTGGTTTGCCCGCGCTCATTTTTGTCGTGGGAGCAAATCGCGCCTACGGTCTGGCGGGTTGCCTGCTGGTGCTCAGTTTCGGCACGATCTGGCGGGTACTGGAATCTCCGTCGCAGTCGCGGATCCTATCAGCCGGTTTTATCTGCCTGCTGTTTGTTCAATGTATCTATTATGGCGTGATTTTTCTCGGGGCAATGCTGGCCGCGGGAGCGCTGATCGCAATTCGACGGAAGCGATGGAAAGTAGCTTGGGCGATGGCAGGCATCGGTTTGGTGGCGGGCGCATCTTTCTTCATTTATTTGCCGGTCATGCATCAGGGTTCGGAATTTCTGTCGTTTTGGAGTTCGCCATTCTTTGAAGCCGCAACTCTTTGGACGGGACTCGGGAACGCTTTGGCTACGTGGAGCAGTGCCAACCCTGACGCGCCCTATGGCTCGCAGATCTGGATTTGGATTGGGCTGTCGTTGGCGGGCGCGATAGTCGCCGTCATAATGCAACGGCCGCCTGTGCGCCAAACGCCGAACGCGGAAGTTGCCTCAACCGATCGGCAGCGGTCCGACCTGGCGCTGTTTTGTGTCACCAGCGTGGTTCTGGGGACCATCGGGTATACTGGGTTCCTGCTGAAAGTGCAGTATTTCATGCAGCCATGGCATTACGTGGAAATCTTAGTTCTGTGGGCTGTTTCCCTCGATGGCATCTTAACCGCGAGCTGGCCAGCGCTCCGTCCCTGGGGCTTGGTGCGCATTGGTTTTCTGCTGGGCATGATGATATTAAACGCCGGGCCGGCGTGGGCGGAAGCACACACCCGTCGGAGCAATTTAGATCTGGTTGCGGCTTTTCTCAGCCAGAACGCCTCAGCACGTGACCTCATCGTGGTCCAGGACGTATGGGAGGGTGTCACGTTTAACCGGTATTACCGCGGCCAAGCTCAATGGCTGAGTGTACCTCCGATCGATTCACGCGACGTATATCGCATCGATCTGGTGATGGCGGAAATGAACCAACCGGACGCGATGAGTCCTGTGTTAAATGCGATTAACAACACTCTGACGACCGGTCACGACGTTTGGTTGGTGGGAAGCATTCCCATCGAACGGTCAAAGGATGCGCCACCCGGGCCAACTCCGTTGCCGCCCCCGCCGTCCGAAATGCCAACTCGATGGTGGGGCGGGGCGTACACCTATTGGTGGAACCAACAGGTTGCAGCGTTTTTGCTGGATCACGCGGAACAAGGAAAGACTGAAACGATTGCTACGCCAGGGCTGGTAAGCCATTTCGAAGACGTTTCAGTCGTCCGAATCACCGGCTACAAGCCTGGTACAGAATGATCCGCAGGCTGCGCGGTATCTTTTGCATCCCGCGGTAGGCCGTTTCAGCATGCGGGCCATCCCCAAAGGAAAATGGCCGGGTCCAGGTTAGATGGGATATAGCAGGCCGGCTGGAACTCGACTACGCCGTTTGTTTGCAACACAAGCCACGGGATTGGAACCCGCTACAGCTCTACGAGGATTTGTATTTGACCGAGCAACCGTACGGCTTCGTCTCCGGCGTGCTAACGGACTTGCCTGACAACGATTGATCCAGCGCCGCCTTCACGTAGTTCGTAGAACTCGGGATGTCCGACGGGTTTGGGGTGGCTTTGCTGTCAATTGCGCCGCGGTAAATGATTTTCCCGTCTGGATTGATGATGACCATGTTCGGCGTGTTCTTCGCGCCGTAAGCGCGGCCTGCGTTGCCTTCGGGATCCAGCAGTAGCGCGGTCTCATGCGTCTTCCACGAAGTCGCGATCTTTTGCGCATCTTCCGGCGTCAGATTTCCCTCCGTCCCGGGCGCATTGGAATCGATGGTCAGCCAGACAACGCCTTTGTCAGTGAACTCTTTCTGCAGGTTTTGCATATTGCCGCCGCCGTAATGCTTTTTCACGAACGGGCACTGTGGATTAAACCATTCCAGCACGACGTACTTCCCTTTGTACTGCGACAGCGAATGCGTCTTGCCTTTCGCGTCTATGAGCGAAAAATCGGGCGCGGCGCTTCCAACCGGCGGCGCATCAGCGGCAAAGACTGCGGTTCCGATCAATGATGTAAGGGCGGTTAAGAGTAGTTTCATCTTCATATGAGTTGTTAGAAAACAGAGTTGCTGAGACGTTTAAAGTTCTTCGAGGAAAACAATCGTCGCGGTCGGAAAAATTTCAACGTGAAGCGGCTCGATTTCCGGCGCATGTCCCACGGTGCTCGCGAAAGCCCGCGGCCGAATTATTGCGAGGCGACCCGGCGCGCGACGGTTTCAAGCTTGTCCAGGATCATGCTTTTGGTGAGCACTTCCGGAAAAACAATTGGCTCTTCGTTTTTCGCGGGATAAAGCACGTAGAGTGGAACACCCGGGCGACCGAAGTGCTGCAATAATTTTGTGATCACGGGATCGCCGTTGGTCCAATCGGCTTTCAATTTCACAATCCCGTGGCGCTGGAACGCCTCTCGCACATCCTGAGCCTCAAGCACACTGGCTTC
>QHOX01000380.1:1640-3710 GCA_003219465.1 Verrucomicrobiota bacterium | reverse complement strand
CAATGATTCCCATCTTTGGGCCGATAGCTTTGATCGCAAACTGACCGACATCTTTTCGGTCGAGAGTGAGGTGGCCAAAGCCATCGCTGAGCAGTTGCGTGTGCACCTGAGCGGCCGGGAAGAGCAAGTCATCGCCGCCAAACCGACGGACAACGCTGAGGCCTACGATGCCTACCTGCGCGGTCTGGCTTATAGTCTGAAGCCTGGCACCTCACCCGCCAACTCCCTTGGCGCGCAAAAATATCTCAGAGAAGCGGTGAAGTTGGACCCGAAGTTCGCGCTTGGTTGGGCGCTGCTGTCATACGTCGATGCGCTCGGCTACCTCACACAGAGTCTTCAACCAACGCTCGCTCTACGTGAAAAGGCACAGCAGGCAGCCGAAACCGCGGTCACGCTTCAGCCCACCCTCGGCGAGGCTATATTGGCCAAGGGAGCTTACCACTACTTCTGCCTAAAGGATTACGACACTGCGGTGCGTTAGCAGCCGGATTCCTGAATTGCTGGCCTATGTCGCGCGGAGGCGAGGCCAGTGGGACCGGAGCGAGTCGTATTTCAACGAAGCCGAGCGGCTCGACCCGCGCAACGTTAACCTACTCACCCAGCAAGCACTTTTCTATATCGCCGTTCGTCGTTTCCCCGAAGCGCTGCGAAAGCTTGATCAGGTTCTCAATATTACACCGGACGACCTCGATACCCTTATGTTAAAGGCGGCTACCGCACAAGCAGAGGGCGACCTGCCGCGGGCCTCAGCGCTCCTCGCTCCGCTCCACCCGGGTGCCGACGACACCAACGCTTTGGAAACACAAGTTTACCAAGCAATCCTGGAGCGCCGCCCTGCACAAATCATCCCTCGGCTAAAGGAAACATTGACCAAGCCTGATCCGGCACTGGGTTTTTACAATGGCGAACTGCGCTTTTGGTTGGGCTGGGCGCAAGAAGTCGCCGGCGATCATGTCGCCGCCCAGGAAACGTGGCGACAGGCGCGCAGTGAACTGGAATCTTTCCTCAAAGAACAATCAGAAGAAAATTATCTGCTTATGGGAGACCTCGCGCTGACCAATATGGGCCTTGGTGACAAAGCCGCCGCGTTGGCTCTGGCCGAGCGGGCCATGGCCGCGAATCCGATCGAGAAAGACGCGTTAAATGGTCCCTTTCCGATCGAGATCCTCGCCCGAGTGGCGGCGCAGACAGGAGAGCCCGACCGCGCCATCGCCGCTTTACAGAAACTACTCTCGATACCGTATACTGGCCCCCTGGCTGTGGGCGTGCCGCTCACTCCTGCGCTGCTCCGGCTCGATCGGATGTTCGATCCGCTTCGAAATGATCCGCGCTTCCAAGAACTCGCATCGAGCGCGCCGAAAGAAGCGAAGTAGGGGCGATTGATCTCAATCGCGTAGGCGGTTCGGTGAACCGTCGTTACGTCAGGCGGGACGGTTGAGCTTGGCGAGAAAGGTTGGTCGTAAGGCTGTTCATGTCACATTGATCCGGCTGGTCGCGTGCTTTTCACAGCAAACGCGCATCGCGGCGACGGAAACAGGTTCATCGTCAGGGCCGACGAAAAGCTGGCAGCGTTTCTCGAGCTTGAAGCAATTCTCGCCAGCGGTAGCTGATCTTATTCTCGTTAGATGTTTCGCTCCCATGCCTCGCATACGCGCGCGCGCGTAAGCCTTGACTAAACCAGCGATACTCACCGCGTCGACCGCGGGCAGTGGCACCTTCATCAATAACGCCGGCACGGTCAGCGGGGCAAACGGTGGCTTCATGCTGTTCTTCAACAGTTCGGGACGCAAAGGTTAAAGACCGGCGACCAGATCAAGTGGTTCCATCACCTTTCCTACGCGCGCGCGCGCGAGGGAAAGAGATTGGCGTGTGATGTTAACGTGACGACGGTTTATTATGGCTGACATCCTCCCACCCCGGGAATTTTAACACTCAAAACCCGCACACCCCTCTAGAGATGGGAGCAATCAAATTAAAGCGGCTCAGCTGGGAAAAGAAAAGAACGGCAGCGAAAATCAACGCTTCATTGTGCGCGCGGATGAAAAGCTGACGGCGTTTGCGGAACTCGAA
>QHOX01000380.1:0-1560 GCA_003219465.1 Verrucomicrobiota bacterium | reverse complement strand
CCGCAAGATCGGTCCCGCGCCAAGTCGTTTAGGCGTCTCATCCAAAAGAGCTCCACCTGACCCTCTTTCCGCAGGGTAACAGCGAGCGAACGGTTCGCTCGCATAACGAAAGGAAAAAAATATGAAAACTCCACACGTAAAATTGATCGGCCGGTCGCCTTTGCGATACGGTTTCCTCCTAATCCCGCTCGCGCTCGCCTGGTTTGCGCTTTCGTCGACGGTGCGAGCTGTTACTCCGGCTCCAGACGGAGGCTATCCTGGCGGCAACACCGCTGAGGGCGAGGATGCGCTGTTCAACCTCGACACCTCACAAGGCCTCGGCAACACGGCCATCGGTTTTGACGCGCTCTACAGCAACACAACCGGCACCGACAACACGGCAATCGGTTTTCAGGCGCTCTTTAGCAACACAAGCGGCATCGACAACACGGCCACCGGTGTTAACGCACTTCTTAGTAACACAGACGGCAACGCCAACACGGCCACTGGTTTCAGTGCGCTACAAAGTAATACAATTGGCATCGAGAACACGGCCACCGGTGACGCCGCGCTCCTCAATAACACAGCCGGCAGCTTTAATACAGCCACGGGCGCGGGTGCACTCGTTTTTAACACAACCGGCGGCGGCAACACAGCCAGCGGTGAAAATGCGCTTAGCAGAAACACCACCGGCAGCGGTAATACAGCCACCGGCTGGGATGTGCTCGCTTTCAACACCACCGGCAACGACAACACGGCTAACGGGACTTTTGCCCTCGATAGCAACAGCACCGGCAGCGACAACACAGCCATCAGCGAGTATGCGCTCTTTAGCAATACAACCGGCAACAACAACACGGCCACCGGTTTTGACGCGCTCGCTTTGAACACGACCGGCAACAACAACACGGCTAACGGCGATTCTGCGCTCTTAAGCAACACCATTGGCTTCAACAACACGGCCACCGGTTTTCAAGCGCTCGACAGCAATACAACTGGCAACTTTAACACAGCCAGCGGCCAGGGAGCGCTCACCAATAACAGCTCTGGCAGCAACAACGCGGCCCTCGGTCAGAATGCGCTGGTAAGCAACACAACCGGTTCCTCCAACGTCGCCATCGGTTCCCACGCTGGTTCCAACCTCACCACCGGCAGCAACAATATCGATATAGGCAACCCCGGGATTGCAACTGAGGCGGGAATCATCCGCATCGGAACCGTAGGAACCCAGACTGCCACCTTTATCGCGGGCATCAGTGTGTCAGCCATCGCTGGCGGGGCAGTTGTGGTAAACAACAAGGGCCGACTTGGCGTGGCGTCTTCCTCGCAACGTTTCAAAGATCAGATTAAACCCATGGAGAAGGCAAGCGAAGCGGTCCTGGCATTGAGACCGGTCACCTTCCGCTACAAACCGGAAGTTGATCCCGAGCGTGCACCGCAGTTCGGCGTCGTGGCTGAAGAAGTGGAAAAGGTAAATCCCGACTTAGTGACTCGTGATGCCCAGGGGAGAGTCTTTACCGTGCGCTACGAGGCGGTGAACGCGATGTTGCTCAACGAGTTTCTCAAAGAGCACCGCAAAGT
>QHOX01000371.1 GCA_003219465.1 Verrucomicrobiota bacterium | reverse complement strand
TCTAGCACTGCGCGCTCGCTCTTTTCGGTGGAACGTCCGATAAAGCACTGGAAGGACGAGCAAGGTCAGCGCGGTCGACGAAATGATTCCGCCAATCACAACCGTGGCGAGCGGACGTTGCACTTCCGCACCGCGACCATGCGCCAGAGCCATGGGCAGAAATCCGAGTGACGCGACGAGCGCCGTCATGAGCACGGGACGAAGCCGAGTAATCGTGCCGAGGCGAATCGCTTCTTCGAGTGGATGGCCCTCATTCCGAAGCCGCGAGATGAAAGAAACCATGACCACGCCGTTGAGGACGGCGACACCGGAAAGCGCAATGAAACCAACACCAGCGGAAATGGAAAAGGGTAGACCGCGCAACCAAAGCGAGAGAATTCCGCCAGTTAGGGCCAGCGGCACGCCAGTGTAGACGAGAAGTGAGTCTTTGGCATTACCGAAGGCCATGAAGAGGAGCGCGAAAATCAAAGCCAGTGCAAGGGGCACGACCACTTTCAAACGCGCTGTTGCGGATTGCAGCTGTTCGAACTGTCCGCCCCAGCCGAGCCAATAACCCGGAGGAATTTGCACTTTGTCGCGCACGGCACGCTGCGCTTCGCCGACAAACGAGCTGAGATCGCGACCGCGCACGTTGCTCGTGACGGTGACGACGCGTTTGCCGTTCTCGCGACCTATCTCGTTGGGCACTTGCGCCATTTGCAAATCCGCAACGTCGCCAAGTGTGATGAACGCTGGCGCAGGAGAAGCAAGATTGAGTGTTTGATTGGCGTGTTCGCCCTTTGGCAGAGCGAGCGGAATGTGTCTGAGCGCATCAAGATCAGTACGCAAGTCCTCTGGCAAACGCACGACGAGAGGAAAGCGGCGATCGCCCTCAAAAACTTCGCCGGCATTCTTCCCGCCAATCGCCATCTCCACTACGTCCTGCACTTCGCCCACGCTTAGTCCGTAGCGTGCGAGCTCGTCGCGTTTCAATTGGATGGTGAGCAACGGCAGACCTTCGACTTGCTGCACTTTCGGCTCGACTGCACCGCGGATCTTGACAAGCACTCCTCTTATTTTTTCTGCGGTTGCAGTCAGCAATTCGAGATCGTCGCCAAAAATTTTTACCGCCATGTCGCTTTTCACTCCGGAGATCAGTTCATTGGCGCGCAGTTGGACCGGCTGCTCGATCTCGACACCCGTGCCGACCACTTGCTTAACCGCTTCGTCCACTTCTTCGATCAATTGCGCCTTCGGCTTCTTCGGATTCGGCCATGCTTTCTCTGGTTTTAGGATGACGAATTCATCGCCTTGATTCGGGGACATCGGGTCGGTCGCAACTTCTGCTGTTCCCAAGCGCCCGAATGCGAACTCAACCTCCGGAAGACTGATCAAAGCTTCCTCGAAAGGTTTTTGCATTTTCACCGCCTGATCCATTCCCGTGCCGACGACGCGGTAGATTTCGAGACCGAGGTCGCCTTCATCGAGCGTCGGGATGAATTCGCCGCCGAGTCGTGTGAACAAGGCAAAGCTGAGAGCCAGCACGATTACGGCACCGCTCAGAATAAGTCCGCGTTTCTGCAATGCTCGATCCAGCAGCGGCACGTAAAAGCGTTTCGCTGCTCGCATGAAAACATTTTCCTTTTCCGCAAGTTTCCTTCCCAGCCAAATGGCGATTGCGGCCGGAACAAAGGTGAGGGAAAAAATCATCGCGCCCAGTAGCGCGAGCAAAACCGTTGCTGCCATCGGCACGAACATTTTTCCTTCCACGCCCTGGAGCGTGAGGATGGGCAGATAGACCACCATAATGATGATCGCGCCAAAAATGCTCGGCGTGATCACTTCCTTCGTCGCTTCGCGCACCGTGCGCAGGCGTTCCTCGTGGGCGAGAAACCGACCGAGCCTCGCCTGCTCATTCGTTAGGCGACGCATGCAATTTTCGACAATGATGACAGCGCCATCGACAATCAGACCAAAGTCGAGCGCGCCTAGACTCATCAGGTTCGCGCTCACTTTGTTCGTCACCATGCCGGTGATCGCGAACATCATGGAAAGCGGAATGACAAAAGTGGTGATGACTGCGGCGCGCCAATTCCCGAGCAAGGCGAAGAGGATCGCAACTACCAGGAGCGCGCCTTCAAAAAGATTCTTCTTCACCGTGTCGATCGTCGCGTCCACAAGTTTGGTCCGGTTGTAGAGCGTGCGCGCGAAGACGCCCGGTGGCAGGGAGCGGCTGATCTCCTTCATCTCTGCATCCACACGGTCCGCCACCGCGCGCGAGTTTTCGCCCATTAACATCATCGCTACTCCGACGACAGTTTCCTTGCCGTTGAGCGTTGCCGCGCCGGTTCGCAGTTCCTTTCCGAGCCCGACATCAGCGACATCACGAATGCGGATTGGAACACCGTCGCCACCGCCCACAATAATCTGCTCGATATCTTCAATCCCGGCCACCTGACCTGGCACTCGAATCAAATATTGTTCACCGTTTCGCTCGATGTAACCGGCGCTGACGTTCGCATTGTTGCGCATCAATAACCAACGAGTAGCTCCGGTCGCGGCGTGACATCGTACTGCTTCTCGTAGCCACCGATTGAATTGACCTCGATTACGCCCGGGACATTGCGTAGTTGCGGTTTGATGATCCATTCCTGAATCGTACGCAGATCGGTGCTAGTGTAGGTCTGCCCCTGTTCGTTCTTCGCGCCCTCCTTCGCTTCGACTGACCACATGTAAATCTCGCCAAGCGCGGTGCTGATCGGTCCCATCTGGATCGTCACGCCCGGTGGCAGCTCATCTTTGATCTGTGTGATCCGTTCGCTGATCAGTTGACGCGCGAAATAGATATCGGTGCCGTCTTTGAAAATGACGGTGACTTGCGACAATCCATAGCGAGAAAGTGAGCGCGTAAAGTCGAGACGTGGGAGGCCCGCCATCGCTGTCTCGACTGGAAAAGTGATGCGCTGTTCAGTTTCCAGCGGCGAAAAACCGGGCGCAACGGTGTTGATCTGCACCTGCACATTGGTGACATCGGGCACGGCGTCGATTGGCAGGC
>QHOX01000370.1 GCA_003219465.1 Verrucomicrobiota bacterium | reverse complement strand
CGCCGCTCGCACGTCGTCATCGCAAGGATTGATTTTTGGTTTTCTCAAACCGAGAAGTCAACGCCCGCCAATTGAACAGTGCATCCCACAATTGCAGAAATCGATCAGCTCTATTCCCGGTATCATTGCCATTTTGCAACCGAACCCGGTACTCCAAATCAATGTCGGCGCGACCAGTCAGACGCAGGGGCAATACGCCTATACGCTCAGCGGCATTGTGCCCGATGACGTTTACGCCGCCGCCGATCAGTTGATGACGAAGCTGAAGGATTTCAAAGGCTTCGCTTCCGTTCGCTCTGATTATTACAACAGCACACCGAATCTCACCGTCGATATCGATCGCGAGCGCGCTGCTACCTACGGTGTTTCTACTTCTGCAGTGCAAAGTTTGTTGCGCACGGCTTACTCCCAAAACTACGTCTATTTGATCAAACAGCCCGAGGACCAATATCAGGTAATTCTTGAAGTGAAGGACAGCGAGCGCGCCCAACCGGCCGATCTCAATAATCTTTACGTGCGCAGCAATACCGGTGGCAATCTCAGCGCGACCGGAGCAGGCGGTGGAACGATCGCGACCACTACTGGCACGGTCGCCAACCTCGTGCCGCTGCGCGCGGTCACATCGACCAAGCAGATCGTTGGTCCGCAGGCGGTCAATCACTTCAACCAATTCACAAGCGTCACCATCAACTTCAACCTCCTGCCAGACGTTGCGATCGGTGATGCCACGAAATTCATCGAAGACAGCTTCGCACAAGTGCATCAGCAAATTCCGAGTGTGCAAGCCACTTTCCAAGGGGAAGCGCTCGTCTTTCGCCAACTGTTTAAATCGCTGCCGCTGCTGCTCATCGCCGCGATCTTCGTCATGTATGTGATTCTCGGAATTCTTTACGAAAGTTATGTCCATCCGATCACGGTCCTTTTTCCCGCGATCGTGCCCGCCGTTGTCGGTGGTTTATTCACCCTGTGGATTTTTGGGTCGAGCTTGTCCCTCTACAGCGTCATCGGATTGTTTCTTCTGCTCGGCATCGTCAAGAAGAATGGAATCCTGGTGGTCGATTTCGCGTTGAAACGAATTGATGAGGGATTGAATCTGCGAGAGGCCATTCACGAAGCCAGTCTCGAGCGTTTTCGCCCGATCATGATGACTACCTTCGCTGCTCTCATGGGCGCAGTGCCGCTCGCCCTCGGGTTCGGCCACGACGCTTCGGCGCGGCGTCCACTTGGTCTTGTCATTGTCGGCGGCCTTATTTTCTCGCAAATGATCACCCTCTTCGTAACGCCAGTGATTTATCTCTGGCTCGAATGGTTCCAGGAACACGTTCTCGACAGAGTGCCGTTTCTGCGGAGTGCGCACATGCATCATGAAGGTGAACTGGAGCCGCGCGGTGACGGCAAAGTAGACGAGCCAGTGCCTGCCGGTGTGGCCTAGCGCAAACATTCCGCTTGCGAAATCTTTCGGGCTTCGTCATTCGTCATTTGTCATTTATGCTTAGAGCATGCGCGCGATGGTTTTGGAAGAGCCGCAGCACGCGCTGCAACTCCGCGATGTGCCAAAGCCAAAACCGGCGAAGGGTCAACTGCTTGTGCGTATCGCCACATGCGCGGTTTGCCGGACCGATCTCCACGTGGTCGATGGCGAGCTGCCGGATCCGAAGCTGCCGCTGATACCCGGTCATCAAATCGTCGGGCACATCGAGGAGATCGCCGATGGTGTTAAAGGATTCTCTGTCGGCGATCGCGTGGGTATTCCATGGCTCGGCTGGACGGATGGAGAGTGCGCTTATTGTCGATCCAACCGCGAGAATCTATGTGATCGAGCGCGTTTTACGGGCTACACGATCGACGGCGGCTACGCGGAGTTTACCGTCGCCGATGCGCGATTTTGTTTCCATCTTCCTGACCGCTACGACGATGTTGAGGTCGCACCGTTGCTTTGCGCTGGGCTGATCGGTTATCGCTCCTATCGAAAGACCGAGGAAGCACGCCGGCTCGGCATTTACGGTTTTGGCAACGCCGCGCACTTGATCGTGCAGATTGCGCTTTACCAGGGTCGGGAAATTTTCGCGTTCACTCGACCGGGCGACGAGACGTCACAGCAAGCAGCGAGAAAGTTGGGCGCGAAGTGGGCTGGTGGGTCCGATGAAATGCCGCCCGAAAAACTCGATGCGGCAATTATTTTTGCATCGGTCGGCGCGCTCGTGCCCGCGGCGCTGCAGGCGCTCGCCAAGGGGGGCATTGTGGTTTGCGGCGGAATTCACATGAGCGATATCCCA
>QHOX01000139.1 GCA_003219465.1 Verrucomicrobiota bacterium | reverse complement strand
TGAAGTCGCCCATCGCGGTAAATTCGACACCCGTGAGCATTGAGCAGATCGAAGAGGCGATTCAAAAGTTGCCGGCGACTGAGCGAGAGGCGTTGGAATCGCGATTGTTGGCTCGACGATTCGGTTTGCATGCTTTGAGTGAAGCTGAGCGGGCTGGATTGATCGCGTCACTCGACGAAGCTGAGCGGGACATTGATGAAGGGCGAACTTACAACGGCGATCAACTTCGCCAGGCAGTCCGCTCATGGCTTGGGAAGTAATTTTTTCTGCACGCAGCAGAACTGACCTCGAGCAGATCGTAAGATATATTGCGCGTGACGATCCGGCAGCCGCCGAGCGATTTGGTTTGAAATTGATCGCACAAGCCGAATCGCTTGCTGATGCGCCGGAGATGGGGCCGAGACTACCACAAAGGCCAAGCACGCGATTCTTTCCAGTCGGTTCCTACCTGATCATTTATCGGCTGGATGAGGGACGACGCGCTGACGGCCGGCGATTAGGGTCAATCGCCCCTACCTGCTTCGTATGAATTCGTGTTTATTCGTGGTTAACCCAGTCTGTAGTATGCGTCGGATATTGTTTCTCTTCGTTCTTTGCATTTTCCTAATGTCGAGTGGCGGCGCGCGGGCGGCAGACGCCATGAATGCTGTCGCCGAGCGGTACGTGCATCTCGTGCTGGCTCTCGGGCAGCATGATCCGGATTACGTTGATGCGTTCTACGGACCGCCTGAGTGGAAGACGCAGGCGGAGAAGGAAAAGAAATCGCTGGATGCGATCGGCGCAGAGGCCGCCGAGCTGAGCGCGAACGTGGCGAAAATTCCCGACGCAGCAACGTCGGACGATGAAATGCTCAAATTGCGGCGCGAATATTTGCAGAAACAAATTTCCGCGCTGGCGGCGCGAGTGCGGATGTTGAAGGGCGAAAAATTAAAGTTCGACGACGAATCGCGCGCGCTTTACGACGCCGTCGCGCCGACTTATCCGGATTCGCACTTCGACGAAATCATCAAACAGCTTGAGGAAAGGATTCCTGGCGACGGGCCGCTTTGGCAGCGCTACGAGAATTGGCGGAAGCCGTTTGTGATTCCGAAGGAAAAACTCGATGTCGTGTTTCAACTCGCGATCAAGGAATGTCGCGCCCGGACGCTGGCGCACGTTGCGCTTCCGCCTAACGAGAGTTTCACCGTCGAGTACGTGACCAACAAGCCGTGGGGCGGTTACAATTGGTACAAAGGCAATTTCCACAGTGTGATTCAGGTAAATACCGATCTGCCCATCTTCATCGATCGCGCGGTGGATCTCGCGGCGCACGAAGGTTATCCCGCTCATCACGTTTACAATTCGTTGCTGGAAAAGAACCTGGTCCGCGATCGCGGCTGGGTGGAGTTTTCGGTTTACGCGCTCTTTTCACCGCAATCGCTCGTCGCGGAAGGGACGGCGAATTTCGGCCGGGACGTTGCGTTCCCGACTAAGACCGAGCGAATGAAGTTCGAGAAAGAAGTCTTGTTTCCCGCCGCGGGAATCGATGCATCGCGCGCAGACGAATATTACGCCGTGCAGGATTTGATGAAGCAACTCGACTACGCGACAAACAAGGCTGCGCGAAGATTGATCAACGGCGAGATCGACGAGAGCGCTGCGGTGCAATGGTTGCAAAAATATGCAGTTATGGAACCAGCGCGCGCTAAGCAGCGGGTGAAATTCATCCAGCGTTACCGAAGCTACGTGATCAACTATAATCTCGGGGAAGACATGGTGCGCCGTTACATCGAGAAACGAAGCGGCACTGATCCCGAGAAACGGTGGAGCGAATTTGGCAAGCTGCTGTCCTCGCCGCGATTGCCGAGCGGGTTAAAGCATTAATCAGGAACCCAGGAAACCAGGAAAGTGAATAAATCTCCTGGATTCATGGTTTCCAGATTCCATCTTCTTTGAGGGAGATCGAAGTGGGGGAAATCAAAGCGGGGTCGCGTCTATGAGCTCCGACGATCAGGTACTCAACGCCGTGGAAGTTTAGTAACGCGATAAACTCTTTCGAGTCGTTGCTCAGGGGCATGGTTTAGGAGTTCGAGGAGAATTGCCAGACGCTCTTGGGGAGTAAGCCTTTTGTAGAAATTGCCGTCGGCTCTCTCTGCTTCCTCGAAGCTGCGGGATTTCGTAAGCGTCTTTTCCATTGCTACTCAAGTTTAGCATGCGATGACGGGTGCGCGAAGTTGTCTTTCGAGCTACCGAAGCCGTTTGACATTCGCACGAACAAGGTAGTGGCAAGTGACTCTTTACTCGATTCCACAATTGCTGAGACAATTGCGACGCGGTAAAGTTGGTCAATGAGTTTGGCTGAAATCCAGAGCGCGATCGAGCGACTCTCGTTCGAAGAGCGGGCTGAGCTTGCGGCGTGGTTGCACGGCTGGAACGATGACGAATGGGACGAGCAAATGAAGCGCGATGTGGCGAGTGGTAAACTCGACACTGTTCTGCACGAAGTAGAAGAGGACATCAAAGCGGGGCGCGTTCGCGAGATGCCGTGACCTCCAGAACGCACCGGCGTTTCTGGCACGAGTTCAATCGACTCCCAGCTCACGTCCAATGTCTCGCTCGAGAGAAATTTCAACTCTGGCTGCGTGACCCGTTACATCCATCGATGCAGTTCAAGCCGCTTATTGGAAACGTCTGGTCAGTGCGAATAGGAGATCACTATCGCGCGATGGCACAGAAGCACGGCGATCTCGTCGTCTGGTTTTGGATCGGCACCCACGAAGAATACAACAACTTCGTCAGGCAACTGCGGTAGCCGGTTAGCTACTCCGGCATTGTCTCGCCCGATCCGCCAATGGCAGCCGGAAAGTCTTTCATCTTTGGCAGCCCGTCTCTTATCGGCAGCACCGTTTCCGCATAATTGAGGTGCACAGTGGGCTTGAACGTAAAGTTGCTGAGCGGCACGCGAATATCGGCCAGGCCGAGCGTGGGATGATCGATCATCACGTGGCCGCCGCACTTGGTGCAATACCGGCGGTCGCTCAACTCGCTTGCGTGGAACTTGGCGAGAAAGTGCTCGCCTTTGCTGATTTTCACAGTGTCCGGTTTCCACAATGTGAAGATGCTGACCGGCGCCGTGCAATAACGCCGGCACTCGTTGCAATGACAGTAACCCATGTCGAGCGGCTCACCGGTCGCTTCGACTTCCACCGCTCCGCAATAACATCCGCCTGTATGTGTGTCCGCCATGATCAAGATATTTAATCAGGAAGAAAGCGAATCAGGAAGGCAGGAAAACAGGAAACATTATGAATCAAACGAAATACGAGACAGGCGAAGGATGAATCCATTTCCTGCGTTCCTGCTTTCCTAATTCTATTTTCCCGGGTTCCTGATTAATTAATAACCGAGCGCTTTTTTTCGCTCGTTCGCAGTAGGCAGAGCATCTTTGCGAACGGTGATTGCCGGCGCGCCGGAGTCCTTGATCTGGTTGGCCTCGACAGCGTTGAACTCGATGTCTTTTGTGTATTCAGCAGGAACGTCTGCGTCCGCATAAATGGCGTGCACAGGGCAAACCTCCACGCAGGCCATGCAATCGATGCAGTCGTCGGCATGAATCACGACCTGGGTATCCATCTCGTAGAAGCACGCGACAGGGCAGACTTCTACGCAGTCGGTGAATTTGCATCCGTTACATTTCTCGGTCACAACGTGGGCCATAGTGCTTCAGTAATTACTTCAGATTTGCGTGAAAAGCTCTGTTACGAGTATTGAGCGACGACTGCGAGTCAAATTTCTGATTTCGTGTATCGGCGTGCAGAGGACTGCCCACCCTACCAATCCGCATGCGTTCGCCTTGTGCCGGTAGGGCGCGTCACTCCGTGCGCGCCGGACCCAAAATGCCGCTGCGCGTCCGGAACAAAATCGCCACGAAAAACGTCACGATAGTGCCGAAGCAGATCCACCATGGAAATTCCATCAGGGGGAGCCAGCTCGGTTGCTCGTACAATTTGCTGCCGAAAATCCCAGCGATCTTGTTCGGTAGACCGCTCAAGATCGCGACGATGATGAAGCCCACGACCATCGCGATGATGTTTCCGAAGTCGTTGCCGCGTCGTTTCGTGAACATGCCGCACAGGAAAACACCGAGCAGCGACCCGTACGTGTAGCCGAAGATCCCGAGCACGATTGGGATGATTCGCACCTTTGGATGCACGATGACGAGGTAAGAAGTCGTCGATGCGACGATAATCATCAGCATTGAGAACCACACCGTGGCCCAGCGGACGGCTCGCAAGCTTTGTTCGCTTGTCGATTGCGGGTTGATGTAGGGCTCGTACCAATCGCGAGTGAAACTTGTGGCCAGCGCGTTGATCGCGGTGCTGAGCGAGCCCATGGCAGTCGCGAATATTCCTGCCAGCAACAATCCACGAACACCCACTGGCATTTCGTAAAGAATGTAGTGACAGAAAATTTCGTTTGGCGTTTTGGGTAACGCAGGATCCTGATGCGTCTGGTAAAAAACCCAAAGTAACAGACCTATACTCAGAAACGTGAAAGCAATCGGGATATCGGCCAGACCGGACAAAATGACCGAGCGTCGGCTGCGCCGAACGTCGGGCGCGGTCAGCATCCGTTGGACCATGTCCTGGTCGGTGCCATGCGTCGCCATCGTGATGAATGTCGAACCGATCAGTCCGGCGAAGATAGTGTATTCCAATTCGAACATGCCTTTCCATTTTTCCCAACCGCTCTTTGCGGGATTGAGGCCGGTCGTAATGAAATCGGATAGATGAAATCCACCGTGGAGTTCGGCAATCTTGTGCCATCCGCCCGGGATTGCGAAATAGAGAAGTCCGAGCGCGGTCAGCGCACTTCCTATCATGATTGACGCTTGAATGAAATCTGTCCAGACGACTGCTTTGATTCCGCCGAGCGTTGTGTAGATCGCAGTCAGGATCACGACGGCGATGGTCGCGCCGATGTAAATGAAAAGAGTTTCTGTTTGGCCCGGCCGAACACCGCGAATCATTTCGTAGGCCAGCACAAGCGCGATGGCGGCAGCGTAAAGTCGCGCGCCAGACGCGAGGACGCGCGTGAACAAAAATATCGCCGAGGCCGCGTTTTTCGTCGGCACCCCAAACCGCACGGTGAGATATTCGTAGATCGAATAGACTTTGTAGTCGTAGTAGGGCTTGATGAAAATGTAACTGACGAGTATGCGCGCCAGAATGGTGCCGAGCGCCAGTTGCAAATAGGTGTAGTTGCGCAATGCGAAGGCTTCCCCGGGCGTACCGAAAAAGGTGCTGGCGGTAGTCTCCGCCGCGATTAACGAAGCGAGAATGGCCCACCAGGGGATTTGGCGACTGCCCAGCGCGAAGTCTTTGAGATTTTCTTCCTTCCGGCCCATGTAAAGGCCGATGGAAATGATGAGTACGAAATAAAGAAACAAAACCGTGCTATCGATCGCGAGCCGGGCGCCCATGTCGGCGGTCATTTAGCCACGGATTAGCACGGATTCACACAGATAATGTGATCATTTCCTCTTGCTCCTGCTCGTGCTCTTGCTCGTGGTCGGTAATCGAACGAACAGGCGCTGCACAAATCCCGAAAACCGAATGTCGAATAATCAAGGAATGACGAATGTGCGAGTGGGGACGCCCCAGGTGGATCGGCTTCTCCACAAGACGATGCTAAAATAACTGGATGACATCGCGTTGAGGACAACGCGATCCACCTATGAAATTCACGAAAATTTGCGCGCCTGATTTCGATCTCGAGAAAACGCTTGATTCAGGGCAGGTGTTTCATTGGCAAAGAACCGGCAACGGGTTTGTCGGGACGATTGGTGACTTGCCTGTTTACGTGGATCAGGACAATGACATTTTGCGGGCGAAGGTGGAGGGCGGAGCTCCTGCGACGCCACGAACGCGGTGTGCAACCAAGATAGGCTCGCAGGAGCTCGCCCCTCCAGTTGTGGATCTGGTCGCGCACTACTTCGCGCTGGATCATCCGCTGGCTGAGATCTGCGATTCGTTTCCGAAGGATCCGGTGATGAACGCTGCGCGTGATTTTTGTCGCGGGTTGCGGATCATTCGGCAGCTGAAATGGGAGTGTTTGGCGACATTCATTTGTTCATCAATGAAACAGGTGGCGCACATTCGCCAGATTTCGCTGGCGCTGCGGAAACGATTTGGCGACCAACGGAAGATCGATAATTACCTCGTGTATGCCTTTCCTTCGGCGCAACGAGTTGCACGAGCTTCTGAGAAGCAATTGCGCGATTGCAAGCTCGGATATCGCGCGAAAAATCTGTGTGGGACGGCGCGGCTCGTCAGCTGCGGCCAGGCGGATCTCGAGGCGTGGTCGGCGTTGTCTGATGACGAGCTCCGAAAACAACTGTGCGCGTTGCCAGGCGTAGGGCCGAAGATTGCAAATTGCGTGATGCTCTTCGCCTATGAGCGGCTACGAGCATTCCCGATCGATGTCTGGATCGAGCGCGTGTTGAGGCAACAATATTTTTCGCGGCGAAGGAAAATGACGGCGCAGCGGCTTCGGGAGTTTTTAGAAAGGTACTTCGGAAAACACGGCGGGTACGCACAGCAGTATTTGTTTCACCACGCCCGCGTATCCTCGCGAAATTCAACGGCGCGCACGGAGTGACGCGCCCTACCCCTGATGCTTTGCGCGTCAATGCTGGTAGGGCGGGCAGTCCTCTGCACGCCGAGGCCCGCCACAACGTTCCCGCCCAAGTTGTCAGCGCCTGTGGCCTGAGATAATGTTCCAGCCTTGAAGAGCTTCTACGCCCGAATGCTTTTTCACCAAGCGATCATTGCTCCATGACGACGGCTGACATTGTCTTCGCCCAGCCGGGCAATCCCGACAGGCTGCGGGATTACGAACAAGATGCGCGGACGGTTTTCTGGGCGCTGCTTGCGGCGATTCTAATTCATTTGCTTGTTGCCTTTTTGCTCGCTGCGTTCAGCGGCTTTTTTTCGCCCAGTCTTCCCGCGCCTGAGAAACCGGTTGAACTGACCTTCATGGATCTGTCGCCGGCATCAATGGTTTCGAAAAATTCCGCGTTTATTGAGACGGACGAATCAAAAAAAGCGCCCGAGCCAAAGGACAAGACATTTGAATCGAACGCCAATTCGATTGGAGCCAGCGAGCTGGCTGCTGCCGGCGAATTGCCGTTGCCGTCGCAGGCCGGGAAAGACCGCCCGTTGATGGACTTCGAAACAAATCCCCATTCACTCGAAACGAAGGGCGCACAGCCGCAGCAGAACGCGTCGTCGCAACAGAATGCCCCGCCTGCTGCGCAACCAGCCGCTCCCGTCACTGCCGCGGAGCAATTTGCGTTACTCACACAAAAATCAGCGGCAGCGCTCGATGCAGCGACTGCATCGTCGCAGGCGCAATCGGCGTATCGTCGCCAAAAGGAGCGGAATCACATCGCTGGGAACATCTCGAATCGCGGAATTTCATCCGTGAATGCCTTAGGCACACCGCTTGGCCGTTATCAGAAGATCGTGGCAGATTCCATCGGCTCACGGTGGTATACGTACGTCGATCAGAAGCGTGATTTGATCAACATCGGGACGTTGCGCCTGCGATTCGTCATCGACCGAAGCGGACGAGTAAAGAATCTTAAAGTTACCGAAAACAGTTCGAATGAGGCGTTCGCCAGCGTCTGTGTGCAATCGGTGCTCGAAGCGCACCTCCCACCGATTCCTGAGGATGTGGCGCAGAATTTGCCGCCTGAAGGCTTGGAAGTGGAAGGACTCGGGTTCATTATTTTTCCTAACGGATGATCATCGCCTGGATCATTGCCGAAACGGCGGGAATCGTGGATGTCGTGCTCGGGTTTTTCGCGAGAGGCGGCCTTTTCATGTGGCCGCTGCTGGCGTGTTCGATTGTGTCGGTGACGATCATGATTTTGCGCGGCCTGGCCTTGCGACGGAAGGTTGTCATGCCGTCTGCGATCGAAGCGGAAATCGAGCGTCTGGCTCCGGGCGAAAGTCCTGAACGGCTATCACGGATTGTGTATCATGATCCGTCGTCGCTGGCGCGAATCACGCGTGTGGCGTTGCAGCATCTGCGTGGCCCGCGTTCAGAAAACGTTGAAGTGGTTCAAACACGCGCGCGGCACGAGATGGTGCGACTGGAGCGCGGCCTCATCATTCTCGAAGTCATCGTTGGCATTGCGCCGTTGCTCGGATTGATCGGCGCTGTTTCGGGGTTGGTGCATGTTTTTTCTCATCTCGGCTTGAGTTCCGGCGCATCGGATACGCGCCAGATCGCGCTCGGCATCGCCGAAGCGTTGAACGCAACTGTGTTTGGGCTTTCGATTGCCGTGCCGACGTTGATCGGGTTCACCTATTTTTCTCGAAAAGTGGAAGTGATGTCGGTCGAGATGGAAACGCTTGTCCTTGAATTGATCAACAATTGCTATTACGGCCGCAGCACGCGCGAACACAAGACAGCGCAGATTCCGACCTCAGTCGCGTGAAGCGGGCGACGCATTTGATCGCATGAAGTTTGCAGTCCGAAAGCGGCGAGCGCCCATCATTATCATCGTTTCGCTCGTCGATATTCTCATCATCCTCCTGATATTTTTTGTCGTCTCCACCACGTTCAAAAAAGATCAGCCGGAGGTCCAGATTAATTTGCCTGAATCCAAGACCGCGCAGAAACGGCCGTCTGAGCTCGATCACGCGATCGTGAGTATCGATCAAAATGACGAAATCAAGCTGGATGGACGAGCCATAAACGTGGATGAACTTGAAGCCGCGGTGCGTGATTTGCCGGAAGAGCGCAAATCAACGCTCGCGCTGCAAGCGGACAAGAAAGCGTCATTCGGCACGATCATTAAGGTGATGGACGCATTGAAGCTGGCCGGCGTTAGAAATTTGCCGGCGTTCACGCGCGAGGAAGGACAATGATCCTGCCGATCTTGCAGTACGGCGACCCGATCCTGCGGGCTAAAGGTGAACGGATCGAGAAAATCGATGCGCGAATCCGCGAGCTGGCGGCCAATATGATCGAGACGATGCACGAAGCGCACGGCGTCGGGCTGGCTGCGCAGCAGGTCGGTGAAGCGTTGCAACTCACGGTGCTGGATGTTTCAGCCGTGGAAGACCGGCAAAGCACGCTCAAGCTCAGTGGCAAAGACGTCGATCCGAAGAGCGCGATGCCGATCGTGTTGATCAATCCGGAAATCGAGCTGCGCGGCGAGACCGAAGTAGGCGTGGAAGGTTGCTTAAGCTTTCCCGAGATCACTGGCGACATTGAACGGGCGCAATCCGTGCTGGTGCGCGCGCAGACGTTGGAAGGGGAGATGTTTCAAATCGAGGCGAGCGGACTTTTGGCGCGCGCGATCCAACACGAGCACGATCATCTCCACGGAGTCTTGTTTATCGATCGGATGAGCTCCGCGGCAAAGGCAGCGTTGTCGAGTCGCCTGAAACGGTTGCAAAAGGAAACCAGACGCGGCATCCGGCATCGCGAACCGCTCGTGAGCGAGACGGTGCTGTAACAGCTCTAATAAAGACGCGTTTTCGAACGCTGTA
>QHOX01000374.1 GCA_003219465.1 Verrucomicrobiota bacterium | reverse complement strand
GCTGCGGTACGCTACGCGCGAAAATTTAAAGATCGATTTTCGCCTGGAAGGCAATCCTTTTGGTCATCTGACGGTACGAAACCTTCGCGCCATACCGACCGGAGCATCCGGGATCGAATCGATCGACATCGACTACCTATATGTTGACTACAGTTTGGTCGGACTCGCGCGACATGGACTGTCGCGTTGTTTGAACAATGTGGAAGCGCGTTCGGCGCAGGTTGTCTTAAATCCTGCGAAAGCGCCGCCGCGCAAACCGCATCCGAAACAAAAGCTGAAATTACCTTCGCTATTTCCCGAGCGGATTCGACTGGTGGATGCAACGATTGTTGTGAGAAATGAGCCTAACGACTTTTATCTTGAACATCTCGACCTCGATCTGAACCCGCGCAGGCCTGGCGAAGTGCGGATCGGAGAACTGCAGCTTCCTTCCGGGGATAGCTGGTCCAGAATTTCGGGGCAAGCATCGTATGGGAACAAGAATCTTGTTCTGCGTGATCTGGTTCTGAGCGACCAGGAAAAGATTCGTTTCTTAAATATTGATGCGTCACGGATCGACACGAAAACGCTGGGACTCAAACTCGATTGCGCAATTGGTGGCGGGCAATTGTGGGCCTCGGCTGGATTAACCGAAACGGAGTCCTCGCTGAACGGGACAATAAGCATCATCGCGGAGAACGTTGCGGCTGAATCACTGAACAAATTTCTGGGTCTTCCCTCAGGCTATCTTGCCGGGGAACTTCAAGCGCTCACTCTTGCGTGGAAGGGGGTAATCGATCAACCACGCACATGGAGCGGCACAATGACGTTGTGGACGGGCAACATGCATGGGCTCGGAATCAATTTCGACAGCGGCAATGTTGACGTTTCAGTGGGAGACGGCAAAGCGACTCTGCGGTCAGCCGACATCGTCCAAGACAAGAACGAGTTTCATCTTCGTGGGATAATGGAATTGCCTGCGGTTATCGAAGATTTCGGCCGGACTCCGACCACCCTGGAAATTGCGGGGACTGCGCCTGACCTTCAACGATTAACGACAGGAACACCCTTGACTGGCTCGGCTGAGTTTACCGGCAAGATTGACATTGTTAATGCGAAGATAGAGGCAACTCTTGGTGTGACAGGGAGCTCAGTCGGGTTTCCGGGTGGAACGATTGAGAAGCTGAACTCGACGCTGCGCGCGTCCAAGGGCATTGCGCCGCGTAACCAGAAGCCGGGGTCGACGACCCCGGCTACAGTAAAGAGACCGTGGTTCGCGGATCTTCGCACTGCAATGGAGTTCGATCTGGCCGATATACGTTATCGCGATCGCATCATCGATTCGGTGCAAGGATCTCTAAACGGAAGCGATGATATTCTCGGACTTGACCGATTGAGTCTGCGGCGAAATCAGAACGAGCTAAATGTTCGCGGACGCTACAAGCTTCCGGCGGAAGTTGGCAAAGCTTCATCGCAGCCCGCAGAGCTGGATGTCGCCCTCAATGCGCCCGAGATGGGCGACTTTTGGGTTCCAGATTCGCCTAACAAATTGAGTGGACCATTGCAACTGACGGCGCAAATAGAATGGAAACAACAAACAGCCAACGGACAGCTGTCGATTTCGGGATCAAACCTCAAAATGCGGGACTTGGTTTTCCACGAGCTCAACACGCAATGTTCGATTTCTAATAGCGTCCTGTATCTAAACGATTGCAGGGCGAGTCTGAACGATTCGGATTTTTTTAACGCGACCGGAAGGCTGAATTTGCGGCAGCCTTATCAATACAACGGCAAGATTTCCGCGAGCGTGATGAACTTATCGACGCTTCAGCCTCTGGTTCGCACCTTTGGAAATCAAAATGAATTAGCGGGATCCATCACACTTGACTGGGAAG
>QHOX01000138.1 GCA_003219465.1 Verrucomicrobiota bacterium | reverse complement strand
AGGGCGGCATTCCAAATATCGAGCTGCAAAAAATGATCGACCACTCCTACGAACTGGTGGTCAAGAGACTGCCAAAACCTAAGGTAAAGCTTGGAGCTCTATCTCGCCGAAGCTCAACTGCAGCGCGTCGCGCGCGACGTTGAGAAAATTATCGGCAGCGTCGGTGAGGGCGACGTGCAACTCACCATGCTGTGTGGCCGGCGAGCGCAGCGATTGTCGATCCAAGATTTCCTGCACTGCGGTCGCGCAATTTTGCGCCGAATCGACGAGCGTGATCTCGCCTCCGAGGGCGCGTCCAATCGCGACGCTGAGCAGCGGATAATGGGTGCAGCCAAGCACCAGCGTGTCGATCCCCTCCGAAAGCAGGGGCTCAAGATAACGTACGATGACCCGGTCGGTTACGTCGTCGTCGAGCAATCCTTCTTCGATCAGAGGGACGAGCAATGGACACGCGCGACTGCTCACGAGCACATTGTTGTCGGTCGCGCGTAGCGCCTTTTCGTACGCGCCGCTACGGATCGTCGCCCGCGTTCCGATCACGCCGACATGCCGGTTACGGGTTGCTTCCAATGCTGCTCGCGCTCCCGGTTCGATTACTCCGATGACTGGGACGGAAAATTTCCTCGTCAACAGAGGTAGTGCGATAGATGAGACCGTGTTACACGCAACCACCATCGCCTTGGCATTTTTTTGCACCAGCATCTGCGCTAGCTCTAATGCGTAGCGCTGTACCGTCTCTGGACTCTTCGAGCCGTACGGAACGCGCGCCGTGTCGCCGAGGTAAAGAATTGTTTCGTTTGGCAGCCGACCACGGAGCGCCTTGACCACGGTTAGCCCGCCAATGCCGGAATCGAAAACGCCGATCGGTCGCGGGTTGCTCATGCAGCGGGAAAGTCATCGCAGTCGAAACGCCCTGCAACTATCTTGGCTCCATTGACGATCGGGGAGGTGATTCGGCCGCGCACGATGCCTTGGTCATTTGCAAACGCGCGCGACTTTCGGATGATTGATCGCGATGGCTGAACTTCCGAAGAGGTACGATCCGAAATCCGTTGAACCGAAGTGGTATCAACGTTGGCTGGAGAATCGCGATTTCGTAGCAAATCCGGAGTCCTCGAAGCCAGCGTTTTCGATCGTGATGCCGCCGCCGAACATCACCGGAATGCTCACGCTCGGTCATGTTTTGAACGACACGATCCAGGACATTCTCGCACGCCGCGCGCGGATGCAGGGGTTCGAAGTCCTTTGGTTGCCGGGAATGGATCATGCGGGAATCGGAACGCAGACCGCTGTGGAGAAATATCTACGAAAGACCGAGAACAAAACCCGCCACGATCTCGGTCGCGAAGAATTTTTGCGACGAGTAATCGAATGGCAGGACAAACACGGCGGCATCATCATCGAGCAGCTCAAGCGACTCGGCTGTTCATGCGATTGGTCGCGCCAACGCTATACGCTCGATGACGCTTATGCTGCGGCTGTCCAAAAAGTTTTTGTCGATCTTTACGACAAGGGCCTGATCTATCGCGGTCGCCGGATGATCAATTGGGATCCTGCGGCGCAAACTGCCGTTTCCGACGAGGAGGTGATTAGCAAGCCGCAGAAAGGGTATTTGTATTTCGTTCGGTATGAGATTGTGGAAGAATCGGGGCGCTTTCTTGAGGTCGCAACGACGCGGCCGGAAACGATCATGGCCGATACCGGGATGGCGTTTCACCCGGGCGACAAACGATATGTCGACTTGTTAGGCAAACATGCCTGGCGTCCGCTCGCACGGGAGAAAATTCCAATCATTGCCGATGAAGCAATCGATCCGGAGTTTGGGACCGGTGTTCTAAAGGTTACTCCGGCACACGACGCGCTCGATTTTGAAATCGGCCAGCGTCATGACCTGCCGATCATCGATGTTTTAACTCCTGCCGGCCGTGTCAATTGCCCTGCGGTTCCAGAGTTGCACGGACTGGACCGCTTCGAAGCGCGCAAAAAGGCGGCGGAACTATTAGAGGCGAGGGGACTTTTGGCGAAAGCCGAACCATACGAGAACAACATCGGGTTCAGCGACCGCAGCGACGTGCCAATCGAGCCGCGCATCAGTGAGCAATGGTTCCTGCGTTATCCGAAAACAAGCGAAGCGCTCGCAGTCGTGCGGGATCATCTCATCCGTTTCTTTCCAGCACACTGGGAAAAGGTTTACGCGCAATGGCTGGAGAACATTCGCGACTGGTGCATTAGCCGTCAGGTGTGGTGGGGACACCGCATACCGGCGTGGTACCGGAAATCTCAAATCGCCAATTCCAAATCCCAAAGCGGCGAGGAAATTTATGTCGGCATCGCGGCGCCGCCTGATCCCGAGAACTGGACCCAGGATGAAGACACGGTCGACACCTGGTTTTCATCATGGCTGTGGGCCTACGAGACGATGGATCCGCAGACACGAAAGAAATTTTATCCGACTAATGTGCTCGTAACCGCGGCGGACATCATTTTCTTCTGGGTCGCGCGCATGATCATCGCCGGGCTCGAGTTCAAGCCGGGGAAATCCAGCAAGATTGAAGATAACATTCCGTTTCACCACGTTTTCTTCACCAGCATTGTTCGCGACAGGCAGGGCCGCAAAATGTCGAAGTCGCTCGGCAATTCGCCTGATCCGCTCGAGTTAATCGACAAGTACGGCGCCGACGGTTTGCGATTTGGTCTGATGCGCATCGCGCCCACTGGCCAGGATATTCGGTTCGATGAACGACAAATCGAGGAAGGCCGTAATTTCGCGACAAAACTCTGGAACGTTGCCCGCTTCCGTCAGATGCACGGACAGAGTAGTCCTGCGCCACCGATCGATACACAGGTGTTGTCGATCTACGGCATCGAGGTGCTCGCGCGGTTAAACGAGACAATTGTCGCAATCGAGGATGCCTATCATGAATACCAGTTCAACGTGGTGGCTCAACATCTGTATAGATTTGTGTGGACGGATTATTGCGACAGGTTCGTTGAGGCGGCCAAGACAGAGATTTTCGGCCCCAACGAAGCGAAAAAGCATGCCGCGTTGGCGGTGATGGATTACGTGTTATCGGCGGTCCTGCGGCTGCTCCATCCATTCATGCCGCACATTACTGAAGAGCTTTGGTCTTTGCTCGGACTCGGCGAAGGCTCAATTCAATTCGCGCCGCTGCCGGACGAAATGTGGTTCGGGCATCGTGATATTGCATCCGCGCGACGAGCTGTGTCGATTATTTACAATACTGTAGAGAAAATACGCAACACCCGTACGGACTCGGAGATATCGGCTACCGAAAAGGTCCGTGTACGCATCGATTCGGACGATCCCGTGCTGAGGAGTGAGGCGCCAATTGTCGCTAGGCTGGCGAACATGGAAGAGGTGATTATCGAAAAATCGACCGGATATTCAGGCTATTATTCAGGCTATTCGGGATATTCAGCAGCCGGACTGATTATCATAGAGAGAGCAAGTGTGGATACAGTCGCTGAGCGCGAACGACTGGATAGACAAATTGCCAAGGCTGAGGAGCAATTGGCAGCGACTCAGCGAAAATTAAACAATAAACCTTTTATTGATCGCGCGCCGGCCGAGGTCGTTGAGGAACACAGGCAGCGCGAAAGAGACTTCAGCGCGCAGTTGGCAAAATTGAAACAGGTGCGTGAAAGCCTGAAATAAATATAGTTTCAGATATTCGGCATTAACACTTAGTCACCATAAAGATATGTCTCATTTTACGCATGCACCAGAATTTGACCAAACACATTTCCAGCTCTAATTCGGTTGTTTGAGGGAGACGAACTAAAGATCTTAGCGCGCAGCTCGCGAAGTTGAAACAGGCGCGCGAAGGCCTGAGTTAAAAATAATCTTATGCTCGTCGATCCTGGCGCCGCGCTTTTCGAAAAACTCTTTCAGCTCAGGCCTATAGAAGGTCTCGTCGTATTCCTGATTCAATTCCAGCCAGACTCGGCCCCGCGGTTTTAGATGCTTCGCGAGATCATCGAGAAAAAAATCCCACTCCGGCACGCCCCAAAGTCCAGGCATCTTGTGATTGTTAAAGCAAATCATAAAGGCGGTAATGACATCGAACTTTTGACCCAGGTTCGGCAACGGACGAAACGCCTGGATTCGCTGAACGACGCGGCGGACACCCAGCAGACGCGTGATTTCCCGGAACATCGGCAGGCGATCCATATCCAGCCCAACTCCGGAATGACCGAGGAGCTGCGCGATGTAGAGAAAGTATCCTGCGCCGCAGCCCAGATCGAGAATCCGCTTGGGACGGGCTAGGTCGAGTTCAAGCTGGCGAATCCGTCGGATGTTAACTCCGATCCAGCGGTCGAGAACGAGATATTTCGGCCAGTCCGCGCCGGGATCTGCTACGGTGTAACGCCGGCGAATCTGCTCAAAACCAGCCGGGTCAATTGTCTCTATGACGCGCTTCGTCTGCAGCGGGAAGCGATTCGTTCGCAGCAATCTGAGCGTATGCTTTCGCGCGCTAGCCAGGCTCCTGCCATCGACCAGTTTTCGTATTTTATGGCGAAACTGCACAGGTCACACCTTGTAGCGAAGCGGAATAATTTCAATTAAGCTTTCACCAGCGTGAGCGTGTGGAAGAAATTGCTGTGGGTTGGCGTGGCTGGTTTAGGCACTTGGGCTGTCGCCGTTCTTGCACTGTCGCGTTGCGAACAAATCAGCGCGCTCTGGATCGTGATCGCCGGATTTTGCGCGTTATCGATCAGCTATCGTTTTTACAGCAAATGGCTCGCGACCAAAGTGCTCGTGCTGAATGAAGAGCGGGCGACGCCTGCAGTTTTGCGAAACGACAACAAGGATTATGTGCCGACAAATCGATGGATGGTGTTTGGACATCACTTTGCCGCGATTGCCGGCCCAGGTCCCCTGGTAGGACCGGTGCTGGCGGCGCAGTTTGGTTTTCTGCCAGGCACTCTTTGGATTTTGATCGGCGCCACGCTCGGAGGCGGAGTGCACGACATGATTGTTCTGTTCGCCTCGATCCGGCGCGGCGGAAAAACGCTGGGTCAAATGGTGAAGGAAGAAATCGGACGCGGCGTGGGTTTGCTTGCTTTGGTTAGCGTGCTCGCCATCATGATTATTTTGCTGGCTGTTCTTGCACTCGTTGTGGTGCAAGCGCTGGCGGAAAGTCCGTGGGGCGTTTTCACCATCGCTGTGACCATTCCGATCGCCTTAATCATGGGAATCGGGTTGCGCACGGGAAAGGTGAGCGTTCTCGCGGTCACGATATTCGGATTACTCGGTCTGGCATTTGGTGTTTGGGGCGGACAGTTTCTTGGCCATTTTCCTGCGATTGAAGCGTGGTTCCATCAGGACCAGAAATGGCTCGCTTGGGCCATCATGCTCTATGGCCTCGCCGCGTCGATTCTGCCCGTCTGGATGTTGCTCACCCCGCGCGATTATCTCAGCACGTTTTTGAAACTTGGCACAGTCGCCATGCTGGCCGTCGCGGTCGTGTTGATCAATCCGACCCTGCAAATGCCCGCCCTTACAAAATTCATCGACGGGAGCGGACTTGTCTTCGCCGGGCCGGTGTTTCCCTTTGTCTGCATCACCATCGCTTGCGGCGCGGTTTCTGGTTTTCACTCGCTCATTGCTTCGGGCACGACGCCGAAGATGATCAGGCGCGAGTCGCGCATTCGCAGCATCGGTTACGGCGCGATGGTAGCGGAAATGATGGTCGCATTAATGGCGATGATCGCGGCGTGCGTGTTGGAACCAGGAGAATATTTCGCGATCAATACAAAAGGAACGCCTACGGAAGTTGTCGCAAAGGTTTCCGCGGTCGGCTTCCCAGTGACAGAAAAAGAAATGCAGACCCTCGCCACGAACCTCGGTGAGTCGACAATGTTTAACCGCGCGGGTGGCGCGCCAACATTCGCTGTCGGCATGGCGCATATGTTTGCGCGAGTTTCCGCGAAGCCGAGTGCCTTGGCGCTTTGGTATCACTTCGCGATCATGTTTGAGGCACTGTTCATTCTAACAACGATTGATGCCGGAACGCGCGTAGGGCGTTTCTTGCTTCAGGACGTTCTGTGTCACGTGTGGCGACCACTTGGTAATACGCGTTCCTGGACCGCGAATTTTCTCGCAAGCGTATTGCTGGTCGCGGCATGGGGCTGGTTCTTGTATGAGGGCGTGATTGATCCTCTTGGCGGAATCAATTCGCTTTGGCCGCTATTTGGACTTGCCAATCAACTTCTGTCGGTCGTGGCGCTCTGTCTTGGCACAACGCTTTTGATCAAAATGCAGAAAACGAAATATATCTTTGTCACACTTGTGCCGTTAGGCTTCATGTGCGCCGTCACTTTTTCGGCTGGTTACCTCAAAGTTTTCTCTTCCGATCCGAGACTTGGTTTTTTGAGCGGCGCGCAATCACTCCTTAACCAGGCATCGACCGTTGCCGATCCGGCTAAAGCAGCTGAATTGGTACGTCAGGCAGGTGTATGGCGGTTTGACGCGCTCGTTGCGGTCTTCTTTCTCGTGCTCGTGGCCGCGATCGTACTCGGCTCTGCAAGACAATGGTGGCAGCTCATTCGCGGAAGCAAGCGAATCGTTTTACACGAAAACGAGTTTGTGCCGATTACTCCCGCACAGCTCGCACAGTTGTAGATGTCAGTGTAGCGCATGCGTCTCGCTTGCGATTTCTGCCGGCGCAAGCCGGAGGCTCGCGCTACATCACTGAGATTTGCTGCTTGATATTGGCGCGCATTTTTAGTTGGATGGCAAGGTGCCTGCTGATGATCAGGTCACGTCATTGACTGACGTGGGTTCGGGCGCCCGAAGCGGAGGCGTCGCATTTTCTACGACGAATTGGAGCGTCGTCCTTGAAGCGCAAGGTCAATCGCCTGCAGCACAAGAGGCTCTAGAAAAACTTTGTCGCACCTATTGGCGACCCGTTTATACCTTTATCAAGCGAGAAGGCACTGGACCAGAGGAAGCAGAAGATCTTACTCAAAGTTTTTTTGCTCTGCTACTGCAGCGTCGCAACTTCGATGATGTTCGCAAAGAAAAGGGACGATTGCGTTCGTATTTGCTGACGTCACTGAAACATTTTCTCGTTAGTGAGCACCGTCGCACGGTGACGGCAAAGAGAGGTAAAGGGCAACAGCCAATCCCATTGGAAGAACTTGCCGCAATCGGACGCGCCGATATCGAGCCGGCAGATCTTCTGAGCGCAGACCGAATTTATGAACGTCGCTGGGCCTTAACTCTAATGGAGCAGGTCTTGCGACGATTGCGGCAAGAATATGCTATGGCCGGCAATGCTGAATTGTTCGATTTGTTAAAGCAACTGCTGCCAGATGAACCGGGCGCACCATCACGCACGGAAATCGCTGCGCAGTTGGGGATGACTGAGAATGCAGTCCGACAAGCGTTGCATCGCTTTCGCCAGCGATATCAGGTGTTGCTGCGCGACGAGATTGCCCACACCGTTGCTATCGCCAGCGATATCGAAGACGAGCTACGGCATCTGATTTCTGTATTGCGAACGTAACATATGACAGAGTTTGGCGCAGTACATGATGGAGCGCGCGCGGGCGACTCTCCCATCATGAGCAGCGCACCAAGGGTTTGTCGAAAGTGCGGAGCGGAAATTTTTGCCGACGCACCGGAAGGTCTTTGTACCGCTTGCCTGTTTGAGACAGGGCTTGATCTCTTCATGGACAATCTTGTAGCCGGGGTCGATGACCCCGGCCCGCTAGGCGAGCCACTTCCGGAGAGAAGAAAGAAATCGCATCGCGCAAAGGTGTTTGCCGACTTCGGTGACTATGAATTGTTGGAAGAGATCGGTCGTGGCGGTCAAGGTGTTGTTTATCGCGCGCGACAGAAAAGTCTCAACCGGACAGTAGCGCTCAAGGTAATCGGCTTGGGCCATTGGGCCACGGAAGCGCACCTGAAGCGATTTCGCCGCGAAGCAGAAGCCGCGGCCAGCTTGGTTCACTCTGGTATCGTTCCGATCTACGAAGTCGGCGAGCGCGATGGCTCCTGCTACTTCAGCATGAAGTTAGTTGAAGGCGGTCAGCTTGATGAGGTTGCCAAGCACGAGCCAATGTCGATCCGGCGCGCGGTGGAACTGATCGCCAAGGTAGCGCGGACCGTTCAGTATGCGCACGAACACAGTATTCTTCATCGCGACATTAAACCGGGAAACATCCTGCTCGATGGGAAAGGCGAACCGCATCTGACCGACTTTGGGCTCGCACGATTGGTCGAGACTGAGAGCACGGTAACGCGGACGCTCGAGGTGCTGGGCACACCCAGCTACATGGCACCCGAGCAAGCTGTAGGAAATAACGACGCCCTCAGCAGCGCAACCGATGTCTATGGGCTTGGTGCAGTACTTTATCAACTGGTAACTGGTCATCCGCCTTTTGCCGGAGGAACAACCTACGAGACGATCAAGCTATTGCTAGATACTGAGCCGCGACAACCGCGCTTGTGGAATTCGAAAATAGATCGCGATCTTTCGACAATCTGCCTTAAGTGCCTCGAGAAAGATCCCAAGCGTCGATATCCGTCTGCGCTAACGCTTGCTGAAGATTTGGATCGCTGGCTAAAGCACGAACCAATCCGAGCGCGGCGCATCGGAGTCTTCACCCGCGGAAGAAAATGGGTGCGGCGCAATCCAAGTATCGCTGTCATGGCAGCAATGTTGCTTGCCCTTGCAGCGCCGTTAGCAGTGATCATTTGGAAAAGCGAATTTCCCCGGCAGCCGGCAACAACTGGAATCGCGGTTCTGCCGTTTGAAAATCTCAGCGAGCAAAGAGAAGACGCCGCTGCCTTCGTCGACGGCGTCCAGGATGACATTCTGACGAAGCTGGCGAGGATCGCCGATCTGAAAGTGATCAGTCGGAGCAGCGTGATGGAATATCGCGAAAAACGAAATGTGCGACAGATCGGAAATGATCTGCGCATATCGCATCTTCTGGAAGGCAGCGTCCGCAGGATCGGGACACGGTTTCACATGAATGCGCAGTTAATCGACACGCGCACTGACACTCATGTGTGGGTGGAGCAATACGACGGCGATTTCAATGATCTGTTCGCAATTCAGAGCGAGATCGCGCAGAAAATTGCCGGCCAACTCCACGCCAAAATCTCAGCTGCTGAGAAACTGGCGATTGAACGCAAACCAACGACCGATCTCGTCGCTTTCGAGCTCTATTCGCGTGCCATTAGTTCAACACCAACATTCCGTGGCGGCACCGCTGGTTCGGGACAGCAGGCTATCGATCTGTTAAACCGGGCTGTGGCGCGCGATCCATCATTTTTCGACGCCTATATCGCACTCGCCGTGCATCATGACCA
>QHOX01000368.1 GCA_003219465.1 Verrucomicrobiota bacterium | reverse complement strand
TTAATCGACGTCGAAACAGGGGCACTGCTGATTGGATGCACATTGATCACCGTCGCTTTTCTTAGGAGTGGTCTCGGCGAAATCGATGTTTATCTGTCCCATGCTGTTCTGCGCACGTCCCTGACGGTGCTTCTGGTTGGGGCGTACCTTTTCATTGTCGGCGTGCTTGCCCAGGTCGTAGCGCGGACCGGCGAACCGGGAACTTTCCAGTTTCAAGCCTTCGTGGTGCTGTTGGGATTTGCTCTCCTGGCTGTGCTATTGGTCTCAAATCGGATCCGGCAAAATATCGGCTCTTTCGTCAGCCGCCATTTTAAGAGGCCGCAGTATGATTTCCGGCAGATATGGACGCGCTTTACTCAATGCACCTCCAGCGTGCTCGATCAGTCCGGCCTGTGTGCCGCAGCCGCAAAATTGATCTCTGAAACCTTTAACGTCTTGTCGGTCACTATCTGGCTATTTGATGAACAAGACCGGCTCGCGTTCGCAGCATCCACGTCGAGATCAGAACACGAGGCCAACGACGCGATCCCAAACCTACCCGGCTTGGCGCCAAATTTAACGAGTATTCGCGGGCTTTCCAAACCTTTTGATTTGGAAAAATCGAAAGGCGATTATGCGGAGAGCTTGAGGCAAATCAGTTTGAGCCAATTTCGCACTGGAGGAAATCGGGTTTGTACGCCTTTCTGGACGGGAGATCGCTGCATAGGCATGGCCATCCTGGCAGATCGCGTCGGTGGCGTTCCCTACACGGTTGAAGAACTGGATCTGCTGAAATGCATGGGCGATCAGATTGCAGTGGGTCTGCTGAATCTTCGGCTTACCGAAGAGATTATGCGGGGCAAAGAACTAGAGGCCTTTCAAGCCATGTCCGCATTCTTCGTGCATGACTTGAAAAACGCGGCCTCAACCTTGAGTCTGACGCTTCAGAATCTGCCAGTACATTTTGATGATCCCATTTTTCGGCAAGACGCCTTGCGCGGAATCGGTGAGACAGCCAACCGCATCAACCAACTTATTAGCCGGCTCGGCGCTTTGCGACACCTCGAACTCAAACCGGTGGAAGTGGATCTTAATGCGCTTGTTGCTGACGCGCTTGAAGTCTTACAAAGCGCGCCGGAAATAAATGTCGTGAAGGAGCTTCGCCTGGAGCCAAAACTCAAGGTGGACCGGGATCAATTCGGCAGTGTGATTACTAATTTGCTTCTCAATGCTCGCGATGCACTGGAACGAGGAGGCGAGGTGAGAGTTGAGACGAGGCAAAGCGACGATTGGGCAATCGTTTCGGTCGCTGACAATGGGTGCGGGATGAGCCCGGCCTTCCTAAGGGCCTCTCTTTTCCGCCCCTTTCAGACAACAAAGAAGAAGGGACTGGGCATCGGCATGTTTCAATCCAAGATGATTGTCGAGGCGCATCGGGGGAAGATTCGGGTCGAAAGCGAGCCCGGCGCTGGCACAACTTTCCGGGTAATGCTGCCTCTGAATCGCCAAACAACATGAAACCCAAAGTGCTCATTGTCGACGACGACGAGGCGATCCGGACGCAGATGAAATGGGCGCTGAGCCAGGATTACGAAGTTCATTTCGCCGAAGACCGAAGAGGAGCACTGGAAGCCTTTAAGGCCAACTCCCCGCCGGTGACATTGCTTGATCTGGGCCTCCCACCTCGCCCCAATGAATGCGATGAAGGATTGGCGGTGTTGGCCGATCTGCTCGCGGTCGATAGTACGGCAAAAGTCATCATTATTTCCGGACAGAGCGAAAAACAGAACGCCATCGAGGCCGTTGGCGCGGGCGCTTACGACTTCTTGTGCAAGCCCGTGGAGATGGAGGAATTGAAACTGCTCCTTCGGCGCTGCATCCACGTGGTGGAACTCGAGAAAGAGTACCGCGATTTACAACAGAGCCAGCTTTCCGATGTGTTTGAAGATATGCTCGGCACCAGTCCACAAATGCAGGCAGTCTTTGCTTTCATCCGCAAGGTCGCTGGAACGAATGCTCCGGTGCTCTTGCTCGGAGAAAGTGGCACTGGCAAGGAGATGGCGGCAGCGGCGATTCATCACCGCAGCGTGCGCAAGGACGGCCCTTTTGTCGCGATCAACTGCAACGCCATTCCTGAAAACCTTCTGGAGAGTGAGCTCTTCGGCCACGAAAAAGGCGCCTTTACCGGTGCTCACATTCAGCGCAAAGGGATGATGGAAACAGCCAGTGGCGGCACCCTCTTTCTGGATGAGATTGGCGAACTTCCCGCAGCCATTCAGGTTAAGCTTCTTCGGTTTCTTCAGGAACAGCGCTTTCAGCGGGTGGGCGGAAGACAGGAAATTCAAATCGACACGCGGCTTGTCGCCGCGACCAATGCCGATTTAAAACAGTTGATCGACAGCGGAAAATTTCGCGAGGATTTATATTTTCGTCTTGCCGTTGTCACCATTCGCCTCTTGCCAATTCGTGAGCGAGGGGAAGATATCGTGTTCCTGGCTCGCGAGTTTCTGCAAAAGTATGCCGCCCAAAGCGGTCGGACAAAGCTGGTTTTCGCGCCCGACGCGCTGCGTGCTATGAGCCATTATTCATGGCCTGGGAATGTGCGCGAACTCCAAAACCGCGTGAAACGAGCCGTCATTATGGCCAGCGGATCGCGAGTGACCGCAAAAGATCTCGAGTTGGAACAGCAACACGACGTGGCATCTTCATCTGCAACGACTCTCAAACACGCGCGCGAGCAGGTCGAACGTGAAATGATTGAGGAAGCGCTCAAGAAAAACTCCGGTAAAATCACTTCCGCAGCTGCTGAGCTCGGGATCAGCCGGCCGACTCTTTACGAACTAATAGAGAAACTTGGCATTGCCAAACAGCGCGCAAATACAAATATCAACTAAGACCGAAATCATCGAACAAATGCAAACATCGAAAATCGTATTCAGAATCGTGACGCTTATTTTAGCAGCCACCCTCATCGCCGGCTGCTCCAAGGAAAGCAGGAAAGCGCGCCTTCTGGGCGAGGCTGACAATTATTTTAAAGCGGGCAACTATGACAAAGCCAAGCTGAGCTACCTTAACGTGCTGGGGCTGGATCAGAAAAACGCGCTCGCATTCGAAAGAATCGGAACGATGTGGCAGGAGGACGGAGCACCTCTTCGCGCCGGTGCATTTCTG
>QHOX01000137.1 GCA_003219465.1 Verrucomicrobiota bacterium | reverse complement strand
GGCGACAAGAGTTTTTATTTGTCCGCTAATCTCAATCGACAAGCTATCCTCTTCTCAGAGAAAAATGACCTCAAGGCCGCAGAGGAGAAAGCGCGCGAATCCCTTGCAGTAGCGCGCGATTTCTCTCCCGAGAATCGAGTACTATGGGCGGGCCCAATGGCGACCTTGGGCAAGGTTTTAATTAAGACGGGGCAGGTTCGCGAGGGCGAGGATTATTTACGGCAGGCACTCGCGATTTATAATCAGCAAACTACGAAGAACTACTTCAATATTGGGAACTTGAAAATTGATTTGAGCCAGTTCCTGCTTGCTGAGAACCGTTGGCCTGAAGCTGAGAAGATTGCGTCCGAAGCACGCGAAGATGTGCTTCGAAATCTCGGCGCACAGCATCCACTAATGAAGTCGGCGAATAAAAATTTGATCGTGATTTACGACAAAGAAGGCAAGCACGATCTAGCGGAAGCGCTGAAATAAACAGCCTGGCCTTCCTTCGAGTTATTTCGTCCTAGCATAGAGCAGCGAGTCGAGAAGCATTCGATCTTTGATCACGTTGTTTTTCAGGCGACCCTCGAAAACAAAGCCGGCTTTTTCCAGCACGCGCGCCGACGCGGGATTGTTGGCAAACACCTCCGCAGAGATTCGGCGGAGCGGAAAATTGTCGAAACAGAAATCAGTGACCGCAGTCACTGCTTCGGTCATGATGCCGCGTCCCCAGAACTGTTCGCCTAGCCAGTAACCCACAGTCGCTGTCTGCCGATGCACGTCCTGCCCTAGGTGAATGCCGATTCCGCCCACCGCGGCGCCGGCAATCTCGATGCAAAAAATTGTGGCCGACTGCTCAGCTATCTTCTTTTGCAAGAATTCATGCGCGTCATCGATTGTGTACGGATGCGGAAAGAGGTCGCGCACCGCCAGCCAAACTTTTCGGTTGTGCGCGTGCTTCGCGAGTGACTCCGCGTCATCCAGTCGCCATGGTCGAATGGTGCAGCTCTTCAAAACGAGATGCATCGATTACTTGCGATTGAACTTAATGCCAACCTTCTGCACCTCGGCATACGGCAAGAGCCAGACAAGCGATTCGTCATGAAGGTCGACAACCTGGATGCGATTGCCCCAAGGGTCGTGAAAATCACAGCGGAACGGCGGTAGCAGCTTGATCTTGTATTTGCCAGTGAGTTTCTGACGAACTTCCTCGAGCTGCGCTTCGTCGCGGACCATGATTCCAAAATGCCGCACGTTCGCCGGTTGCACCTTGTCCGTTTCGAAGATCGCGAGGAACTGATGCTCGCCCAATTTGAAAAAGGCGTCGCCCTCGCCGCCACTCGTTTGTTCGAGATTGAAAACATCCTTGTAAAACGCCACCGCCTTCTCAACGTCATCCACCTCGATCGCCACATGATTGCATCCATAAACTTGCACACTCATACATCAGCTTAACCGAAAGTGATCTGGCGCGCGCGCCAGTGTTTAGCGCCTTGGTAGGGCGGGCAGTCCTCTGCACGCCGCTTGGGCCTGCGGACGGACGGCGCGCACGGAGTGACGCGCCCTACCTGCGCAGCAGCTCGCCGCAAGCTTCGACCTCATTCCTCCGGTTGCGTGGAGCCTCTTATTTTGCCCATTTATGCCCAACCGAACATTAGGGAGCATTAGCAGAAATTTTCCGATTTATGGTTCCGGCACCAGCGGCGAAGCGAACGCACTTTAGCGAAGTAGGATTAATCGCGTTCTTGAGCATAGCGGCGCTGCTGGTCCATCTGCTGACAAACGGGCGCTACGGATATTTTCGCGATGAGCTCTATTACGTCGCCTGCGGGCGACATCTCGCTTTTGGATACGTCGATCAACCGCCGTTGTCGATTTTGCTTCTTCGATTAAGCCAACTGCTCCTGGGCGATTCGCTCTTTGCGATTCGCCTCCTCCCGGCGTTGGCGGGCGCGGCGACCGTGGCACTCACAGGTTTGATCGCGCGTGGGCTGGGCGGGAGGAGATGGGCGATCGCGCTTGCATGCGCAGGCTCGCTCTGCGCGTTGTTCAATCTGGCCGTTGGAAATTTCTTTTCCATGAACGCGTTCGAGCCGCTGTTCTGGATGGGAGCCGTGTATCTTCTTGTCCGCATTATCAACGGCGGCTCGCCAACGCTTTGGCTTTGGCTGGGCGTGGTGTTAGGGCTTGGCTTGGAAAACAAACATTCCACGGCGTTTTTCGCTGCCGGTATTCTTGTTGGGCTGTTGCTCACGTCGGAGCGCCGTCACTTCGCGGAAAAATGGATCTGGCTCGGCGGCGTGATCGCGTTTGCCATTGCATTGCCCAACATTCTCTGGCAGACGCTGCATCACTGGCCCACGTACGAGCTGCTGAGCAACATCGCTCTCAGCAACAAAAACGTCGCTCTCAGCCCGGCACAGTTCATCGCGCAACAAGCTGTTTTCATGAACCCGGGAACACTGCCGCTATGGCTCGCCGGTTTATTCTGGTTGTTTGGTTCACGTGACGGACGGCGCTACAACGTCATCGGAATCATTTACCTGGTCACGCTCGCCGAATTCATCGTTTTACATGGCAAAAGCTATTATCTCGCGCCTGCGTATCCGATGCTGTTTGCAGCAGGAGGCGTGGCGGTCGAGCGCATTTTCGCCGCACGCCTTAAGTGGATCAAACCGATATTCCTCGCCGCGATCCTCGCAATGGGCGCGTTATGTGCGCCGTTGGTCCTGCCAATCTTGCCGCCCGATAAGCTCATCGCATACATGCGGGCCATTGACATGGAACCGCCACGCACTGAGACATCACACACCGCCGCGCTACCCCAGATTTTCACAGATCAGTTTGGGTGGGAACAAATGGTCGGCTCCGTCGCGCACGTCTATCATCACTTGCGGCCCGAGGACGAGAAACGCGCCGCGATTTTTTGCCAAAACTATGGCGAGGCTGGAGCGATCGATTTTTTCGGGCCAAAGCTCGGGCTGCCACCAGCGATTTCCGGGCATCAGAATTATTTTTTGTGGGGACCTGGCGATTGGACTGGTGAAGTTGTCTTGATCCTCGACAGTAGCGACGACCACGAGCGCGAGCTATTCGCCTCTGTCGAGGATCTCGGGCAGGTCGTGAGCAGTCCGTTGGCGATGCCGTTTGAGCGTCGAAATCACATTTACCTCTGCCGCGATTTGAAAATCAGTGTTCAGGAACTCTGGCCGCGTCTAAAGAAGTGGCTGTAAGCCCGAATGCGTTCGGGCTCACCCTAGCTCGGCCGCGCAGAGGCTCATTCGATTCCGTGAATTCAGGTATCTATCGGTACAGGTTCGAGCAGTCGCCGATAGCGTTGGATTGACATTCAGTTAGCTAAGCAAAAAGATCGGCGCGAAACCAACCGAAGAGGAATTATGTCCAACGATCTAGATAATAATCCGTCTCGACCACTAACGATCTTGGCTTGGGCCGTGCTCGTTGCGGTAATCGGAACAGTTCTTTATTACGTTCTACCGGTCGTTCTAAAGGCCATCGGAACCGCAGGTGGGTTGTTCATCGCGGTATCCACAACGGGACTTGCAACCGCGGGAGTTGTGGGTTCTTGGGTCGCGCCCGTGGCGACCATAGGTGTTGCGACACTCGCCGTTACCGGCGCAGGTGTCGCGGTAAAGCACGTGTCGGATTCGGTTCGCGACAAACCTTATGAATGGGGTCTGCCTCTTCTCGGAGTTTTTGCTGGTTTTGCTTCAACTCTCGCAAAAGACACAGGGCTCGATAGCAATGTTATAAGTGGCTGTTCGGCGGGATCACCGCGTTATTAATTGTCGTAGCCGGCGCTTGCTACAAGCGTCCCTCGTGGATATACAAAATCGTAGCGGTATTGCTCTATGTACTTCCACCTTTGGTGCTGTTGGGTTGGTCGACTTTATCAACTGGTAATTCCTCGCTAACTTCCGCGTTTGGTTCAGTCAGCCGGTGGACGTGGCTGGGAATCATTTGCATCGTGATAGCGGGAGGGTTGATTGGTATCCTCGCCCACCTCGACGCAAGAAAACAATAGTTTGGTCTAACCGCGAAAAAAAATTCCGCAGCACGGCTGGCCTTTGTGCTAAACCCCCTACCGAAGCTGTAGCGCCGCTCGCGATCATGATTCCGCAAAACCGACCCGACAAAAGCCAATAAAACCTCAAGGGCTTAATTTGGTAATAGACCAAGGGCGCGGCGACTACCGCGCGCCTTTACTGAAGTGCGCCGGTAGCTCGCATGGCGACCACTGCCAGGACAAATCGCATAGGAGCAGCGCTTATGTCTCCTTTGAGACGACCGAACCGCGTCCGATGGTTGCTTCGATACGGTATCGGAGGCGATGGCGTAAATTCTCCCACTCATTGTCGCTCCAAATGATGAAGTTATATTGCCGAGTATCCAAGTGCACCTCTGCGAGTTGATTATCTTGGACGAGCCAAATCACAGGAATTCCGAGGCCGACTGCAAAGCCGGCCTCGAAATAAATGCCCCCTCGATTTACACTAAAATCAGCGACAACAAAGCGGCTGCGTTTGATGAGGGCAATAATTTCGTCATCGATCCGATTATTGTGTTCCGTTCGGTCCACGCGTAGCGGCTCATAGCCCGCTGCTCTGATGGCAGGTTCAATGCCCTCGTCGTAAAGAGGTTTGAATCCGGCTACAAACGACATGGCTACAAATCCAATTTTGCTTCCCGAACTGACCTGTTGTAGGCGGGCGAATTCCTGCCAGCCACGCGGCGTAATTGTGAGCTGACCATCGCTTGTTCCTTTTCCAAGCCAGCCCTGCGGTAGGAAGTAATCAAACAAAAACCAGTACAGTTCGCTTGCATCTGCAGCAGAGGCAACGGCGAGCCACCGCAGGGTTGATGATGACTGGATCCGACACAAGCTCATCTGGAAGCGAGTCGTCGCCGCGATAAGCGTCCAACTTCCGAAAACCAGTCTGCACGTCCAACACTGGCGCCCAAAAGCTCTCTCCGGGCACCGGATATTCTCGTCCCAATTCAAGCAGCAATCGAGCTGCCTTTTCTCCGACTGTTGTGACAGGTAGTTCCTTCAGTCGATCAACACCCTCGGATGTCAAGAACATCCCGGAATTTCGGCGCAGGTAACCGCTTACTGTCCCAATCTGTTGATTGGACCATTGGACACGCTTGAGCGCTATGATCGCGTAGTGATCGCACCTGAAAGCGCCGCATCTAACACACTCAAAGGAGTGGACCAAGTTCTGGATATTCTCGCTGTGTCGTGCAGGTGCTTTGCAAACCGGGCAATGGACAACGACCATAACCCGTAGTTACAGAATTCCAGTCCATCGTCCAGTGTATGGTCTTGGCACAGCGTTGACAGCGCACATGACCGCCGGTTGAAAGCTAGCGTTTCTTTTTCAATCACGGACTGTCTTCATCCCTTGCCGCACGATTCGCTCGATGAGTTGCGGATATGACAGGCCTGCTTTCCCCGCTGAAAGCGCGAAGTCTTCGTCATCGGCGAGGATTGGATTTGGGTTTGCCTCGATGAAATAGAGTTTGTTTTCGGATGTCAGGCGCAGATCGATGCGCGCGTAGCCGTCGATAGTCAGCAAACGATAGATGTCTTTGCAGATTTCTTGAATTTTCGCGACAAGCGCCGGATCGAGATCTTCCGCGAACTGGTTCTCCAAGCCCCAGCGTTTGCGGTATTCTTCGTCCCACTTCGCCTTGTACGTGGCAATTTTCGGTTCGTCAGGCGGCACTTCGCGGAAAACCATCTCGCGAACCGGAAAAACCGTTAGTCGCACACTCCCCATCAGACTCACGTAAAGCTCGCGACCCTCGATGTATTCCTCGGCAATGGCGTCGCTGTTGTATTTCTCGTGAATAAAAGTCACGCGTTCGCGAAACTGCTCGTCATTTCCAACGAATGACGCTCGTGAGATTCCGTAAGACGCCTCTTCCTTTACCGGTTTCACCACGAGCGGAAATTTTGCCTGCTTCGGACTCGCGATCCGCTGCCCGCGTGGAATGACCACGAAATTCGGCACGTGAATGCCGTGATAGTGCAAAATCTTTTTTGAGATGCCTTTGTGCTTGCAAAGCGTTAACCCGGTCGAGCCGCAGCCGGTGAACGGCAGCCCCTGCATTTCGAAGAAGGACACAATGTTCTGATCGAATTCAGACTTGTTCCTGAATTGTTCCACCAGATTGAAAAGGACATCGGGCGCGAACGTCTCCAGTTTTTGCCGCAGAAGATCGACGTCGTCGTAGATGGCCAGATGCTCCGCTGTGTGGCCGAGCGCCACGAGCGCGTTCATCACATCCGCCTCGGTCTTCCACTCTTTCGTTTTCAGTTCGTCGCTAAAGTCCTGGTTAACAGTCGTAGGACTTGTGCCGTCGAACAGAACGAGAACCTTGAGCTTCTTTTTCACGTTATTTGCCTCGTAATTGTCATTCCGAGCGAAGTCGAGGAATCCCTGGAATTAGTGGCGAATGACAAATGTCGAATGACGAAGGAATGACGAAGTCTACGTAACGCGCGGCTACGATCTTTTGTTGTTCGGTCATTCGAGCTTGATTCGTCATTCGTCATTCGGATTTCGTCATTTGATATGTCTGGACGCGATTGAACTTTCGTTAGTACAAGACTTTTGCTCGAAATGACAACGTAGCTGGCTATTTCGTGCGCTTGAATTTGCCTGTGAAAAGATAATTCATCACCAGCGTCGTGATAAAAGCGGTGACGCGAAAATCCTGCTGCGGATCGTCATTCAGCACATGGAGCCCGAGTTCATCGCAGCGGCGCGTAAGCCTCGCCAGGAGTTGGTTCACCGGGAATTTCTTCTCGTTCGTCCATTGGGAAACTGCATTTAGTAATCGCCGCCTTCGCCGCCGCAGATATGCGCTTGCCTTGATTCCAACAGGCGCGGCGAAGAGCTGTCGCAGATCGGCATCATAAAAATCCGGATAGGCGTCTTCGTTGAGCTTGCGTTTGCGCGCGTAATAGGTCTTGAGCTTAACGTTGAGACAATCGTAATCGGCGACGCGATATTTCGGCGTGTGCACCGGCGGCCTGCCCGCCAATGAGCGCATCAGCTCATCAAGGTATTCCATCTTTCGCAGCGCCGGCCAGCCAGCATAATTCTTGTGCCAATCGAACTGCGGCGTGAGCCACACTGCAAAGGTCTCGGCGAAATCTTCGTCTGGATGACTCTGCGCATACCAATCCTCGAGGTGAACGACGTAACTGCGACTGAATGGGCGCGGCCGGTAAGTGTCCGGCGTTTCCTCCCGCGATGTTTGCCCGAAACAGTCCTTCCATTTTTTCCGACGCGTCAGTTGATAAGCGTACATGTAAGCGTGCCCCGCTTCATGTCGCATTAACTTCATGAACCACTCCGGCGTTCCGCCTTCGACTTCGAGCATCATAGTGCGCTCCAGCGCGCGCAGCCGGTCATGCACCAGAAAGAACGGAATAAATATCGCGGGAACACCGATGGGAACAAACCACTCATCGCCGATATGACAGGGCGGATGAAATACCAGCCCCTTTCCCGAGAGTTCGTCATACAGTCGACGGATCAGCGGCTCGAGCGCCGTGCCCTCGAGCCGCAATCCGAGCGACGAGATGCGGCGCTCGAGAAGTTCCGCATCACTCAATGACGCCCAGTCGGCAGCTTCCATTTGGCGCATAGTATCATCTAGTCCAATGCTGTCACAGCTCTTGATAAACAATTGCCGTGGCGCAGATTTTTTGCTCGCTGTTGCTATGAAAACGAAGAGCAAGTTCTTTCAAATCCTCATCTGTTCCGCGGTCGTGTTTGCAATCTGTGATGTGCTCCCCGCGAAGGAGCCTCTTTACGACGGACTCGGCTCCTATTCGCGTAAGGTCACGACCGACTCGCCCGAAGCACAACGCTATTTCGATCAGGGCCTCGCTTTTCTTCACGGGTTCAATCATCGCGCGGCCATCCGCGCGTTTCAGCAAGCCGCGGAACTCGATCCCGAATGCGCGATGGCGCACTGGGGCGTAGCGCTCGCGTGCGGTCCGCACATTAATTCTACCGCCGTTCCACCTCCCGCAGCGGAGCTCGCGTGGAAGGAACTCGGGCTCGCTCAAAAGAATGCCGGGAACGCGTCGCCGGTTGAGCGGGCGCTGATCGATGCCCTCGCAAAACGTTACGCCAATCCGCAGCCGGAAGATCGCACCCCGCTCGATCACGCGTACGCGGATGCGATGCGCGAGGTCTGGAAACAGTATCCAAACGATCCAGACGCCGGCGCGCTGTTCGCGGAAGCAATGATGAACCTGCGGCCATGGGACCAATGGACGCCTAAGGGCAAAGCGCAACCCGGCACAGGTGAAATTTTGGCGACACTCGATGCAGTGCTGAGATTGAATCCAAACCATCCGTTTGCGAATCATCTCTACATCCATGCCGTGGAAGCATCGCCGCATCCCGAGAGGGCGAGCGCTGCCGCGGATCGGCTCCGCAACTTACAACCTGGTCTGGCTCACAATGTACATATGCCGTCGCACATCGACATTCGCACCGGCCAGTGGCTGAAAGCTGTCGATACGAATGCGAAGGCAGTAGAAACGGATCAGCGCTACCGAAAGATTTTCGGCCCAGCCAAAGGTTTTCTGAACGTGTATGTCGCGCATAACCGCCACATGCTTGCCTATGCCGCGATGATGACGGGGCAACGCGAGTTGGCGATGAAACACATCCGCGCCATGGTCGCGGAGCTGCCGCCCGATTTTCTGACGGAAAACGCGCTGCAAGCGGAAGGATTCGTCGCCATGCCGCTGGAAGTCATGGTGCGGTTTGGCCTGTGGGACGAAATCCTCGCCGAGCCCGAGCACTGCACTGATAAGATGTGGTTCACCTGCGCATTTCATCATGCCGCCCGAGCGATTGCGTATGCGGCGAAAGGCGACACGGCCAGCGCACGCAAAGCGCAAACTGTTTTCATTGAGCGCGCGAAGCTCGTGCCAAAAGAAGCTTCCCTGGGCAATAACAGTTGCGAAGCGCTTCTCGGTGTCGTCATTCCGATGGTTGAGGGCGAAATTCTGATCGCAGAAGGAAAGATTGATAGCGGCATTGGGCAACTGCGCGCCGCAATCCAAAAGGAAGACGCCCTCAAATACGATGAGCCACCCGGATGGTTGATTCCGGTGCGTCACTCCCTCGGAGCAGTGTTGATGAAGCAACAGCGTTTTGCCGAAGCGGAGCGGGTCTATCGCGACGATCTCGCGCGTTTGCCCGAAAACGGCTGGTCCTTACTTGGACTTGCGGAAAGTTTGCGGAAGCAAAAGAAAAACGCAGACGAAATTGCTCAAACGCAGGCGAAGTTTAAAAAAGTTTGGGCAAAAGCCGATCTGACCATTACCACTTCGTGTCTTTGCCAGCCGCAGGCATGACTAGCTGCGGACAGCCATGAGGGGATCAGCTGGGCTGACTCTGTCTCCAGAGCGGAGATGAAATCTACAGCTTTGCGTAAACGCCCATCAGCGGACGTTTCGATGGTGTCGGTGAACGGAAATCGCTCACGAAACCGTCCTTCGTGCGAAGCTCAACATGCCCCACACTTCGCGCGGTACCATACACGAGGACCGAACCGACCGGCGCGGAGAATGGATCCGATATCGTTAGTTTTTTGAATCCGTAGTTGTTGACGAGTTCCGACGCCGCGTCTCTGGCAAGCTCCGTTTTCGGGCGGG
>QHOX01000136.1 GCA_003219465.1 Verrucomicrobiota bacterium | reverse complement strand
CATCGCGGCAATCGGCTTTTCCCGAAGGAGCGCTTCCGGTCCAATGACGCCAATGATCACCCGCGACGCGCCCCGGCTGATTTGCGCTTCAAGCCCAAATTCCCGAACGCGCGTGACGATCCGCTGGATCTGTTCCTCGGTAGCGTTGGGTTGCGTGATTACGATCATATTCCTCTGGCGGGATAATCAGAATGACGCCGGCAGGAATTTTCTGCAAGCCCAGATACAACGCCAAAAAGAGCCAGATGTTTCGCGGGGACGCGAGCGACATAGACGGGCGGGCCGCAGGCGGAGTGAACGGGAGCCAACGAGTCAAACGCCCTACGGTTCCGTGTCTCTGTAACCTAGTGCGTGATCGTGACCGGCGTTCCGACTGAAACGGATCTGAAGAAATTCTCCGCCATGAATTCAGGCATGCGGATGCAGCCGTGGGACGCCGGATAGCCCGGCAAATAACCCGCATGCAATCCTGTCCCCGACACGATGCGCATGAAGTATGGCATCGGTGTGCCTTGGAAGTGTGTGCCCGGCGGTTTTGGATCCTTCTTTACCTCGACGTTGGGGACGACCACTTTGCCGGACGAGTCCACATAATCCCCGAACAAACTCGAGACGTGGTCCTTGTCTTTTTGAATAATTTTGAAACTGCCAGTCGGAGTGTTGAGTCCCTCACGACCAGTGGACAATTGTGAAACCCCGACGAGAACGCCGCTCTTATAAAAATAGGCGCGCTGTTCTCCCAAGCTGATCTTAATCGACGGACTACCGCTGGCATGATCGCCATCCCAATACGAGACGGTGTCGCGCGGTGGACCGCCGCCTTGCTCGCCGCCGTAAACGCCGCCCAAATACTGCGTGTTACCGGAAAAACGCGGATCTTCGCCGCAACCAGTGACGAGTAAAACCAGCCCAATAGAGAGAACTCCATGCAACAGATAAAGGAAGGAACGTTCCATAAATTTTCGACGGCGTTTTAATGCGCAACACGCGCAAAAAGTCAAGAGGGGGCGACGCTCGTCAAATTTTGTAGAGGCGCTTGTGCCAAGCGCCTGGTCAGTGGTTCGGCGTTCGCCGCGGCGAACGCCACTACAACGCGTTCACCTTTTGCACCATTGGTCCACCCAATCATTCACGGTTTTATACCAGAGGCGCGAGTTCTGGGGCTTGAGCACCCAATGGCCTTCGTCAGGGAAGTACAAGAACTTTGACGGAACCTTTAGCACTTGCAGTGTCGTAAACAGATCGAACCCTTGTGAAACATCGATTCGGTAATCGAGCTGTCCGTGCACGACCAGCGTCGGCGTTTTAAAATTCGCCGCGTACTCGTGTGGCGACCACTTCCGATAAACATCCCGTTTTTTCCACGGCGGACCGCCAAATTCCCAATTCGGGAACCATAGCTCCTCGGTCGTGCCATAGGCCGACTCCGCGTTGAACATGCCGTCGTGCGACACGATGCATTTGAACCGGTTTGTGTGACCGAGGATCCAGTTAGTCATGTAACCGCCGTAGCTCGCGCCGAGCGCCGCCTCACGATTCTTGTCGATGAACGGGTAGGTCTTCTCCACGTAATCGAGCCCCTTCATCAGATCTACATATGGTTTCCCGCCCCAATCGCCGCTGATCGAATCGGTAAACTTCTGCCCGTAACCGGTCGAACCGTGGAAATTGATCATTACCACCACGTAATTTCCGGTCGCCGCGAACAACTCCGCGTTCCAGCGGTACGTCCACTCGTTACCCCATGCCCCTTGCGGCCCGCCGTGGATCAAGAACTTCAGCGGATACTTCTTGTTCGGGATAAAACCCGGCGGCTTCACCATGAAACCCTGAACCTCTTCGTCATTTGCGCCCTTGAACGTGAACGATTCCAACGGCTGCATATCGATCTGCGACAACAGCGCGTCATTCATGTGCGTGACGCGTTTGAATGGTTCACCGACGTCCGCATCGCCGGGCAAATCGTAGCGCCAAATTTCGTTCGGCGCAGCGATGGACATTTGGTTATGAAAAACGGAACCATTAGCGTACACCAAATCATCAGCGTGCGTTCCTCCGAGCTTTGTCACATGGAGCGACATATCTTGCGGAGACAGCATGTAGACTGGCGACTCGCCCTGATCTTCTGCGCTGAAAACAACTCGTCCCTCGTCCTTGGCAGAGTTAGCCCAACTAAAGCTGCCGACGGAGCGATTGAGATTTTGCGTCGCCTCCCACGTCTTCCCTGATTGTCGATCTTGCACGAGGAGCCGCCATTTATCGGCTTCGAACCCGGCACGCGCTTGCGAGCGCCAGGCAAGATATTTTCCGTCCGGCGAATAGAGCGGCGTCGTGTCGGCGCCCGAACTGGTTGAAATTTTCTTTGGCGCTGTAGCGTGCGCTGTCCTCAGCGGATTCGGGGATCCTCCGCTGGGGACAGCGGACTCTACAGCAATTGGCATTGTGAAAATCTCCGAGTTCGTGCTGGTCGCTTCGACCTCGTCGATATTGCTCGTGTAGGCGACCTCCTTCCCATCGGGCGAAATGGCATACATATCCTGACCACCGAGATTGAACGGCGGCACATCGTGATCGCCCGGCGTGAGATCGCGTGCCTCCGCACTTTTCTGTAGTGGCAGCCGTGCCGGCTGCGACTCTGGAGATGGTGCAGGCGACACGCCTGCCTCTACAGTTGCGTCTGCTGGAACCACAAACAAATGACTCCGCTTAAACTCAGTGAAGGCGTTCCAGTGCCGGTAAAGCAAGCGCGTGAAGATTTTCGCTTTCACCTTGCTCTTTTTCAGCTCTTCGTCGCGTTGTTTGTTGCACGCGTCATCTTTGCAATCCGGATAAGCCGCCGACACGAACACGATGTTCTTGCCGTCGGGTGACCAAATCCCGCCATCCGCGCCAGTCGATAGGTTTGTAATTTGATGCGGTTTTCCAAGCAGCACTCCGCTTCCGGAGTCGAAATCGCACATCCAGATTTGCGTTGGATCAGTCGCTTTCGACGTCCAGATCAACCGTTTCCCGTCCGGCGAAAACCGCGGCCGCTCCTCGTGATTTGGCGTTGGATTTAATCGCCGCGATTCACCGCCACTCGCTGGCACAATCCACAAACGAGAGATCTTTGTGTTCGCTTCCAGATCGACATCTACGCAATCGAACACGACCCATTTGCCATCCGGCGACGGCACCGGCACGCCCACGCGCTTGAGCTTCATCATGTCTTCGAACGTGAAGGGATGTTTGGCGTTCTGGGCCAATGCAGAACTGGCCAGCGAAAGAATGACCACGAGCAGTTTCTTCATCGGGCGCAAGACTCTCGCCGAAGCTTTATGCGTGCAAGGGCTGTATCTGGGGAGCACAGGCCGCGAGCCTGTAGCGCTTGGCAGCTGGCGGTCTCCAGTCCGCCGCTGGGGCATCTGAAGATCAACCCTCCTTGGATTCGTCAAACAGGATTGCCTGCCTAATTCGCACGCGCAGAAAATCGCGCTAACAATGAAACGTGGAAACCAGCGCTGCCATCCTGCTGCGCAAACGAAAATTCAGCGACACGAGTTTGATCGTATCGTGGTGTACGGAATCGCTTGGCTGTGTTCAGACGATGGCCAAAGGCGCACGGCGCCCGAAAAGCCCGTTTGGCGGAAAACTGGACTTATTTTTTGAGGCTGAAATTTCCATCGTGCTAAGCCGCAAATCCGATCTGCATACACTGACGGAAGTCGTCCTGAAAAATCCTTTTCCAGGAATTCGGACTAATTATCTGCGCACGCAGACTGCGGCGTATTTTGTCGAGCTGATTGAGCTTTGCACCGAGCGCGATCACCGTGAACCGGAATTATTTGGGTTACTGCGCCGTGCTTTCGGTTATCTCGACGTAAACAATCCGACGCCGCGTGTGGTCGCGCATTTCGAGACTGAGCTGGCGCGTATCGCCGGCGTGCACGATCAGCGACGACTCAAAGCCGACCCGGCGTTTGCGCTGGGGAATTTGTTCGGGCGACTCCCACTTTCCCGCACGCCACTCTTGAAAACACTGGCGAGGGAGGCGAAAGAGATCTCGAAATGAAAATAGGCAATCTTATGGCGGCGCTCATGATCGCCGGGCTCGGCACCACCGCCTTCGCAAAGGAGAGCTACAGGTTCGATCCATCTGGCTCGACGATAGGTTTCACTGTTCATCAATTCCTTGGCACGACTCGCGGCAAATTCACGAACTTTAGCGGGAGGATCGAAGTCGATCGCGAACGTCCGGAGAACTCGTCGGTCACAGCCCAGATCGAGGTGCGGACCATCGATACACGCATCAAAAAGCGCGATGATCATCTACGCAGCGCGGAATTTTTTGATGTCGAGAAATTTCCCCGGATCACGTTTAAAAGCCGGAGCGTAAAACGCACCGGCCCCCAAAGTGGCGACATTCTGGGCGACTTAACAATGCACGGGGTGACGAAGCCGATGACGCTTCACGTGAAACTGGTGACCCCGATTAACGAAACGGCGCGGACGCGCTGGTCTGTGACGACCGATCCGATCACGCGGCGTGACTTCAATTTGATGTTTGCTCCGGCGGCTGAATCGGTGTCTGGCATCAGCCAGACCGTGGCGATCAATATTGAGATCGAAGCGAAGCGCGCAGAGTAGATGCGCGATTCCATGTAAGCTGATGGAAATCATTCCCCTCGGAGATTCCGCGCTGATCGTGCGCGTGCGCGAGCAATTTGAGGATGCGCCTGAAGAAACGCTGAACGAAGTGATGCGAATATTTCAATTGCTTCAACGGGCGGCGATTCCGGGTGTGATTGAACTTGCGCCGGCATACACCAGCGTGGCCATTTTCTTCGATCCTGTCACCGTTCCCAAGGCGAATGGCGCAGCGAATGGAGTGTTTGACGAGCTCGCGACAAGAATTCGAAACGTGGTTAGTGCTGCTTCCCGGCGGCATCGCCGCCGGACCGCAGCGAGTGCTCCGCGTTTGATCGAAATTCCGGTCTGCTATGATTCGGCGTTTGGGTTAGACCTGGATCGCGTGGCTGAACACACAAAGCTTTCCGAGCGCGAAATCGTCGATGTTCACAGCACAGCCGAGTACCGCGTAGCCTGCATTGGATTCGTTCCTGGTTTTACATTTCTCGCAGGCTTGCCGAAGAATTTGGCGACGCCGCGCCGCGACGTACCGCGCAAAGAAATTCTTCCCGGTTCGGTTGGCATCGGCGGTGCGCAAACGGGAATTTATCCGTTGCGTTCTCCAGGCGGGTGGAATCTGATCGGCCGTACTCCGCTTAAGCTTTTCGAAGCCACCAAAAATCCGCCGACGCTGCTGCATCCCGGCGATCGCGTGCGCTTTCGCGCAATCACGCGGGAAGAATTCGATTCGCTAATTTCTTGAAGCATTATGGCGCGAATCCTCGTCATGTTGAGCGAAGCGAAACATCTCTGATTGTCATCTCAGCGTGCCGAAAGAAATAATCAAAGATCCTTCACTCCGTTCAGGATGACACTGTAATGAAGGCGATTGTAACGTGCGCTGGATTTCTAAGCTCCGTCCAGGACCTGGGTCGCACGGACTTTCGCCGGTTTGGAGTTTCGACCAGCGGCGCGCTGGATTCGTTCGCGTTGCGCGTAGCGAATCTGCTCGTTGGAAACGATGAAGACGCGGCTGGGCTCGAAATCACGCTCGGCGGTGTGCAGCTGCGGTTTGAGGTCGAGCGAATCGTCGCCTGGTGCGGCGGCGAATTTGACGTGCAGATTGGATCACGTGCATTGCCCGCCGGGCATGTCGCGCATTTGCACAGTGGCGAAGAATTGAAATTTGGGCGCGCTCAAATTGGCTGCCGATGCTGGCTCGCAATTTCCGGCGGGATCGATGTGCCGGTTGTTCTTGGTAGTCGCTCGACCGATTTGCGCGCCAATTTCGGCGGAATTCAGGGGCGTACTTTGCGTAATGGCGAGCCACTTTCATTGGGAGAATTTCGGCGCTCGGAGACCGCCACTACAGAACATATTTCCTCGTGGGCAGGACCGCACGATTGGGTGAGTCCGGCGAAGCGGTATCCCGTTTTGCGCTTCGTTCGTGGCGTAGATTGGAGTCGCTTCGACGATGTAACGATTCAACGATTCACGATTCACGAGTTTAGCGTCTCACCGGATTCAGATCGCATGGGTGTACGCCTTGATGGTCCCGAACTGAAACGCGAGGACGAAACCGATCTTATTTCCGAAGCGGTCGCGCCCGGCACGATCCAGGTTCCACCAAGCGGTAAACCGATTTTGCTTTTGGGAGATTGCCAAACCATCGGCGGGTATCCAAAAATAGCTCACGTGATCACGGTCGACCTTGGCATTGCGGCGCAGCTTCGTGCCGGTGATGCCGTTCGTTTTTTCGAAGTCTCGCTACAAGATGCGCATCGGCTGCTACTGGAACGCGAGCGTGACTTGGAACGTTTCCGCATCGGCCTGAGTCTCCAAAGGCCATGAACTTATCTGTCGATCTGAACGCGGACCTGGGCGAAGGCTCAGGCGACGATGCCGAGCTGTTCGAGCTGATCAGCTCGGCGAATATCGCGACCGGTTTTCACGCCGGCGATTCCGACACAATGCACGCCGCCATTTCCGCGGCAAAGAAGCGACGAGTAGACGTCGGCGCGCATCCAAGTTTTTTCGATCGCGAAAATTTCGGACGCAAGGAGCTGACAATACCCACCGAGGAAGTGTTCGACGCGGTGGCTTATCAACTAGGAATTTTTCAAGCGATCGCTTCCGCACTGGATGTGCAACCGAATCACGTTAAGCCACACGGCGCCCTGTACAACATGGCCGTACGCGATGCGAACCTAGCCAACGCAATCGCGCGCGCGATCGAATCGATCGATCCGAAATTGATCCTGTTCGCGCCAGACAAGAGCGAGCTTGCCCGTGCGGGCGAGGCTCACGGTTTGCAAATCGCGCGCGAGATTTTCGCCGATCGCAATTACTTAAATGACGGCTGGCTCGCTCCGCGCACGCGACCCGACGCACTGCTTCACGACCCGAAGGAAGCAGCCGAGCGTGTATTGCGGATGTTGCGCCAAGGGAAGGTGCGGTCGGTCGAAGGCCGCGATGTCGATGTGCGCGGCGAAACGATTTGTGTTCACGGAGATACACCTGGGGCGGTCGAGTTCGCGCGCGAATTGCGAGCACGGCTCGAGCGTGAAGGAGTTACGATAAGGGCGCCTCGCAAACAATGACGAAATCTAAATGCCGAATGACGAAGAAATGATCTAAGCTCGAATGACGAAATTAATGCCTCGATCCAGTCGATGCTCGGTTCGGACTTCGTCATTATCGATTTCGTTCGTCATTCGTCAGTTGTGCTTCGTCATTCATTTATGAGAAGCAACGCTGCCAGCCAACAGCCATCCAGCTTAGTCCGCGCACTTGGGCCGATCGACGCGACCATGATTGTCATCGGCTCAATGATCGGGTCGGGAATTTTCATCACCTCGGCAGAAACATCCCGATTGAGTGGCGCGCCGGGTTGGCTGTTGCTCGCATGGGCGCTCGCCGGCTTGCTAACGATCACGGGCGCGCTGTGTTGCTCGGAGTTGGCGACGATGATGCCGCGCGCAGGCGGGGTTTATGTTTTTCTGCGCGAGGCGTACGGTTCATCGATTGGTTTCTTGTACGGCTGGACGTTATTTCTCGTGATCCAAACGGGGACGATCGCAGCGGTAGCGATCGCGTTCGCAAAGTTTCTCGGCGTTTTTGTCACAGCAGTTTCACCCGATAATTACCTGGTCGCGCCAATCTCGTTAGGCAATTACGCGATTAGCTTATCAACGGAACAACTGGTTGCGATTGCGTTGATCGCCTTGCTCACGTGGACGAACACGTGCGGGCTTGAGGTCGGCAAAATTATCCAGAACACATTTACGTTTGCGAAGACAGCCGCGCTGGCTGCCGTGGTGGTGATTGGTTTGTCGTCAGGCTGGAAAGCCAATTCTGCCGCACTAAGCTCAGCATGGTGGGACTCGTGGGTTAACGGCTGGGACCCGCAGGTGGCGCAGCCTGGTCTCGCGGTCACAGGCGGCTTCGCTCTCGCACTCCTTTTTGGAAGGTCCATGGTCGGCCCGCTCTTCGCTCAGACCGCGTGGACCAACGTGACATTTATCGGCAGCGAAGTGCGGGATCCGGGAAAAAATCTCGTACGCGCGCTTGTCGGAGGGTGCGCGATGGTAGTCGTACTTTATCTGCTCGCCAACGTTGCTTATTTGGCGGTGCTGCCGTTTCCGGAAATCCAGCACGCGCCACAAAATCGCGTAGCCGTGGCGATGATGAACGCCGTCTTCGGCCATTCCGGCGCGATGTGCATGGCCGCAGCGATCATGATTTCCACTTTCGGTTGCGACAACGGGCTGATTCTCGCGGGCGCCCGCGTTTACTATGCCATGGCGCGTGATGGCTTGTTCTTTCGGAAAATCGCAACCACAAACCGGTTTCATGTTCCCGCGGCCGCGCTGGTCGCACAGGGAATCTGGACAGCCCTCCTGGTTTTGCCGCGTACGGTTACAACAAATGCCGCAACACACCAGGTGACTTACGGGAACGTTTACAATCAACTGCTTGAATACATCGTCTCGGCGGACTTGGTCTTTTACCTTTTGATGGTGGTGGCCGTAATTCTTTTGCGGCGCAAAAAACCGAATGCGGAGCGCCCATATCGCACGTGGTGTTATCCAATTGTGCCAATAGTCTCGATCGGGCTATCGGCACTGTTGACTATCGATCTTGCGTGGCTAGCGCCCGCGACTTCAGGAATCGGAATTCTCATCGTGTTAACCGGCGTGCCGGCTTACTTCGTTTGGCGGGTGGGCGCCGTGCGGCGTCCCAGTCCGTTCTAGGCTCGGCCCGCGAATCAATTGTGTATGCCCGCAAAATCGAAGAAACAGCAAATGGCTGCCGGGGCTGCCCTCGCGGCTAAGCGTGGTAAACGCTCCAAGTCATCACTAAGAGGTGCTTCGCGAGGAATGTACAAATCGATGAGCAAAGCGGAGCTGCGCAGAATGGCCAAGACCGAGCGCAAGGGAAAGCCGACACGGAAGCGCAAGAAGAAGTAAACCTGACATTGTGGGTCGCGCGAGATAATCGACACACCTGTCGGACGTCTTCGGCAGGAAATGCGCCGTTAAAATCACCCCAAACCGAGGCAGAAGCGGGAGTGCTCATTCCTTTTGCATTACGCCGATCACTTCTTTCAATGGTTCCGCGCTGACCTTGCTCGTTCCGGTAAAGGGATGGTCGAGCACGTAAATCAAAAATAAAATTAGCGTGATCGTCACCGTCAGCGTCGTGGTAATGACGTATTGCGCCCTGATGTTTTTCATTCCGAAGAAAAACGTGTACAAAACGGTGAATACGCCACCGACAAGTAACACGAGCCAGATCGCTTCCGGCACGGTATCATTGGCTGCAAAGATTCGGAGCCGGCGGTCCTGGGCCAGATTGTTTAACCTCCTTAGTGTTTCAGCGTAGAGCTCCCTGTTGGAAAACGCTTGAGCATCGGTATCGTAGAACACATCCATCAGGCGCTGCAGCGGCCCGCCGGCATGAAGAGTCACCTCGCCTCCGTCCATCTTCTTTAACTCATCGTAATAGACCGAATTAATGTAATTCATTAACTCCTTCTTAATCACACTGCGCGCAGGTTCGGGGAATGCTTCGGTGCTGTAAAAAATGTCGGCGACCTCATTCGCTTCCATTTGCAGACTTCTGGTGGCGTCGGAGTACCCGCTCCAGGTGACAAACACAACGAAAGCCACCATTACGCCGTAAAACAGGCCAAAGGCGTTGAAAGTGATTGCCGCTACCTCGTGGTTGTCCCTCAAGACCTCGGCTGAATACTTCTTTCGGACTACGTGGAGCCCGGCCAGGGCGACGAAGGTGGTAATTGCTGAGACTATAAAAAATGAAACTGGCGGCGGTAACTGAAGCAGGAATTGCATAAGTGTGTTAACCATTAGAAAACGTCCCCGAATCTTACCGCTGTTGACTTGTTAACTCACGTTTGAGCCGATAGCCGTCGGCGTGGGCGCCGTAGCCACTGGCGTATTCGACCAATCCGACTCCTTT
>QHOX01000367.1 GCA_003219465.1 Verrucomicrobiota bacterium | reverse complement strand
AGATGATCGCGATGGATCTGTTCTATCTCAAGCACGTCTCGATCCTGCTCGATCTGAAAATTATGCTCAAGACCGGCGCCGTTATCGCTGGGCAACTCTTCGAGTCTCAGCCGGCGGCACACACACACGCGCGCAGTCGGCAGAGTGGAAAGCGTCGTTCACCGACGACGACGATTTTCAAGTTTCCTTCGGTGCTCTTATTGCCTGTAAGCACCGCCGCTGCTCAATTCCAGAGTTGGCTGCTGGAGACGGCTTCTAGTGTTTGGTATCTCGTGCGCTCCCTGTGCTCTCGTGTCGAGCATGCCGCGGTTGCTCTCGTTACGCTTGTTTTGGCTTTGTGCCAGCAGGGCAAGGTAACTCAGCAGGCGGGGGGGCTCGCTGAGCAGGCGGGCGAACTGGCTGAGAAGGCTGTCGCCACTTCGCTCGTCGCCACGTCGTTTGTCGCACCAACTCTGGCGGAGACAACGGACTTCGACTTCGATTTAGGAGATGCATCGCCACCCCCGCCGGCGATCCCGGACATTCGACAGGGTAAGGTTGCGTCGCGAGCAATCGTTAAGCGGGGCCCGCGTCGGGCACAACCACAGTACCAAGTCGGTCCGGCGCTGCGAGTCGAGAAAACAATCGACCATCAGTGGCGTCGCCTCGTCGCGGCACGCAAGAGCGTGCACAGCGCGTTTGCTCGCCTAATTCGTGACGCGCATCCGCAGCAATCCAAACAAAAGCACCGCAAGCAGCGGCGAAGCTAAAAGCTCGTCGAATTTTGTATAGAAGCACGACCGGAACGCAGCCCGCACGATCCCAGCATATCGAAGGTTTTGATAAGCCTGCCGGTCCACAAATGATTCCAGTTGTAGCAACAGAGCCTTCAGTTTTGTAAAGAGATTCTTTACTTCCGCCCCGATCACAGAACCGCGCACTCACCAATTACACAACCGCCCGGAGCGATGCGAACCAAAGAACCGGCCGGGGGCAAAACTCGCGGCGGCTTCTTTTAACTGTTTCCAGAACTTCGCCCCGTAGTTCCCGGAGAAAAAGGTGAGAACATGGCGCCCGTTTTTCCGATCGAATTATCCGAGGGAGAAAAGCTGGAGATTTTGCAACGACTCGATCAATTCCGGCTGTGGTATTCCCTGGATGAGAAACGTTATTGCCTCGTTTGCGGCAATATCATCACTGGGCGGGAAATCCAGGTGATTGGGGCCACATGTGAAACCGGGCCGCCGCGCATCATTTGTCCGACGGAACGTTGCAATGCGATGCCGATAGATTGGGTGCAACCAACCGATGAATTTCGTCACCTTGTACTTGAGACTTCTGATGACGCTGATTGGGATCAAACCGCACGGCCGCGATGAGCAGCTCACAACATGTTTACGAAATTCGACCGCGCAGAGATCGGCGTGGGTTTGACCTAATTAGCGACCAGCTGCCGTTGGGTCTACTGTGGTTTGAAGGACCGGACGCATTCGGTGACGCGGTCAGTTACGCGAAATTCTTCTCGCGTTCGCAGGCCGCGATCATCCGCCTGTTCGATCAATCCGGCGCCGTGATCGAGACGCACGAGGAAGCTGGCGATTTCAAAGAGTGGGCAACCTTCAAGCCGCCAACGCAACCGCAGCTGATGCCGCCGCTGCCGCCGCGAAAGCCGCCGCTTTCAAAGCCAAGGCTGCCGAGAACGCCGCCGCGGCCAAACTACTCGAACAGAAAGCCGCACAGGCGCAAACTAAAGCCGAAGCAATCCCGGCCAAAGCTAGCTTCATGCTCTTCGATGTGTCGTGGGCAGCCCGCGATAAAAAGCGAACCTCACCACTCTTTGAACTCACCCGCTTGTTCGTGCGTGTCGATCACATTGCCCGCGTCATCGTAAACACGGATAACTGCATCATGTGAGCGGCTGTAGAATTTCGCGTAGCCGATTGCATTCGTGATCGCATCCGGTTCACCGTACCACAGCGCACCAAATGGCAGCGCATCGGAAATTAGATTGACGCCGCGATGATCTTTACGCGGGCGGACTTCGTAAATGTGCGTTGGCTGCATCGCACGGTTAGGCGATTTTACTTGGCGTTGTCATCGGGAACCTCGAATGCGTTCATTGGATTAAGCTTCTTTAAGTCGTCAACGGAGTAATTAGTAGCGTCCAGTTCGTCAGAGAGAAACGAATCCATGCCCGCATCGCGTGAAACTCGCACGAACACTGTAATCTCGTCCGCGTCTGGCATGAGCGAGCGAATCGTATCAGATCGGCTGCCGGGAATCAAACGGTGTGCAGAAATCGCCGATGAGATCCATGCCCGGATCATTTGCCGTCCG
>QHOX01000135.1:9812-10687 GCA_003219465.1 Verrucomicrobiota bacterium | reverse complement strand
GTATTTCCGGGGAACGTAAACGAAACAAAAGGTGGCGCGCACGGAGAGACTCGCCCTACCAAAGCGACGTCATTATCCGCGGTGACTGTTTATGCCGTGCGTCGGCCGGATAAACAGTGGTCGCTGCTTGCAATCAATAAGAGTCCTAACCGCGCTGCACAGCTCGACGTGCAGTTCAAGATTCCCAAGACACAGCAGCCAGCCCGTTTTGTGAGTCAGGTCGACGTAGTTCAATTTTCCCGGCAGCAATACGCCTGGCACGCCGAGGGCACAAATGGGCGTCCAACTCGAAGCCTACCACCTGCGCACTTTACACGAGAAGCATCAGCAACCTACGAACTCCCCCCGTATTCACTCAGCATTCTGCGAGGAACACTTTCAGACTGATCAATCGCCCTGCACGTGACAGGAAATGTGTCCGAATACAGATTCCAAGTCGCGGATCAGGCGTCTGCATCCCAGTGCTCTGCGATCTTGCCGTCCTGCACTCGAAACATATCAAAACCGAGGGCTTGTTTGTGCTGCCCGTCACGACTCGTCCAAGTCTGACGCACAAAAATAACAACCATGTCGTTTTCGCCAACAACGTTTAGCAACTCGCGCTTGTAATCTGGCGGAAGCTTTTGGGCGAATCGCTCGCGAAATGTATCCATGAAACCCTTCAATCCAGTTGGCACATTTGGGTTGTGCTGGATATAGTCGGCGCGCAGAAATTGCGGCGCCGCGTCGACCTGCCGGTTAATGAGCACAGTTGTGTAGAATTCGCGGACGAGGGCTTTGTTGCGTTGGGTCAACGCGTCGTCAGCCGATGCCATCTGCACGAAGCTCAGGCTTATGAATATGATTGTCCGTGCAAAACGGTTGATTGTGAGGTT
>QHOX01000135.1:0-9779 GCA_003219465.1 Verrucomicrobiota bacterium | reverse complement strand
ATTGAATTCGACGCTGACGAAGGCCGGCGTTTCATTTGCCGAAGATTCCCGAAAACCACCCTTTTCTCTGTGACTTCAAAGCTTTCTGGAACTCCTCCTTCACAAAATTGGGATCCCGCGCGTGAGCCATTGCGTCCATGAGACTTATGCGATCCGCTATGAGCAACTCGATAAGGCTCTCGTCGACCGTATGCATGCCGTCCGCTCGGCCGATTTGAATCAGTCCAGGTATCTGCGAAAGACGCCGGTCCCGGATGCACGCCTCGATCCCCGAGTTCACAATCATCAATTCCGAGGCCAAAACCAGGCCTGTCTCGCCGCTTCGCGGCAAGAGATACTGGCACACCACTCCCAACAGCGACCACGCAAGTTGGGCAGCAACGAATTGCTGGCCCTCACTTGGAAAGGCATCAATAATGCGCCCAATGGCGGTCGGCGCATCGTTGGTGTGCATGGTTCCAATCACGAGGTGCCCTGTTTCCGCCGCCGTAATCGCAGTTTGCATCGTGTCGGCATCCCGCATCTCACCGACAAGAATGACGTCCGCATCCTGCCTCAACGCATTCTTGAGCGCCGACGCGAAGTCTCGCGCGTCGGAACCAATCTCGCGCTGGTTCACCAGGCTTCGCCCCTGCTTGTGAACAAATTCGATCGGATCCTCAATACTGACAATGTTAACCGAGCGCCGGTTGGCTATTGTCTGGGCCATGCTCGCCAGCGTTGTGCTTTTGCCTTCACCACTCGCGCCAGTCACAAGTATCAAACCGCGCGTCCCGTCACACCAGCGATCCACCACAGGAGAGTGTCCCAACGATTTTAGATCGCCGACCTCATCAGGGATACGCCGGAAATTGGCCTCAATCGCGCCTGTCACATAGCACGCGTTTCCGCGATAGCGCCCGAGATCACCGACCTCTAACGCGAAGTCAAGCTGCCATTCGTTTTCCAGCCTTGCCCGTTGTGCCTCCTTCAAGGTGTCGACCACCAGTCTCCTTGTATCTTCCGCTGACAGCGGCTCTTCCGTCAGCGGCTGGATAACACCAGCGACTCGCATCATCGGGGGCGACCCCACTGTCAAATGAAGATCAGAAGCTTTGTGTTCGGCCGCAAGCGCCAGAAAATCGATCAAGTCATGTTTCTTCATAAGCACCCAATGCTGCAAAGAACTCGTCTAGGCGATTCCCCTCATGGCGCGACGCAGCTCCGATTCATTGCTGACCGAAGCCATGGCGGTCGCTTCTGTGATGACCTTGGCCTGGAGGGCTTTGAGAGTCGATTGCAAAAATGAAACGGCGGCAGGGTCCGATCCGCGGGCGATATATTGATCAATGTTGTGCAACTCTCGCCTCGCGATCCAGTCGCGCATGGCACCTGCGTTCTCAACGTGTTCCACCAGCAAATGTAAACCTCCGTCAGCAGATTCGATGAGCTTCTGGCACAGGACGCCCGAGAGTTGGTTTGCCAGAAGGTTCACACCATGCTTCTCGTCTCCGGCCGGGAAAAGATTCAAATAGCGCTCCATCGTGTCCGCAACCTTTTCCGAATGCATCGTCGAAACAACGAGATGTCCGGTTTCCGAAGCCTGCAGCGCCGTCAGCGCCGTCTCGTAATCGCGGATCTCGCCGACAAAAATGACATCCGGCGCCTGACGAAGCGCGCTCCGTAATCCGAACGCAAAAGTGCTGGTGTCGCGTCCGACCTGTCGCTGGGTGAAATAAGAGCGATTGCTGGTGAACTGGTATTCGACCGGATCCTCGATCGTCACTATGTGTCGCACCAGGTTTTCGTTCATCCATTGAAGGAGAGACGCAATGGTGGTGGATTTCCCTGAGCCGGTTGGTCCCGTCACGAGAATCAGGCCGTGCTCGCGAGCGCCCCACCGGGTGAGGAGCCACTCGGGCGCTCCGAGCGCTTTTAACGATGGCACCCTGGTCTTGATGCGACGCAGGACCGCACCGAGACGGCCCATGGTGCGGTGCAGGCTCACGCGGTAACGCGTGTGCGTGCGCGAGATGAAGCCGGTGTCGCGATCCATGTCGTCGCTCTGCGTGTTGACGCCGCAGGCCTGCCAGAAGTCGGCCATCTGCTCGAACGACATCGGTTCCTCGCCGAGCACGCTTATTTGTTCATTGATCTTAAGCCGCGGCACCTCGTCCTCCTGAAGGAAGACGTCGCTCGCCTCCCGCTGTTCCGCGACGTCGAGAATGCTGTCGATGTTTTGCGTCATGGTTGGCAACTTCTACTACGCGCGCGATTAGGTGGCAAACGTTGCTGACTGAACTGGAAACTGTGCAAGAAGGGTCATTGCTCGGCGCCTAACGAGAACCACGGTTGATAATCATCTCGGCGGTCGTGACAAGTAGTAGTCGAATCGACCATCTTGAACCTGTGAAAGGACCTGCCGAAACGGCTCCTTGCAGATCATGCACCCGCGCACGACTTCAACGTCACCGTTAGAACGAGCCAGCGATTCAAAGACCTTTTGATACGCTGCGCGATCACACCGGCGCAGGCCAACCAGAATGTAGAGCTTGCCTGCCGATGTCGCGTGAGCGAGCGCAGCGTGCAACTGCTGCGAGGCATCAGCCCGGTCCAAAAGGGCCCGCAAATTCCGCTCCCCTTCGGACATCAGCCCGGCAACTCCAACTCCTCCGAAAGCCAAAGACTTTGCCGCCGCAAGATCACGAACCGCTGAATCCTCAGACGAATTACCTGCCGAAACACCAAGCCGCGGCAACACAACTCCAGCGATAAGCATGATGATGAGTGTTTTCATAATACAGCCGGCCTAACGATCAGCACTGATCGTCACGAAGTATCTGTCCGGATCCCGGAGTGAGAACTCCCGTGTTTGAGTGTTCGGATTGACGTGAGGCTCCTCTTCGAATCGCGGGACGAGAGCGCGTGCTCTCTTCAATGCCATGTCGAAGTCGTCGACGCGGAAGAACAAGAGAAGACCGTTACCAGGCGTCCTCTCGGCCGGACTCATCAAGGGAGGATGGTCATGCGCGCCCCACTGGTGCAGGCAGAGTAAGACGGTTCCATCCGTGTCCAGGATTTGACCAAAGTAGTCATGGCCCGGAGCGGTCTCGGGCTGGCCGAAGAGCGACTGGTACCATTTAAAGCTACGCCGTACATCGCGTACTCCAATGATCGTCCACGTCCGTTTCATCGTACTTCCACTGTTCGCCTAAAGGGAGCAGAGATAAGCCGCCTAGCCACTTAAAGCAAAAGTTTGAAGTTCCTCGCCGGCGTAAACCGAGCGACTGGGTGACTTGATCGATTGGTTAAACGGTCTTGTATTTGTCACTATATTGTTTAGAAACCTTAGACATTAGTCTGCGCAGTTTCGGCCAGTCCTTTTTTCTGAGCATCAGTCCGCGACAGCGAGGATGCCCGCACCTGCACGGCCCAAATTCCTCGTCCAGATCAAAGTCGTAATCGATTAAGAGCTCCTCACCCTGTTCGATAGGCCGCATGCTAATTAACCAGAGGCCACCACGTTTCTTTTTTATTGCGCAATTGGGAAAACAACCGTGGTTGACGTGGCCTGCCGGACTCCATTGCGGTCGGGCGTCCAGGTCGTGGTTGGCATCGAACTTGATAACATGGTTCGCGCCGCGCAGTAGCATGAGTGCGCCTTCTTCCCACGAGATAACGCGTCCTTTGAACTCAATGATCGGCGTGCCCGCTCTGATCGGTAGAGCAGCAAACAATCCGACGCCGTTAATTGGCGACCTTCGCTTCTGCCATAGCCGCTTTCGTCGCTGCAATTTGATCTGCTCCTTTTGTTCCTTTAATTGATCGCATCTTGCCGTTCTTGACCAATTTCTTCGAGATACACTCCGAAGAAGCGCACGTTTAATCAGGCTAAACCTTGCGGCACCACGCCCCGACAGATGCAAACCAGCACGCAACAGTCTTCGATTCTGTAAGCTCGGCTTGCAGCCTGTGCACCAGGGTGTCAAGGCTACCCAACGACTCGATTGGCAGACGCATTCGCTCAATCTGCGGTCGTAAACTGTGTAAGGTATCGTAATATCATTGTGCCAGGTAAGGTTTCTTCCCCAACGGTAGTTCCATGCGCACCGCAGGCTCTGGCAATCCAGCTTCTACGAATGTGTGGTGAAGCTCCGTTCCCATGTCGTGATTGGCAGAGCCGCGCATTGTCTTGTCGATGAGCGAGGCCGGTGCGAACCAAAGAGGTAGCTTCGCCAAATGCCCAAGGACCGGGATCCAGTCTGGCTCTTGGAAAACAACCACTCCTCCTGGTTGCACCAATTGTGAAATTGAGCGCAATGCTGCAACAGGATCACGAAGGTACATCAGAATGAAACGGCCCACCGCCGCATCGAAAGGCTTTCCGTGCCGTATTTAGTCTACATCCGACTCGATGAAGCTTACGTTGTGAAGACCGGCCTCGCTCACGCGAGCACGGGCTTTGGCAATGGACCTTGGGTCCCGCTCGATCGCCACAACCTCGCCCGAAGAACCCACCAGTCGGGCTACAAGCATCGCTAAGTCTCCTACCCCCGACCCGATATCGAGAACACGTTGTCCGCGCCGAATGCCCGCCTCACGAAAGAATCTTTCGGTGATGGGAGCGACGCGCTTAGCTTGCCGGATCAGGCGCTCGTGCTCGGCGTCGGTGTTGCCCAGTGGATAAGCAGCAGAGCGAAGGCTCGTCATGGCCGTTGCTTCATCGTTGGTTAGACGCTGCACTCGAACTACGGCGGCGGCGGGGGCGTCGGTTGACTCCTGGGGGTCGGGGCTACTCTTGGCGTAGGTGCGTTACTCTTCCCGGAAAAGCCTTTCTGCAGCTCGTCTGTGATTCTTTGTTTGACCATGTTCTGAATGGCATCGGAAAGGGAAGGTGACGCAGTAGCGCTCGGTTGAGGTGCTGACGTCGCTCTGTTCTTGTCAACCGAGCGCATGATCGCCGGCGCGAAAATCACTGACACAATGGCAAGGACGAGGAGCAACGCCCCGATGATAAAGATCGCCCGCACAACCGGAGAAAGTCCCTTGCGCGTCGTGGCGGCAGGCTCGGTGCGTCGTACCCCGGCGACACACGCCGGCGGCGCGGGATTGCCAATCGTCTCGGCATAAAGGTTGACCAATGAAACAACAACTCCGTGTTTCACTTCCACATCGCCCAGTTCATGCAGGTAACGGTGCCAACGACGATGCTGTGCCAGATCATCGGCGAAGCGTTTGCTCACTAGAATGTGACCTGCGTCGCCGCAATCCATCACCCGACGCGCGACATTGATTCCTACTCCGGAAATGTTTTCGCGCGCGTTAGCATCCATGACGTATCGGACCGGTCCGCTGTGGATTCCCATCCTGACCGGCAGGCTCGGTTGCGCACGCAGAGCCTGGCTGACTTCTAAAGCGCACTCGGCAGGTCCCTCCACTGAACCGGTGAAGACCAGCGCCATACCGTCGCCGGTCGGTAAGATGATCAGCTGCCCCGCTGCTTCTGCTTCACGCACTGCTTCGGTATTGCGGACAATCTGATTCAACTCCTGAAGCGCTTCTGATTGCTCGTCGGTCAGCAGCTTGGAATACCCAACGATATCGACGAACAAGACATGCCCGATCTCCAGGCGCGGCTTGGTTTTCTCGTCATCCTCCATTTGCCCGGAAACGTTAAGTGCACTCCAGCGACCGCTCTAGACAATTTTTTTCGCCCGCCATTTCGCAGATGGCAGGTTATGCGAACAGCGCACTCACGATCTAACGAGATGGAGATAAGCCGTGGCAAAGTGCCGTGGCAAAGGCGCTCAAGTCGCATCGCCAAGGGGCCAGCCTGCTCGCGAAAGCTTTCGGAGTTGGCTTCATCGGATGGTTAAACGGTTGGTCCCGTCTGTGACATTCCCCTGGCGAAACGCCACTTGCCGTCGCTCCCTCGTCGGAGAATCAGGAAGACGCGTTGCCGGTGTGTCTTCATCTCGCCACCAGCACGCGGACGAATTTGCTGAATATCCCAGCCGCGTTCAAACGCGAGGTCACCAGTCACGAGACGTTCCTCCCGCTCGAACGATGGGGTGACCTCGTACGCGCTCAGGGTCGCGACGAGTCTCGACTCAACAGAGTCGCGAGTCATCGGCTGTGCACCAGCCGGCCATAAAACGTAGTCGGATGTGAGGAGGTCCAAGATGGCTCGGAGATCCTGGCGGTGAAAAGCATCGGCCCAGGCCTCGTAAAGCTTATCGATTTCTGAATCGGATTCGCTTGAAATATTCATGACTGAAGGAATGACGAATCCCTCCGCCTAACGAGAAAGAGATAAGCCACGGCATGGGTGTCGTCGCAAACATGCGGATTGTGCTTCGGAATCGGGCCGCCTGCCGCGTGTCTTCATTTACGCTGGTTGGCTTCATCGATTGGTGAGATCGATTTGTTTGTGTGCATATCAATATCACGATTTATCGCGGAAGCTCTATGAGACGTGATTCCTGAAATCGGAGGCGATATCGTGCCTCGGATGGAAATTCGGAGACCAATTTGGCATGGAGATCAGTGCGACGAAAAGCAACCTGTGTTGCGGAAAGCAGGAGACCCTCATCAAACAGCGATGGGCGCGAATCGAAAAAGATTGTTTCATCGCGTGGTGGTGGCGGCAGCGCGGCCAAACCCGTAATGAAAGCGCGATATTCGCTCGCACGATCTTTCACCCACGATCTTTGCGGACGGTTGGCTGCTTCGTGCAGCAGGAACGTGCCCCAGCATAGCAAAGCAAATACAGCGAGCGCTCCGGTTTTAGCAACCCACTGTCGAGTTTGCGTTGGGATCAGACCGACGACAGTGTTTGTCAGCACGGCCGCAAGTCCGCATACTCCCAGGAAAGGCAAATACCAGAAGAACGCGAAGCGGTGGTTGAGCAAAAAAATCACCGGAAGGAATGTGACAAAAATATATAACTGGAAAAATATCCCGACTCGGCTTCGCGAAGAGACAAAGAGTAGGAGAAGAAGCAGCATCCCTATGCACCAGGTTTGCCAGGGAAAATTCGTTTTAAAAAGCATATTAAAATAAGTGCCGAAACCGGCGGCTAGAGTCCATCCGTTGATGATTGTATAATAGGGATGACTAGGCACTAGCCCCTTCAGCCAGAGGGCCTTAGTGATGCCGTACCACAGAGCGAGGCCGCCAGGTAGCGCCCAGTGAGCGGCAAGTCTTCGTTCCATATTCTTCCGAAGTAACAGATCATAGCTGAACCAGACAAAGGGCATCGTGATGGCCATTTCCTTCGCTTTCATCGCTAGCAGCAATGCCAGCGATGCCAATAGTACTTGCCACCAGCCCCGGCGTTCAGACGTCCACACCAAAGTACCAACAAAGGAAAAGAACACCGCAACCAGCTCGAAAATCGTCCCAAAGTCCCAGTAGAGATCGGCGAAAACCGCTTGGCTCGCGAACAACATGGCGCCAACTGCTGCACCTGCGTGCGATTTTGTGAAGTGCCTAAGAAGAAAATAGGCGAGTACCGTATTCGCAGTATGTAAGAGCCAGGCCAGCCAATGATAAGGAGCTGAATTGAGGCCAAACAATCGCATGAGTGCCCAGTAGCAAATCATTCCGACGGGTCGAAAGTACGCGGGATCTGGGTTGACGACCTGTCGGACCATTTGCGCAAAATTCGTTCGCTGGACCCAATAAAGATTGTTGAAGTCGTCCAGCCAAAAATAAGCGCCACCTTTGTACAAGCGGAATGTGTTTAGAAGCAGGACACCAATACAAAGAACTGGGACCAAGCGCAGCAAGTCCCAAGCGCCGGAGAATAACCGAATCCTCTTACTCGAAGCGGAGGTCTTCAAGATTCTTCATCTCTTGCGGGTTTTGCTTTAGACGGAAGCGGATTGATGGACCATTTTCCGGGGTGTCCGCTCCTATTACGCCGATAATGCTATACGCCTAACGAGAAAGAGATAAGCCACTGCAGGGTGTCGTGGCAAACACGCTGAAGTTATATCGCAAATGGGGCCGTTGGCTTCATCGATTGGTTAGATGATTCAAGACACAACATGCTACGTAGCGTAAAAGACTCGCTTTATAATTTTCCATTTCCCATCGTCTTTGCGCAGGCGAAATATCTGACCACCGCCATCTGCGCGAGCCGAGCGCGGCGGGGACGATTGAAACGTCCGAATGGAAACAGTGCCGTCGCGACAGCGGCCGAAATGCTCGATAGGCTCGGATGTGACTTCGCGGATGACCGACGTGATCTCTGCTAGCTCTGAGGGGGAAACCGAGCCGTTGCACGATGGAGCCTCCTCGGCGGCGGCAACAGAGACTGCACATACGGCCAGGATGAGAGTGAGGCGGACGAGCATCTAACTATGATTAGACGAAAGTTCGTAATTAAAGGCGAACATTTCTTCGCCTAATTCGCCGGCCGTTTCCGCCGGGAAAATGCGGATGCGCCGCGCCATCCTGAATCACACGTCGTAGTACATCGCAAATTCGTAGGGGTGCGGGCGGAGACGCAGAGCGTCGTATTCTTTTTGTTTCATGTCGATCCAGTTGGCGATGAAGTCTTCGTTGAAGACGTCGCCGCGCAACAGGAAGGAATGATCGGCCTGGAGCGCTTCGATCGCGCCACGGAGTGAATCGGGCACGCTGGCGACTTGCGCGAGTTCTTCCGGGGGAAGTTCGTATAGGTTTTTGTCGAGTGGATCGCCGGGGTCCATGCGGTTCTGGATTCCATCGAGACCCGCGAGAAGCAGCGCCGAGAAGGCGAGATACGGATTTGCAGCAGCATCGGGTGTGCGGAATTCGATGCGCTTTGCTTTGGGGCTTGGTGAGTAGGTCGGAATTCGAATCGCGGCGGAGCGATTACGCGCGGAGTAGGCGAGATTGACCGGCGCTTCGAATCCGGGAACGAGCCGCTTGTAGCTGTTGGTAGTTGGGTTCGTCAGGCAGGTTAGCGCGGGGGCGTGTTTCAAAATTCCGCCGATGAAAAACAGCGCCAGCTCCGACAGGCCGGCGTAACCGTTTCCCGCGAACAGCGGTTTATCGCCGTTCCAAAGCGATATGTGCGTATGCATGCCGCTGCCGTTGTCACCGAAGATTGGTTTCGGCATGAACGTCACCGTTTTGTTGTGCCGCTTGGCGACGTTGCGCAGGATGTATTTGTAATATTGCATGCTGTCGCCCATGCGTTTTAACGGTGCGAACCGGATATCGATCTCAGCCTGGCCGGCCGTCGCGACTTCATGGTGTTGGCGCTCGATCGCAACGCCTGCTTTCTCCAGCTCCAAACACATTTCGTTGCGAATGTCTTGCAGCGAATCCATCGGCGAGACCGGGAAATAACCTTCCTTGGCTCGAATCTTGTACCCGAGGTTTGGAAACTCTTCGCGCGCGCTGTTCCAATGTCCTTCGGCGCTATCGACGACGTATGACGATGCGTTGCCGGTATTCGCAAATCGCACATCGTCGAAGATGAAAAATTCTGCTTCCGGTCCGATGAATGCCGTGTCAGCGATGCCGGTCGATTTGAGGTAAGCCTCCGCTTTTTCGGCAACACCACGAGGGTCGCGATCGTACGGTTGACGAGTGATCGGATCGACAATGGTGCAAATGAGACTCAACGTCGGTTCGGCATTGAAAACATCGATCCACGCGGTGGTCGCATCCGGAATGACCAGCATGTCCGAGGCGTTGATCACGCGCCAGCCGCGAATGCTCGATCCATCAAAGCCGAGGCCGTCGGTGAAAATCTCCTCATTGTATTCGGTGAGCGTGGTCGTGAAATGCTGCCAGGTGCCGAG
>QHOX01000134.1 GCA_003219465.1 Verrucomicrobiota bacterium | reverse complement strand
TGTTTGCGAACATTCTACCACAGCTCAATGTGGGCACGTTTATCCACTTTCATGACGTCTTCGATCGTTTCGAGTATCCGACGGAGTGGTTAATGCAAGGTCGCGGGTGGAACGAACAATATTTTCTTCGCGTATTTCTGCAGTACAACAGCAGCTTCCGTATCAAATTGTTCACTCCGCATATGATCACTCGATATGGTGACTGGTTCCGCGAACGGATGCCCGATTGCTTCAGGAATACTGGAGGACACATCTGGATCGAGCGTGTTGGCTAGTCTACCTGAAAGATCTACATTCTTGACGTGGCAGACGGATCACCTGCTGGATAGCGCGACGGCTTATTTATCTTTCGAATTAGTAACGCGATGTTTCGAAACAAAGGGTATTGCTACTGCTGTGCTTCGACCGTTGAGTTCGTTGCTACCAGCGATTGGTGGCGTGACGACTATCGGTGCACGAACTGTGACTCGATTCCAAGAGAGCGCGCTGTCATGTATTGCATTGAGAAATTCTTTCCCCAGTGGAGAGATCTAACCATCCACGAATCCTCTCCGGTGTTAGGCAGAGGCGCGAGTCGACGACTAAAGAATGAAGCGCCAGGGTATGTTCCGAGTCACTATTACCCAAGCGTCGCCGCCGGAGAGATCGTGAATGGAGTTCGCCGCGAAGATCTCGAAAACCTAAGTTTCGAAGACGAGAGTTTTGATTTGCACCTCACTCAGGATGTTTTCGAGCACTTGTTTAACCCTGCTGCCGCTTTCCGTGAAATTGCCCGGACGCTTCGACCCGGCGGAGCGCATGTCTTTACGACGCCGCTCGTGCGAAAGAACGAGCCGACTCGCTTTTGTGCGCACTTGGCGCGTGACGGGACTGTCGTCCATTTGATAGAGCCACCTGAGTATCATAGAGACCCAATATCCTCGGAAGGATCATTGGTCACGGTGAACTGGGGCTACGACATTGCGGATTATATCTTCAAGGCATGCAGATTGTTCACCAAGCTTGTTTTTGTCGATAACATCGAACTCGGTATCCGCGCTGAATACATCGATGTGTTGCTGACCTACAAGCCGTCCGTACGTTAAGAGCTGGAGAACTCCTCCTTGTTATGTGTTAGCAAATGGGAATAGTGTCTTGCCAAATAGTGGCCGCCTAGGGTATGACAAAGTGAGGGAACGTGCCTTCGGCAGGTCCTTGCTGTAATAGCATTTCGTGAATAGAACAGTAAATGCGCCGCAATGACATCCAAGTCCTTCGCTGCCGAACACTCCCCAAATCTCGTCGATGCCGAGAGGCTGTCACGGCCCAAGCCCGTGCTCTTCCTGCACATTCCCAAAACAGGCGGCAGCTCGTTTCTGACAGCCCTGGGGAACGTATTTGGTGAACGTCGGGTCAGACGGCTGCGCTGCGCAGAAGAGATGGCGCAGGTGGAGATCGATCGCATTGTCTCAGACGAAATTCAGGACATCGATTGTTTGGTCGGACACTTTCCCATTCATGTGTTTGCCAAGTATTTGGACACGTTTCGTCCGTTCACCATCCTGCGCGACCCAGTGGATAGGGTAATGTCGCTTTTCCGATTCCTGAAGCGAGCGCCTCGAAGCGAAACAGAACGCTTGGAGTTACGAGAGGGCTTTGGGTTCGACGATTTTATCGAAAGCCGCGTCCCAGAAATTTATGCTCAGACTCGCAACTTGATGTGCCGCATGCTGTGCGGCGACGAGGAAATGAGCGATCCCTTGGCTGCTGCTTTCTGGGAACCACGTGACCCGGCTGCCCTGGTGCATCAAGCGCTCGCTACGTTGAGAGCGATCGAATTCGGTCTCCTTGAAGACATGCAATCGACTCTGACCTTGGCACAGCATTTTTGCTCTACCAACTTCAACTTGGACGAATATCGCGCAAACGCTAGCGACGCACCCGGTGCCGAGTGGACGGCGCACAATATCCACCGCATCGTCGATCTGAATACGCTGGATGTTGCGTTGTATCATCAAGCCAAGGTATTGTTTTCCACGCGCGTCCGCAACGCGGCGGCGTTAGGTCAATCGGCGGATGGTACCTCTTCGCTTTCTGTGCTGCGCGTCCAACCGGGACAGAAAATAAGTATCAATGATATTCCGGGACGGCGAGGCTTTGAAGAATTCGAGCCCAAGGATGGCTTCGCCTGGTTGGCTGCGAACCAGACGGCTCTTATCGCATTCCTTGCGTCGCCAAAGATGCTGCGGCTGCAAATGAGGCTCCACTGCATCACCGAGTCCTTTCCGGCTGAAGAGATCGAGGTGACGTTGAACGGCACTCGGCTTACTCATCGAACAGGCCGCTTCGAGGACAATTGGGTTTCGCTGGTGACGGAAGCGTTCCGGCCGAACGAAAAGCTCAACATTTTGACATTGCGTCCGCCTTACGTAATTCCGGTTCGCTTCCTACACCCGGCGTCGAAGGATGACCGCTATCTAGCGCTAGCTTTGGCTTACTTGGTGTTTCTGGAGTGAGCGCGCGATGGAATGAGTTTCATAGACAGCGTTCGAGAGTATTGCAAAGCGATAAGAGCGGATCAACTAGTCTTCGCCGGCCTTGTTTTTGCGGTCACTTTTCGGCTCACCGTAAGGCATGTTCTTCAACTGCTCGATCGAAGCGCCGCCGGCTTCTTTTTTTAACGTCGCGAGTCTTGCACGGAAATGCGCGAGATCGGTCGCGTGAGCGGGGTCGCCGGCAACATTATGTCCTTCGATGGGATCGTTTTTGAGATCATCAAGAATCCGCAAGCAAACAGCGGCAGCATAAGCGGCCCAGCCAATGGCAAAGACTACCATGCCTACCCAATATCCGGCTTCGCCAGCAAGATCGTAAAATACCGGGAAGCGCCACCACAGCCACGCTCCAAAGATAACGCTTGCGGTACAAATTAAGGCGATCATGTCGCGCTGGATTCTGCCGCTTTTGCGCTCCACGTCGCAATGACGAAATGATCTAAATGCCAATCCGCGCCACAGGGTTGCGCGCGCTAGAATCGTTTTTGATTGCCGGATGACAGATGATCCAGCCATGATGTCATCGACGCGTACATGGAACTCAAGTTTGAATGTCCGACGTGTGGTCAACACCTCTCTGCGACGTCGGAGCAGATCGGCCTCACGGCAGCGTGCCCAAATTGCAATAGTTCGGTCACCGTTCCAGCGCGACCAGACGATGACCAAGCGGTATTCGTTTTGCCGACAAAGCTTCCTTTCTTAAAATCGCACCGGAAAAAAATCTTAGAGGCAAAGGTGAGCGAGCTGGTTTCGCTTGGACCGATCGATGAGCCAATCGAAGCTAAGCTTCAAGACTTTGCGGTCGCCTTGGGTCTTGAAAAAGCGGACGCAACGGCGGTCCTGACTGGGCGGTTCACGGCAGAATTTGAACCGATCAAACGACGGATGGAATCTTCATTCGTCCTGACCGACTCTGATCTTGAGGAGATCGAGATTCTAAAGAAAAAATATAATGTAAACCTCACGCTAAAGGGCAATGCCTCACTTTTTCGCGCTATCTATTTGCTTGAATCAAAACATCAACTTCCGCCAGGCAGTTACAGTCGATGTTTTTTTAGAGGCAAAGGAGGCATGCTACTATACAATTCCGACAACTTGGCATCAGTCCCGAGTTCAAACGCGCGGCTATTCGGGCACTTCTATCAGTTTGCCGACAGGAGTTAGGGGCGTCCGCTTTAGATTCGGGGGTTTTACTCCAGTTAGGGCCGAACAGTTGATGGCGCTGTCCGCTGGGACGCTGTTTGTAACGTCGAAACGATTACTGTTTAATGGCGAGTCAAGAAACACGAGCATCACGTTGACGAAAATTGTCGATGGTCATGTGTATTCAGATTGCATTAGAATAGAAAAAAGTTCCGGGAAGCCGGACTTGTTCTCGATGAATGCAGCGCAAGCGCGTTTTGTGCTCTCTCTCGTTAGCGTTTTGAAAGAACAGTAAGTGCAAATTTACGAAGTACGCCCGCGCCATGACAAGCCAGACTTCGATCTCATTTCTGATGCGCTGACTTTCGGTCGCCTCTGGTACGCCGGGCCGAATGCCGTCGCGAACGCAATCGGATACGCGGAGTACCGCAGCCGATCACATGATGCACTGATTCGCGTTTACGATGATGCTGGCAACGTGATCCAGACGCAGGAGCACAAGGGTGAGTTCAAAGAGCCGTGAAGCAGATTCGAGCTTTAGTCACCGGCAGAGCGCACGTAAGCACTTCGGGCATCAATCTGACCGAAGCGATGAATCTTGGAGGAGAAGCACGAAGGAATCGACTCAAGGTGATCGAGGGAGCATTGTCCGTCGAGAATCAGCTCGACACAGTGATTCTTCATTATTTTTTTGGCTCATCGCACGAGAGACGCGCAGTTTTCGAGTCTCTGGTTCTAAACTCTGATTGGTGCTCGTTTGCTGCAAAGCGCAAACTCATCACTCACATCATCAATGAACAGAACCTTCTAAGCGGACGCGAGAAAGGCGAGTTAGACAAGCTGATGAAGGACGTAATGGCGGTCAGGAACGCGTTCGCTCACGGTAAAATTTCGTCTGACGACAAGCGAGCGTGGCTTTCGTATTTTGAGGGAACGCCACGGAAAGTAGAGCTAACGGACGAGTATCTCACCGAGATCGAAACGTTGCTTCTGGGCGCTTTCGATGAGACCTTTGCACTTGCAACAGCAATTGGAGCAACAAAGCTCGGCCAAACTCCCATGCCGCGTTGTACTCACGTGTATCAAGATTTTCCGGGCGCCCATTGTGTCTCCGCATGTTTACAATCTTTTCTGATCGACAATGGCAAAACGCCCCCGTCCCAAAAGCAAACGCTCGACGAAGCCAAAGCTCATGGGCTTTGCGCTCCAATTGGAGATTTTGTCTTAGCCGAGAACATTGGAAAATTCTGCGCGTCGTTTGGAATCGATCTTGAAAAAATCGATGGGCGCAAAATTCCCAAGGTGCTGACGAATGGCGAGGGAATACTGATTGGGTGCTGGAATCATGAGAAAGCCGGGCAACAGCACTGCGTTCGATTTTGCGAACATGTCAGTGCAGAAAAATTTCGGGTAATGAATCCGGCTGCGCGAAGCGAGAAAGAGAGGTTTCCCGAAATGGAAACAAGACAGATCGACGAATGGAAGTGTGATATTTTCAAGATACACTTGAAGAGCTAAAGCAACACGAATCGCCGATTCAAGTTCCAAAAAAGCGGTCAGCTTTTCATCCGCACGCGCAACAAAACGCTTTCCGTCGTCGCGATGCGCGTCCACAATCCAGATTGTTCGCCCTTGAACGTCTAAAGCTGAGACCCAGCCCAAGCTTCACCCAGCTTTTGTGGAGATTGTCGGCGACTACTTCCCACTCCTTCATTTAGAACTTTGTTCGCGTCATTGCTTGTCATTGAAAACGACCACGTACGATAGCAAACACCACGCCAGCAATAATAATAGTCCCGGCAACTAAGAATATTATCAAAGCAGGCGGATTTGCCATCGCCGCTGCCCAGCCCTTTGACTTGATCGGCTCACGCTGTGCTGCGACGGTGTTCGCGGCGACGGGCTTCACAGGACTGGGATGAAACCGCTCCTGAACGTCTTTAGGGAGTTCAATGAAATAGACCTTAGAAATCCCCGTTTTGGTTCTAAGCACGATCCCGTCCGCTTCGACACGGCTGATCGTGGCGTCTTTGTATACCTTGCCGTTGATGGTTTTGAAGTCCTCAGCCAGCGCGAGTGACGCTGACAGAGCTGCCAAGATTGCGAACGTAGTCGCCAAGCATTTCACGCGCCCGGGATTCTGCCGCTTTTGCACTCCACACGGCAACGACAAAGTGATATGAAATGAGCGCAACGCTGATGCAGTCAACGATCCACGTTTACGAAGTGCGACCCGGCAAAGAAACGTGCTCTTCACGCGGCAATGGTTTCGCGCACTGAACTATTTTTTGAACACTATCAGATAAACCAGTGCGGCAGCCGTCAGGCAGTTCACGCTACAAGAGAGGAAGAGAAAGAGCTGCAGAAGCGTAAGATCCGGTGGACTCTGAAAGCCAAGTCTTTTCGCGATGCTAATTACCTCGCGCTGTCGTGCGGGAACTCCGCGAGCTGCCATGAGGAAGGCGAAACCAACTATAAGGTTCATCGCGCAGGCAGGAACGAGCAGAAACTTACGGAGATCATTTGTAGGCGGAAGGTTGATGTAATAGCCAAGCATGGCACCGGTCACAGCGAACATTAGGACCAGAAGCTTAATGGTGGATTCAAGATGGAATTTGTAGAGGTCGCAGTGAAGAGCATACTCCCTCCATAATAGTTCGCGTTGGGAGGGCTCCTCAACTTCAGGTCGCTGTGTGGAAGATTGTTCAGATTGCGCGTCTTTGGGTGCAAGCATAGAGATTATTAGACGTGATTTTCCACTACTTCACATGCGGTGGATTGTGCCTCTTTTGTTCTTCGTACCGCAATTACAAAATGACATAGCGCGCAATGATGCGTGTGACGTTCGTTATTGCTGCGGTTGCGCTTCTTTGCGGTATGGCAGCGGCAGAACCGCTGTCTGTCACCGTCGTTTCGCCGTGCGAGTGTCGCGGCAATCACGGCACAGGCCGATTGACAGTAAAGAACGACCCTTCAACCCGCCTACAGATGCGAGCGCAATTCAAGCCGTCTCGGTGTCAGACGTGGGTTGGCCGGGAATTGGCGTCCAACTGAATTGCCAACCCGAGCGTACCGGAATTGAAAACAAATGGTACACGCTCACAGGCTTCGGCTACAACCGTTCTTTCGCGTCGCACGCTCCAGGACGCGAGCGAAGACTGGAGGTAAGGGGATTCGAACCCCTGGCCTTCTCATTGCGAACGAGACGCTCTACCAGCTGAGCTATACCCCCGTTGCTGGCAACGGGAGACTAGCACGGCCAGCCGATTTTGCATCAAGCGAAACCGCGGCCACGGCGTCACTGGCGCAGCCGAGCAGGCAATGGGTCAATGGCTGAAATTAGCTGGCGCAAGGCTTCGCGCTTGGCTTGTGGTTTGCGGTACCGCGCCAAACCGTTTGGTGGTCCAGATCTCAATGAGTCGAACAAAACAGTACGCGAATACCACAGGCCAGAGTACTAGCAGAGTGATGTCTCGACCGAGGTTGAATGTAAGGCCAGCTCCGAGCATGAACAACACCAGGCGCGGCAGCGAGTTTCGTTGTTGCCACCAGCGGATAAGCAGACCGGTCCAAAGCGCCATGATGATGCCGGCTGCCACTGGCCCAAAGAATGGGCCAAAGTTCAAAACGCCGCCGCCAATCATTCCTGTAGAGACTGTGGCGACAACGCCGAGTTCAGAGTTCGGATCCTCCAAGCCGCGCCACTTCGCGTAGTCAATCCCAATGAACGGCTTTGACGGCCAAATCACGCGCGGCACGACGTTAAGCAGCTCGTTCAAATATCTTCCACCATACGCCGGAGGCGCCGCCCCGGAATCGAGGTAAGCATTCGCAAAGCAAAGCTCCTGAATCATGTTTAGCCCGGTTTGTCGCAAATCTTCATTGACAAGCTCGTACGGACGCTCAGCAGCAAGCAAATCTCTGAAGCCGGTGCCGCGAAACGCCGTCACCAGTTTGAAGCCCTGATCCAAGCAGACGAATGCGGCCGCCAGAATGGCCAATTTTACGATCAGCAACTGACGACCATAAAGCACGAATGTAATGATGAATGGCAGAATCGCGGCAAGGAAGTGGCTGCGCGCTCCTTCCAATAGGAAATAAGGGAGGGAGAGCGCAAACATCGCGGCAGCCAGCAAGCGCCAGAAGGGGGTGCGCTGAAAAAATATCAAAACACCAAGGAAGGCTGTGATAGCATTAAAGAGGTACCCCGCCGAGGCGATCACGAATCCGGCCGCCGAAGTTTCGATTGCTCCACGCCCCCACATGGTCGCGCCCGCGCGCGAGTCAACGGGAAACAATGCGCCGACCACGTCGCCATTCATCCGGGCGATACCAATTAACAACAGCAGAAGCCACATCGCTCCCGTAGCAACTAAGATCTGCTCCGGGGCAAAGTTCTGCATGGCAAATACACCGGTACTTCGCCGCCGGACAATCCAACGTGCTGCAATCGGAATGAAAAAGCGAAAGGCGACCAGAAAGATCAGTACTTGCCCGTAGCTTTGACTGATTAAGGACGCAGGAATGTAATCGTACTGCTCCGGGTTGAGAAAAGGATCGACGAAATACCACGCGAACACCGTGAGATACACGGCGAGCGTGACGGAAAAGCTATCTCGATTCAGCAGCTTTATGCAGCTTTCCACTGTCAGTACGAAGAGCGCGGCGGCAGCGAGATAGAACGTTAGTTCATTCGTGACCATAACCGATGGAGACGCGCACCATTATAAAACACAAAGCGCAAACTGAAAGGCTCGTTGATAAGTGCCCGAGCAGCGCGAAAATTCGCCAGAACATCGCGACGAATTTGGCCCGACAACTTCTAATAATTATTTGCTTGACAAGTCGTTCAGTTTTTGAGAAAAGCCGCGATTGCGTTAAGTCCGCGAGGCGTCTCCAGAAAAGCACCTCCCCCCTTCACGCGCAACCGGAGGTGCTCTCTATGAGAATCGTGAACTTATTTGGTCTGCCGCTTCGCAAATCACAAGCACAAGAGGAATACAAGCAAGCGGCAAACTCAAAGAATATCGCTCTCTGTTTCCTCTCACTCCTTTTTAGTACCAGTCTGAGTTGTCAGGCGCAGACGTGCACACCCACGCCTACCATCACGCCTTGCCAAGGTTGCCGCAATCTTTGTCGCCCTCGATAAAACGGCCAGTCCGCCGAGTACCTATCCGAATTGGTGCCAAAATGGACATGACGACCGGCCTCTTTGCGCGGTCGGCCTCTCAGGCAACTACGATTTGTCTGATCGAGAGGGCACAGGTCCTGGCGTGAGAGAGAATGTACCCCAAGACGATGAAAATTACACCAACACAACTGATCGCATCGCCCAGAAGAGCGTTTCACCGGTGGCAAAAGTAAAATCGGAAAGCGAACAAAGCTTTATGCCACTGTACCTTGTCAACAGTGACGGTGATTCGGGAATGCCGCCGCACCAGATCGAAGATATGCGCTGTGCCTTGGTGAGCCATGGGATTAACTCGAACCTCTACACAGTGATAACGCTCGTGGGAAATGTTGATCATGCGTTCGCTCTCTGGTCTGATCGTGTAAGCCCGGGAGGACCGAAGGTGAGGGACAAGGTCCTAGCGTTTCTCGACGACCACGTCAAAAACCCGCTATGAGATGACTTCATTAAGTTTCACCGGCCAATTCACGTCACCCGAAAAACCAGATTTGTAAATTAACTTCCTCATCAACTATGCTAAAACTCTTGGCTAATATCGCAGTCACCTTAGCGGTTCTGGAGGCGACTCTATCAGCGACTAAGAGCTTTGCCGGGAGCGCGACCTGGCGGCTCAATCCAATCAGGAGCGACTGGGACACAGCGGGTAATTGGATGCCTCGTACGGTGCCTGACGGGCCGGCAGATATCGCGACGTTCGGCTTTTCCAATATCAACGCTGTTTCTGTCTCGGCCAATACCACCGTGAGCGACATCGTCTTCAACTCAGGCGCAGCCGGATTCACCGTCACTGCCAATCCTGGGAAGAGACTGAGCCTCAATGGGTCAGGGATCATTAACAACTCCGG
>QHOX01000366.1 GCA_003219465.1 Verrucomicrobiota bacterium | reverse complement strand
GACCTCAAGCTTCGGCGGCGCTGTCGCCCGGCGAGTCGAGAAATATCTGCGCAATTTCAAACGGTTAGTTGAAGAGCAAACCCGCGAATCCGAAGACGTCTGATTAGATCTTCGAGAGCACGTAAAGCGCCCGCCGAGACAATGAAGCTTTTTCTTTCAGGTCCAGGGAATGGAGCTGCCGTTAAAGTTGTAACCAGAACGCGTCCAGGTCGGTCTTAGCTACCAGGGTGGATGCGATTTCGACGACGGCATGGATGCTCTTGACGCGGGTGCGCCGGTTCAGGGCGCGCTGCGATACGATGATGCGGCGGCTCGTGCTTGACGATGAAGTCTATCTCGAAAGAGGTATTGCGGAGCAACCCCAGAGTAGCAATCAAAAATCCCGCACACGCGCAATAGCTGCAACGCAACTGCCAACGATAACTTGGGGTGTGAGATCGAACTGCTTTCCGACTTGAGCCTCCAGAGAGGAAATTACCATGCCTGACGAGATTCATTCCTACACCGAACTTCAACGGCAGATCCACGACGACTTGCGCGTTCAACATCCGGAATGGATCCAACCTAACGGCGAGTGCCCCACCTGCGACTCCTACGAGTCGCGCCTAATGGAGCTACTTGGCCTCGCTCGGCGCTCGAACGCAGGGAGGATGCAACCTCTACTCTTCCTGGGCCACGCAGACGACTACTGAGATTAACAAGCGCAATGAGCATGAAACCGACCATTGATATCAATGAATCGAACTTCGAGATCGAAGTTTTAAAATCCAGTCAACCCGTGTTGGTCGAGTTTGCCACCGGATGGAGCCTTCCCTCAATGATGATAGTGGACGGAGCTCTGGACGAGATTGCCGCTGAGTATGTCGATCTTTTGAAGGTCGCCCGCGTTCAACTCGATCGCAGTCCTAATCTCGGGCTCTGGTACGGGATTCGATGTCTTCCGACGATTTTGTATTTCAGCGATGGCGAAGTGCGGATCGGGATTTTTGGAACCACGAACAAGGAAGCAATTCTTTCTCAGTTGAGGCCTGTAATCGCCTCGCAGCGCGA
>QHOX01000168.1:6765-41167 GCA_003219465.1 Verrucomicrobiota bacterium | reverse complement strand
GAAGAAGACAAAACGCGCGGAGAAAAGGGGGATCGAACTTAAAGTTGTCTCACTCCACGACGCGTTTGTGCGGGGGGTCATGGGAATCTTCAACGAGACCCCAGTGAGACGAGGGAAGCCATTTCGGCACTATGGTAAGAGCTTTGAGACGGTCAAAGAGGGACTTTCAACACGCCTCGCGACTAGCAAATTTATTGCGGCCTATGACCGAGAAGAACTGGTAGGCTTTGTCAAGTTGGACTGTGCGCCGGGACGATTTGCGAATCCTGGGCTGATTATTTCAAGATTGGAAGCCCGCAAGAAGTACGTCAACAATGCTCTTATAGCGAAATCTGTTGAGGTTTGCTGCGAGCTCGGGTTACCCTATTTGACCTACACGAATTGGCGAAGAGGGACTCAAGCAGAGTTTCTTATCCGACACGGCTTTGAGAGAACTTCGGTGCCGAGGTATTGGGTTGCCCTGACTAACAGAGGCAAGATCGCGTTAAAACTCGGACTTCACCGCGATATGCGTACGCGCGTTCCGGATAGGTTCATGACCGCACTTCTAAATTTAAGAGGTGCGTTCTACAACCGGCTGTACCGGGCCCGCCAGATGGATACCGGCGGAGAGCCCAGTTCTAACGGTGAGACGGAAGTTTGATGTACCAGCCTTCACGGTTGGCCGGCGTAGTTCAATGGTAGAATAATTGCATCGTATGCAGCAGATGGAGCGTTCAACTCCTCCCGCCGGCTCTGACTCTCTAAGGAGCTAAATACCTTCGGCCAAATTTTAATTAGCCTTAAGCAATTATCCCAGGAGAGAAATCGCCTGATGAAACCTCCTATATTCATTGTTGGTCCACATCGTAGCGGAAGCACGCTTTGGCATAACATTATTGCGATGTGCCCGGGTTTAATGAGGCTAACGGACCCGAGGTTTCTAAGCGACAAAGCACATAAAGATTTCCGATATTTCCTCCGAACGTCCGTAGGTGATTTATCCTGTGACGAAAATGTAGATAGAATGGTCGAACTGTGTTTTGCCAAAAAGGCAATCCCAGGATTGGAAGGCGTCTTCTGGAGGTTCGTGCGTATAGAAGTAGCTGATGATCCGGAGCTAAAGGGGGAGATTTCTCGCCGAATCAAAGGGTCAGACGGGAATCTTGGTGTGATCGCCAAGACTTTTATTGAGGAAATTACCCGGTTCAGCGGCTGCGATCGCGCTTGTGTGAAATTCCCGGTCGATGTTGGGCATATACCCGAGTTGCTGCAATGGTTTCCGAACTGCAGAATCATTCACATCACTCGCGACCCGAGAGCGGTTGCCATGTCGAAAACCAACGATCCGTCGGGCACGGCGATTAAGGTTTTGCGGCACCCGCGAATGGCCTGGCTTATACGGAAACTAAGCATCTGTTCTGTTATTGCCCAATACCGAACAACGGCACGGGCCCATCGTCGCTTCCGGCATCTTGCCAACTATAGGCTATTTCGCTATGAAGACTTGCTGGCCGAGCCCGAGAAAACGCTGAAGGGCCTCTGCAAATTCATAGACGTAGAATTTAGCGAGGAATTATTGCATCCGGAAAAGGGAATGCATCTCCATCAGCCGTCAAGTCTCACTGGCGAACAGAAGAAGGCGTTTGATCCCAGTGCTGCAGTGCGGTGGCAAGACATGATCTCACCGATCGACAAGTGGCTGATCACAACGTTGACGAAACGGAGCATGAAGATTCTGGATTACGATCCTGATACGCATCCGATTTTTCGAGGTGACCAACGGGCTGAGCGGAGATTGTGCGAAGAAGTTGCATGCTAGATGGTTCGAAAACGCCTGCGTTGCCTCTGTGTTCTCCTTGATCCGACTTCCGTCCGCTGACTTCGGACGTACGCTCTCCATCGATTCAACGATTCAACGATTCAACGATTCAGCTGTTTGACACAGATTGCCTAAAATATGCCCGGCATAGTTGGTATCATTGGCCATCGATCCGCTGACGAGTGCGCTTCCCAGGTGCGATCAATGCTGGCTTCGATGAAACACGAGCCCTCTTACGTCTGTGGAACGCACCTGGTGCCCAAGATGGGAATCTATGCAGGCTGGATTGCGCACGAAGGCTCGCTCGCTGCGAATCAGGTTTTTGTTAACGAGGACGAGGATATCGTGCTCGTTTTTTGCGGCGAATGCTTCATGGACGTTGAAACGGAGAACGGTCTCAGACAGAGAGGGCATCGCTTGGCAAAGGACGAGGGTGGTTGGCTCGTCCACCTTTACGAAGAGCACGGCGATCGCTTTTTTGAGGAGTTGAACGGCGTTTTTAGCGGTCTTCTGATAGATCGAAGACTAAGAAAAGCTTTCCTGTTTAACGACCGGTATGGTGTTGAACGGATCTACTGGCACAGGACCCAAGATTGCTTCTACTTTGCCAGCGAAGCCAAAGCGTTGCTTCGGGTTCTTCCGGAATTGAGAGGATTTGATGAAGAAGGGATAGGGCAGTTCCTTGCGTTCGGGTGCACTTTTGACGGAAAAACGTTATTTCAAAGCATCAGTCTATTACCGGGAGGGTCGCTGTGGTCTTTTGAAAATGGAATTTGCAGTAAGACGAAGTATTTTTCTCCCGAAATGTGGGAGACTCAAAAGACTCTTTCGCCCGAAGCCTTTGAAGCTCAGTTTCAAGAAACATTCAAAAGAGTTTTACCTCGTTACTTCCGATCGAAATCCACCATCGGAATTTCTCTCACCGGCGGTTTGGACAGCCGGATGATCATGGCTTGTCGGCCAGAGATGGGAGACAAGCCTATCTGTTATACATTCTCTGGAAGAGAAGGTAAGACATTTGATGACCGGTTAGCTGCCCGAGTTGCCGCAACGTGTGATTTGGAACACGAAATTGTGCGAATAATGCCGGATTTTTTCTCGAATTTCGGGCATTACACGGATCGAACTGTTTACATTACCGATGGCTGTCTCGGTCCGCTGGGCACTCACGAGATTTATTTGAACGCTCAGGCCCGCTTATTAGCTCCAGTCCGTATAACAGGTGCTTTCGGCGGTGAAATTTTGCGAGGGGTATCCATGTTCAAACCGGTTCGCCTTTCCCCTCGTCTCGTAAACACGGACGTGGGGAGGTCTTTAAAATATCTTGCACATGAGCGGAAGGGTAAAGGTCGGCATCCGGTAACTTTTGCGGCCTTCAGTGAGATACCCGAGAAACGATATGGTACTCCAGCGGCTAGTCGCTCGCAGCTAGGTTTTCGAACTCCATACCTGGATAACGAAATCGTGGCACTCGCGTATCGTGTTCCAGCGGGATTAAGCTCATCGACTCGCGCTGCCTGGAGCTTGGTGAAGGCTAATAACGCGAGCTTGAACAAAATTCCGACCGATATGGGAGCTACGGGCAAGAGTTCAACGCTAGCGGCAGTCTTACGGCAACGCTTTTACAGAAGCCTCTTCAAGCTTGATTACCTCTACAGTGAAGGATTACCTCATTGGCTATCACCACTGGATTTTTGGCTTGCGGCCGTCGGTTCCGGTTTCGGAGCGTTGGGCCGATACAAGTTTTTGAATTACCGCGCCTGGTTCAGGGGAGAGCTAGCAGCATATGTAACCGAGTCCATTAAAGACAGCCAGCTCCTCCAGAGCTGGCTCTGGAATGCGCAGTTCCTTGAGAGTGTTGCGGGTGATCACATTTCGGGTCGGGGGAATTACGTGCATGAAATCAATGCAGTAATCACATTGGGAACGGTTGAGAGGCTTCTTTTTCGTGATCTCCCTCGCGGGATCGAGCGGCCTACCATTGCTGCAACGCGGCCACCGGTTGAGATGGTAACAAGTTGAAGGTAACTGCCTGACAAGGATGGCGATCATTTGTCGAGATTATAATCTGTTATTTATAATGACGCCAAGGACAGCGTGTACTGCCGTCGGAGAGCTCCTTTGCGAACACTACGGGGGGCAATTTTTGCCGGCCGAAAATATCTTGGATTCTCGTGGACGCATACTGGTCGAGAAAAAGCACAGTACTCTATCGCAGCTCATCCAGCATAAGGCTCTAACCGCGGAAGAGGCTAAATCACTGCTAAAAATTGCGGCTGTCCGAAATCCGTTCGACAGCCTCGTCTCGCTCTACGTCAAAAAACGCTCCAAGTATCAACCGTTGCTGTCCGATTCTGCCTCGTGGGTGAATCGCAGACCGCGCTACGCTGCGGACATGAAGTACTGCCGGACGCATTCTTTTAACCAGTGGATCTTAAAAGCGTGTTCTAGAAAGGTAATTAAGAGGCTCCTGGGATTTCGAGCATCCTTTTTTAGCGAGTACGTGCAAGGCGTGGATGTCATTCTGCGATATGAACGGATTGAAGAAGATCTGAAAGTGGTGTTCAACGAATCGGGGATCACATGGAAAGCAAGTATTCCGACTGTAAACCGCACCGAAGAAAGAACCGATCGGGATTACAGATCGTATTACTCTCGACTGACAGCCCTTGTAGTAGGCTTTGCGTGCTCTTACGATCTAAAAACGTACGGCTACCAATTTTGAAGCTTAGGAATCATGAATGTATTGATCATTAAGCTCGGCGCTACGGGCGACGTAGTAAGGACCACGCCGATATTGAGCCGCCTGAACGCCGCGGTGACCTGGCTTACCGCAGCGACAAACAGCGTTTTGCTCGATGGCCTGACAGAGAACCTGCGTTGTTTCTCGTGGGAACAACGGGCAAAAGCTCTGGATCGTCATTACGACCTCGCAATCAATTTGGAAGATACGCTCGATTGTGCTCAGTTTCTTGGAACAGTTGGCTGCCACGAAATATTCGGTGCTTACCTCGGCTCCAATAACTCAGTGAAATATACAGAGAGTTCCAGGCCTTGGTTTGATCTTAGCTTGATCAGTTCCTATGGCCGGCAGCGGGCTAACCGACTGAAGCTGCTTAATCGGCAGACATATCAGGAGCTAATCTTTAAGGGTCTGGGCCTGCGGTTTGCGGGTGAACCGTATATGCTTCCGGAACCGATCGAAACCGGGCTATCAGGCGATGTGGCGATAACAGCTGACGCTGGCCCTATCTGGCCGATGAAGAAATGGGCTTACTACGGGGAATTGAACCGGCGGCTTGAGGATCAAGGCTTGATCGTCAATGTCCTGCCGAAAAGATCATCGCTACTCGAGCATCTGGCTGATGTTCGGAACCACTGCTGCCTGGTCGGCGGTGATAGCTTGCCGATGCATTTCGCGTTGGGGACGGGTACGCGATGCGTGACTCTGTTCACGTGTACCAGCCCCTGGGAAATTTACGATTATGGGATGCAGACAAAGATCGTTTCACCGCTGCTGGAAGAGTTCTTCTACAAGCGTGGTTACGACGAGCGCGCGACGACTGCCATAACCGTTGATGAAGTATTTGAAGCTGTGATGGCGCGGCTCGAAGCGACGCCACCAGTGGCCAGGGTGGCTATTATCCAGTGATAAACGACGCTCAACTCTCGACTGCGAGATCTCAGCTCGATCCGATAGAGTTGGAGAAAAAGGTGCGAGCAGAGCACGCTGAGATTCCGCTCAACGCTCAACGCTCAACGCTCAACTCTCAAGCATTAACCCCTCACATCGCCCTGCTGACCGGCGGCGGGGACAAGCCCTACGCGCTTGGAATGGCAGCAGCACTCACATCGGCGGGCATATTAGTGGATTTTATCGGCAGCGACGACCATTGCGTGCCGGAAGTGACCGGCAATTACCGAGTCAATTTTCTTAATTTGCGAGGGGATCAATGTCCGGAAGCAAACGTGGTCGAGAAGGCGGTTAGAGTCTTCAGGTATTACGCGAAGCTGATCCCTTACGCTGCGACTGCCAGGCCGAAACTCTTTCACATTCTTTGGCACAACAAGTTTGAGCTATTCGATCGAACCCTGCTGATGCTTTACTATAAACTGCTCGGCAAACGCCTGGTTTTTACCGCCCATAATGTGAACGCCGGAAAACGGGATGGAAACGATTCCTGGTTAAATCGGATGACCCTCCGGCTGCAGTATCGCTTGCTCGATTACATTTTCGTTCACACCCAAGCGATGAAGAATGAAATGTGCTCGGAGTTTCGGGTTCCGGGAAGCAAGGTGAGCGTCATTCCGTTCGGGATTAACAATACCGTTCCGAATACTAGCCTTTCACGCGGCGAGGCAAGACGCCATTTGGGCCTGGATAACGTCGATAAAGCCATGCTGTTCTTTGGAAATATTGCTCCTTACAAAGGCCTCGAATACCTGGTTGATGCTTTTACAGAAGTTGCGAAGGAAGACGCAAATTATCGGCTGATAATCGTGGGCAGGCCAAAGGGGGACGAGAATTATTGGCGCGGTATCGAGCGCACGGTTTGGTCTAGTGGCGTCAATGATCGCGTAATACGGAAGATTGAATATGTGCCGGATCATGAGACAGAATTGTACTTTAAAGCGGCCGATGTGCTGATACTGCCTTACACACACGTTTTTCAGAGCGGCGTGCTGTTTCTGAGTTATAGCTTCGGGCTGCCGGTTATCGCGTCGGATGCCGGCTCGTTGAAAGACGAAGTTGTTGAAGGCAAAACCGGATTCATACACGAAGCAAGGAATCCGGCTGCACTTGGGCAGGCGATTCGGGCTTATTTCGAGAGCGATCTCTACCGAAATTTGGATCGAAACAGAAAGGTGATCTGGGATTACGCTAACGAACGCTACTCGTGGGCCAGGGTGGCCGCGATAATAACGGTGGTGTATTCACGGCTTCTGACCTCTGGTCGCTGACCTCCGACCTCCGACCTCTAATGACGCCTCTCGTTTCAATTCTCATACCGGCGTATAACGCCGAGCCGTGGATCGCTGATACAATTCGATCGACGCTGCGGCAGACCTGGCCACGAACGGAGATCATCATCGTTGATGATGGCTCACGCGACCGTACCTTCGAGATCGCGCAGCAATTTTCCTCAGATTATGTATTCGTAGTCACCCAAGAAAACCAGGGAGCTGCCGCTGCTAGAAACAGAGCGTTCGAGCTATGCCAGGGAGATTATATCCAGTGGTTGGATGCCGACGACCTTCTTTGGCCGGACAAGATCGCCAAACAGATGGAGGCATCGGATCGCTGCGGCAGCACTCGAATGCTCTTTTCTTCCGCGTGGGCGTACTTCTACTATCGATGGGATCGAGCCAACTTCACTCCCACGTCGCTGTGGTGCGATCTTTCTCCCGTTGAATGGCTCGTACACAAGATGGGGCAGAACCTTCACATGCCGAATTCGACTTGGCTGGTGAGTCGCGAATTGACCCAAGCCGCAGGGTGTTGGGACCGCCGGCTGTCGCTGGACGATGATGGTGAGTATTTTTGCCGGGTCATACTGGCGAGCGATGCGATCCGGTTTGTACCGGAAGCGAAAGTACTCTATCGGATATCAGGTTGCGACAGCCTGAGTAACGTGGGTGAATCACGCAGAAAATTGCAATCCCAGTTTCTATCGATGCGATTTCACGTTGGTTATCTTAGGTCTCTGGAGGATAGTGACAGGGTTCGAGCGGCATGTTTGAAGTACCTGCAAAGACGGTTTATGCGCTTCTACCCGGAAGAGGTCGCCCTCGTTAACCAATTGCAGCAGCTAGCGGCAACCGTTGGAGGGCGATTGGATATACCGCCATTATCTTGGAAATACTTGTGGATGCAGAAACTCTTCGGGTGGACGGTGACCAAGCGTACCCGGCAGCATTATAACCGCTGGAAATCGTCTGCTGCGAGATCTTGGGACAAAGCGCTCTTTTATTTGGGGCGTCAGACCTTGGGCGCTAGGAGTGGAAGTTGTAACAGAAAGTCCCCCTTTAATACTCTCATCCCTTTCAATGAACATTCAAAGTCCTCATAGTCTTGCTAGGGCGAGCGCGCCTAGCGGTTCGGCAGCGTGCTTACTCCACATAAAGGAGGAAGAACGCAATCGAGAGCACTTCAAAACTGATCATCTATTGGCGAACCTCAAGGGGCGCACAATCTCCAGTGGACTTGTTACAACGGCGTCGCAAGGCGCCCAGTTTTTCCTAAACCTGGCGTACATCATGGTAGTCGCCCGGCTGCTCGTGCCACAAGATTTCGGGCTGGTTGCAATGGTTACGACCATCATGGGCTTTCTTCGCATTTTTCAGGATGCCGGGCTTTCGACAGCCACGGTGCAGCGGCAGGAGATCACTCATGTCCAGGTCTCAAATTTGTTCTGGGTTAACGTCGTCGTAGGTGGTGCGATTACGGTGCTGATCGCTGCGTCTGCACCGGCGATCGCGTGGTTCTTTCGCGAACCCCGACTGGTAAGAATTACGCTTGTGCTTTCGCTTACCTTCGTGTTGGCGAGTTCCGCGGTTCAACACATTGCGCTGTTGAACCGGCAGATGCGTTTCAAGGTCATCGCGGTGATCGACATTGTTTCCATGTTTGTCGGCTATCTGATAGGTATCGGCATGGCGGTAAGTGGATATGGCTACTGGGCTCTGGTTGGCACCAGTGTGACCCAGGTGACCATCAAACTTATACTGACGTGGTCGGTCTCGCGGTGGCGGCCTCGATTGCCCTCCCGGGACAGTCAAACGTGGCACCTCCTACGTTTCGGCGCCAATATTACCGCGGGAACCCTCATGTACTCGCTCGCTCGGGGTGCGGACAGCCTTTTGGTTGGCCGGTTTTTTGGTCCCGCTGCGGTCGGCCTGTATTCCAGGGGCTCCATCCTCCTCATACGGCCCATGGAACGATTCCTCACGCCAATCAATGCTGTGTTGGTGCCGGCTTTGTCACGGCTGCAAGGCCAGCACGAGCGGTATCGGCGAAGCTTCCTTCAGGTGTTCGAGGCGATCGCGCTGGTGAGCTTTCTGTTCGCGGGTCTGTTTCTGGCATTGTCCTACCCGATAACACTGGCCGTGCTTGGACCAAAGTGGAACGCAGCCGCTGTGATCTTCGCCGCATTTACCGTGGTAGCGTTATCTTCTCCACTTACGACTGCGTCCACGTGGTTGTTCGCCAGCCAGGGACGTGGGAAAGATTGGGTCCTTACCAGTTCTACCGTCTCGGCTGTTACGCTTTGTTCTTTCCTGGTCGGATTGCCCTTCGGACCCGCTGGCGTGGCGATATCGTATTCGGCGTCGTGCGTCCTAATAGAGCTGCCGTTTATCTATTACATCGCCGGCCGACAAGGTCCGGTGAGCAGGAAAGATCTTTGGACCGGATGCCTGCGGCATCTGCCTGCCTGGGGAGTGGTTTGCGGCACGGTCTGGCTGGCACGCACTTTCGCTCTGGACTTTAGCCCGTGGATACAACTACTGCTGTGCAGCCCGGTAGGGCTGCTGGCTGCAGCTGCATACATCGCAATTTCGACTCCCTCCCGCCGAGTAGCCGCGAACCTGTTCTCCGTTATGCGGGATTTAAAAAATGCACGCGCGGCGTCAGTCGGCTGAAATCTGCAGGCCAGATGCAGTGAGCGGCACATCCGAAGACCCATCAACCGCAATGGCGCATTCTCTGCTGACGCAGGCTGCGCCGCGCCGCGCCTTGTGGGGTCTGTTTGATTGCAAGGAGCGATGGTCGCCTACCTGGCGTGGCTGGCTGATCCTAGCTTTCACCATGGTGGTGGCCGGCGCGCTTTTTTTGAAAGGCATTTATCCGTTTCTTGCAATTACCCATCGCGTCGATGCAGACGTCCTGGTGGTCGAGGGGTGGATACATGAGTACGCCATTAAGGGCGCGGTGGAGGAGTTCAGGCGAAGTTCTTATCAGCGGGTTTTTACCACCGGAGGACCTGTAGAGGGAAGTGGCGGCTACATTAACGATTATCACACGAACGCTAGCATCGGTGCGGATCTCTTGAAAAAATACGGTCTCTCGGATGAATCTTTACAGATGGTCCCGTCGCGAGTCATGGATCGCGACAGGACATACGGTTCAGCTGTTGCGTTGCGGAACTGGTTTCGCGAACACGATTTGCATGTCCGCAGCCTTAACGTGCTAACGGAGAATGTCCACGCACGACGGACCCGCCTTCTCTTCTCGGAAGCACTCGGCCCTGAAATATCGGTAGGTATTATCGCTGTGCCGCACCCCGATTATGATGCGCGCCGTTGGTGGTGGTACAGTCAAGGTGTCAAAGACGTCAGCAGCGAAACGATAGCCTACGTATATGGCCGATTTCTCTTTCAACCTTGGCGCTTGCCACGGGCGCAGAAAGAAGCCGTAGCCCGTGGGCGCGATACCAGACAATGAAAATAGCTATTATCGGCCTCGGCTACGTTGGATTGCCACTGGCGATCCGGTTTGCGCGCTCGTGCGTGAAGGTGCTGGGGATCGATGTCGATCCGCAAAAGGTCGAGCTTCTGAACAACGGGCAGAGCTACATCAAACATATTGAAGCTTCGGCGATCGCAGAGTTAGTTGGCGCCGGGAAGTTTTTGGCCTCGACGGACTTTAGTCTCGTCAAAGAGGTTGAGGCGGTGATTATCTGTGTGCCGACACCGCTTACTAAAAACCGGGAACCGGATATTTCGTTCGTTCTGGAAACGGGGCGGACACTCGGGCCATATCTCTCCAGAGGCACTTTGGTTGTGCTTGAATCGACAACCTACCCAGGAACAACGGATGAGGACTTGCGCGCGATTTTGGAGCAAGCCTCCGGAATGAAAGCAGGTTCGGACTTTCATCTGGCGTTTTCACCGGAACGTGAGGATCCGGCCAATGAACAAAGCAAAGTCAAAAAGATCCCGAAAGTCGTGGGCGGTTACACCCCGGCTTGTCTTGAGAGAGCGACGGCGCTCTATCGGCGCGCGATCGACACGCTTGTCCCGGTTTCATCTTGTCGCGTGGCTGAAGCCACCAAACTTCTCGAGAACATCTTCCGGAGTGTCAATATCGCGTTGGTTAACGAGCTCAAACTGGTTTATGGCGCGATGGGAATTGACATCTGGGAAGTAATCGATGCCGCCAAAACGAAGCCGTTCGGGTTTATGCCGTTCTATCCAGGTCCTGGTCTGGGGGGGCACTGCATCCCGATCGATCCGTTCTATCTCACATGGAAAGCGCGCGAGTATGGCAAACACACGCGCTTTATTGAACTTGCGGGTGAGATAAACACCGCAATGCCAGAACGCGTGGTGCACCGAGTCGCCGATGCGCTGAACGCTCAAAACAAGGCCGTAAAGGGCAGTCGGGTACTGATTTTAGGGCTGGCGTATAAACCAAACGTCGATGACGAGCGCGAGTCGCCCAGTTACGTATTGATGAATTTGTTAGCGAACCGAGGCGCAGAAGTGGCCTATTACGATCCATATGTACCCGTGATCAAGCTAACCCGCGAGCATCCGCAATTCGCTGGCAGAAAATCTGTCGAGTGGGACCGCGCTGCAATAGAAAGCTTCGACTTGGTGCTTATTGCAACCAACCATTCATCCGTCAACTACCACGAGCTTGGTGAGTGGGCGCGATGCATTGTCGACACCCGAAATGCGATGGCTGGGGTGCGGGTCGCGTCGGAGAAAATCTGGAAAGCGTAGGCGCTCATGAGAGAAGCGAGGCTAGCACGAGGCGCCGTTTTCCCCCATATTCACCATTCGGTCTCACACCAGTTTCACAATCTGGCTGGTTGGCTCCTTCTCTACGCTTGGTTTGCGCTGGACTTCCAGGAGATCGTTGGGAAAAACTACCCGCATTCTCGGCGATCATTATTGTCTGGCCTTTGGTTCTCGGGGGACATGCTTCGGAGAGCGGTGAAATGAGCGGTCGCTTCGTCCCTACATCGCAAGTCGCGCCGCCGCAAGGGCGCACAGTGATGGTGCGCTCTGGCGGTTCGGTGCACTCGGCCGCATTACGTCGATTTAGCGGGTGGGCTTTGATCCATGGTTCTGGTGAGATTTCGATGCCAAATCCTCCGGAGGAATGGTGGCTGGATGACGCTTTGGCGAATGAAATGGGGTTGAACATCGACGCAACTGAGGCTGAACGGGCAAACGCTGATAAGTTTATGCTTACTTCCGGTCCAGGAACACGGGAAAAATACCCGCTCTGATCTGGCGCGCCTCGCCTCCGCTCGTGCAGCGGACGAGGGGTTTGTGCGTTAGGCATACCGTACATGTAGCTGGTCATGAGAGTCCTGCACTGGATGCCAAAAATAGATTTCGCTTTTGCGCCGCCGGCTACGCTAGCAACAAGGTTTTACACAGTTCTTCACAGCGCCTCTCCTAAGAACTTCCCACTTATTCGCCATAAATACCTAAGGCAAAAGACCTAAGAAAAGTGTTGACACGTCCTTTTCATCCTAATACAAGCGGTCCTTATGAAAAGGACCCCCCAACTTTTGGTCGCCCTATTTTTGGGCGTTTGTTTCGCTTCGCATTGCGAGGCGACGGTTTGGTATTCAGATGGCACGACTGCGAACATCCAGGCCATTAATGATAACTCCGCGCAGGATGGCGACACGATAATGCTGCCTGCAGGTACATTTAGCTGGGGAACTGTGCTCAACGTTACCAAGGGCGTGACGATACAAGGGCAGACGACGATCACCGGCGCGGGCACAGCCAGTCCGACCGTGAACGATGCTACGGTTATCCTCGATAATAACCCGCAGATCAGCGGGCCCAGCTCCGGTATAATCAAAGCCACGGTTGCGGCGAACAAGGCATTCAGGCTAACCGGAGTCACATTTGCTGCCGGGGCGCGTAATACGTATGGGCCTTGGGCGGTGCAAGTGCAAAGCGGCGGCGCAACCCCAAACACAGCGATCCGAATTGATAATTGCCATTTTTCGTCGCTTTACCAAGGTTATTACGTCTGGGCGCTCGGCTGGATTTATGGCGTGGCGGATCACAACGTGTTTGATTGTTTGGCTGCGGCTCTCTCTTTCCTGGTCTGGCACGATGCCTGGGGTAACGATAATTATGACACAGGGAATGGATCCTGGGCCGAGTTCCCTTACTACGGCACGGAAAAGTTCTGGTTCATTGAGGACAATACCATCCGTGGCTCGGGCACGGTGCAAACCAGCGGCAACATCGATGTGAAGAACGGTGGCCGTTATGTCGCGCGACACAATTATTTCCAGAACGCTTCGCCAAATTCGCATGGCACCGAGGGCGGGCCGCAGCGTGGCATGCGCGCCAGAGAAGTTTACGATAACACGTTCAACTGGACCATTGCCCACAGCGGCACGTTGCTGCGCAGCGGTTCTGATCTGTGGCATGATAACACTTGGACCGGAACCGAGAACGGCAACGATTACCTCGCCGTTATGGACGATTACCGCTTAGACGGCGCCATCGGTGACGACCTGACGTTCTGGGGAATAGCTAACGGAAACAACCCGTGGGACGCGAACGATCCGGACGGCCTCTACGAGTCTGGGACAGCTACCGGCGGCAGTATTGGGACCAATACAGCAACCGTGTCTGATTCATCGAAGAACTGGACCCCTAATCAGTGGGCGGGATACAGCGTCACTAACACCACTCCTAACGCGGCCTGTTTTAATCACGGTTCTTACATCATTTCCAATACAGGCACTGCTATCACGTATTTCTACTATAGCAGCGGCGATCGCGGCGCGCCGCTGGTGTTCAACACAGGAGACACTTATCAAATTTATCGAGTCCTGGTCGCCGTAGACCAACCAGGCCGCGGCAAGGGCGATTTAACTTGTGCCACTGCCTGTCTCCACCAGTGGCCTAATCAACAGCTTGAGCCATGCTACGCGTGGAACAATATGCACGCGCCCACGGGGCACAGCCTGGGATTCAGCGACGGCGGGACTACCACCGAACTGTTGAACCGAGATTTCTTTAACCTGGGGCTTGGTTTTCCTCCAGACAGCGCGCCACAAAGTGTTCAAACAGCTTACGCGGCATCGATTAACGGACTGGATTATCGCGGCGAATTCACTTACCCGCACCCATTGGTAAGCGGCGATCCTCCTCCATCACAGACGCCAACTCCAACGCCCGCTCCGACATCCACCCCAACGCCAACGCCTACTGCGACGCCGACGGCAACGGCTACGCCAACTCCAACGCCCACAGCCACTCCTTCTCCCACGGCTACCCCGACCCCCTGTCTAGGAACCGCTCCGAACTTTGTCGGCGCGAAAATTCTGAACGCGCAGAGCATGTGGCGGAGCGCGGGATTCACAACGAACGTAATCACGAATGGGCCGCCAGGGCAAAAGATCAGGTCGCAGAGCTTGCCGCCTGGCTACCACGGCGCTTGCTCGACAACGATGATCTCCGTCAGCAATTGACTGTAACCGCAGCCGTGTCGGCTGCGACGGGTTCTGCATGTGACGCGCCCGCCTTCACAGAAGCTTTGAAATAACGCGCTCGCGCGTGAAGCGGCTCCGGATTTTTGTTCTCGCCACCACCTGGGGCGGATTGTTTTTTATGCCGCCTCGACCGCACCGCTGCAATAATTTCAACGCATTTGTCTTGCCTGCCAGCAATTGCTTCGAGTACACAAGCCCGCATGACCCAGAGCAGAAAATATGCACGCGAACATCGAGGATTGCCACGTGCTGAGCCGGTTTGTCAAAACATTCGCGGTTTGCAAGTCGTTTTCGGCGTTTGCGCTTTTGTGGTTTCTGCCGCGCTAGCGTGCGGCGGCTGCCAGAGCCCGCTATCGCCTCTGCCAAATCCGCCAGGTCCCAAGACAACGGTGAGACTTTCTCCCGGAGATGCGATCAAGGTTGCCTATGCCGACGAGACGGTCCCGGACCAAACACAGAAAATTCGCAGGGATGGTAAGGTGAGTCTGCCGCTTATCGGCGAAGTCACGGCGGCCGGCAAGAGGCCAATCGATTTTCAACATGAGCTCGTCAGCCGCTACGAAGGTAAACTAGATAATAGCGAAGTGCTGGTCACGTTGGAGAACAGCACGGCAACCGTGACCGTGTCCGGATTTGCCAATAAACCGGGCACGTACTCTTTTGATCGCCCGACGACTGTATACCAGGCGATTATGGAAGCAGGCGGAGTGAGTGACTACGGGAGCCCGAGCAACATACATCTGACTCGCATCGTCAATGGGGCACAGCTCACTGAGAGCATCAACCTTCGGCCGGCCATTCACGGTCAGCCAGTAAGACCAGAATATGTCCAGGATGGGGACGTGATCTACATCGCGCGCAGCTTGTTTTGAGTTGGCGTGCCGGCAGGGCGCGACTTGCAAACATGATTTTGCCATGTCGAATTCACCAGCTCCCTCAACGCGTTGATTCACTCGCTCTCGCGGTTCTATTCGCTGCTTGTTTGATGGCTCCCCTCCAGGCGATGGGTCAAGAGGCGCTGACTTCGCCGTTCGAAGGGGCCGGTGTCAGCTGGCTGCCGGCTATTCCGATTCGGATGACGGCGGGCGTGGACATGGGCTACGACGACAACGCTACCCTGACTCCCAGCGGCAAAGGCTCATTTTTCCTCGGAGAAAACGTTGTGCTCACTTATAATCGACCCGCACAGGCGACGCAGTTTTATTTGCTTGGTATCGGACGCTTTGACCAGTACTTCAATGTTAGCCGGAACGACGTGGACGGGAATGTTACCATGTCGCTGACGCACAACTTCTCTACACGGCTTTCGTTTTACACCAGTGTCTTCGCTGCTTACCAGTCGCAGCCGAACTTCAGGTCGAATGTGGGGCCGGAGAACGTAATTTCCGATCACTTCTACACGACCGATATTTTTTCGCTGACTTATCACTGGTCCACGCGATTTTCCATGATAACAAGCTACACGTTCTACCGCGTTATCTACCCTCAGGCGTCGATCGGAAATTCTCAAGACCAGATCAACAACACCTTTAGCGAGGAGTTTCAATTTAGCCTGACGGGCCGCACTAAACTGATTGGAGAATACCGCTTTGAGACAATCACTTACGATACCGCGCCTCTCGATTCCACCAGTCATTTCATCCTCGCCGGTATCAATCATAATCTAACCGAGCACCTAATCGTTCACGCGCGCGCCGGCGAATCATTTCGCTCTCAAGAAAACGAAGGGAGTACGGCTAGTCCGTACTTTGAAAGTGCGGTTGATTACGTGAGCAGCAACCACTCACTGAGCTGGACGAGCAGCTATGGATTCGAAAACCCCACCGCAGCAGGCGTGACGAGTACCAAGACCTGGCGAACCGGCCTGACTCTCACCTACGATCTGACGTCCCGGATCACCTCGACCACCGGTGTTTATTATCATCACGATGAAAATACAGGTGGAACCGGCTCGACAGGGACCCAGGATTCTTTCGATCTTACCCTCGGCCTCCGTTATACGATCAATAAGCATTTCACACTAAATCTTGACTACAGCCATACTACGCTGGGTTCGCTAGGATCGATACCGGGTTACTCGCGCAATCGTTGCTCCGGCGGAGTGACTTACACGTTCTGAGAATCCAGAAACGTAGTAGCTCCCCAAGGGCGGCGGGATCTCCCGCACAAGGATCTGCACTGTTTTCCGCCGCCGCCTCGGAAAGCCCCTTGGAAATGCCTACGACACGAAACGAAGCTCTCGCCCGCGACATTATCCCCGTGCAAAAAGAGAAGCTCCCGGGACCTGCCTCGCCGGTTCACCGAAATACGTGGCGGCTTTGGAGCGGCGTGTGTTTTGCGATTGCGCTGGTAACACTTTTCGCCCACCCCCTTCTGGCACTGGTAAATTACGCAGCCTCGAGCCAGCTCTTCTCATACATTCTGCTGGTTCCGTTCGTTTCAGCCTACCTGCTCTATTCCCGGCGTGATCAATTACCGAAGAATTATGCTGTAGACGTCTTGCTGACAATCATCGTGCTGGCTGCCGGTCTCGGCGTTCTCATCGCTGGTTACTGGTTGCATTTCGCCAAGCGAACTGCGGGCGATAATGATTACCTTGCGCTGTTGACCTTCTCTTTTCTTTGTTGCCTTGCGGCGGGAGGATTCTTCTTTCTCGGTCGCCAATGGATTCGAGCAGCCGCTTTTCCACTAGGCTTTCTTATCTTCATGGTGCCTATGCCGGACGCAATGGCGGACGCCCTCGAAACGGCATCCAAATATGCCTCGGCCGAAGTAGCCGATCTCCTCTTTCACCTTAGCGGCACGCCGTTTCTGCGGGGAGGCCTTGTTTTTCAACTCCCAAACATCACGATCGAAGTTGCACAGGCATGCAGCGGGATCCGCTCAAGCTGGGTGCTTTTCATCACCAGCATCCTTGCCGCGAACTTATTTTTGAGGACGCCATGGCGACGTCTTGCGCTGGTCGCCTTCGTCATTCCGCTCGCCATTCTACGCAACGGATTTCGCATTCTGGTGATCGGCCTTCTTTGCGTGAAGCTAGGCCCGCAGATGATTAACAGTGTAATCCATCGACGCGGTGGTCCGCTGTTCTTTGTGCTTTCGCTGATTCCATTTTTTCTTGTGTTGTGGTTGCTGCGTAAGGGAGACGCACGGGCGCCGCAATCGAAATAGCGCTGAACCTCAGAAATCTGCAACTCGTCCATGGTGAGCCTTCTTTGCTTCGAGGCTCTCTTTCCTCTCTTTGCACCTTTGGGGAAACTTTGCTCGTGTTTTGCCGTATAGAGCCTTGAGAGGACCAGCCCTCCAGTGTGTTGACAGGCAGGCCTTAGTTTGGGTGTCGCCGCGGCTCGCGCTTGGAGAGTGTCTTTCTTACTGATGGATCAGATTTCGAATTCCTTATCGGTTGCAGCCTCGTCACCTCGCTGGGTCTGCAACGGGATTTATTATGTCGGCTAGGAGCAAGTAGTGAATCTTAACACGATTTTAGCTTTGGCCGCCGCGACCTTCAGTTTTGCTTTCGCCGCGGCCGCTCCGTGGGGGAAGCGGCGCTCACTTGCGACCTGGTGTTTCTCGGTTGGCATGTTGGTTTTCGGGTTGGAAAGTTTATTCGGCGCGATATGCCGCGAGGCGGTGAATCCCGAAAGCGCGGCGTTTTGGGGAACGCTCACCCTTGTAACGAAATCATTCGTGCCAGGCGTCTGGGTTTGCTTTAGCCTTACGTATTCGCGGGGGAGCGCTCGCCCGTTACCAGCGAGGGCTTGGTTTCTTGTCCTCGCGGCGCTCGTAATTCCAATTGGGATGTCCCTGGTTTTCCGGGACCAACTGGTGCCTGCTTCTCCGTACACGGAGTCAGGCGCAGACTGGTGGGTCCGTTCCAATGCAGCGGCCAAAATACTCTATGGGTTTCAGCTCGTTGCCGCGGTCGTGATTCTGATGAACCTGGAAAAAACTTTTCGATCAGCAGTCGGCACAATGCAATGGAGAATCAAATTTCTCGTTATTGGCTTGGGCATTGTGTTCGGAGCCAGAATTTATACTCTCAGTCAGGCCCTGCTTTTTTCCGCGGACGTCCTGGTCCTGAGTGATGTGGACACGGTTGCGCTTCTGATCGGATACGCATTGATTGTGATAGCTTTTGTTCGAAGCGGTTTTGGCGAAATCGATGTTTATCCCTCCCATGCTGTCTTACGCACATCGCTGACATTTGTTTTGGCTGGAGCGTATCTTTTCGTCGTAGGTGTTCTTGCTCAGGTGGTAGCGCGAACCGGGAAAGCGGGCGCGTTCCAGTTCCAAGCGCTGGTCGTGCTCATGGCCTTTGCATTGCTGGCCATGCTGTTGCTCTCGAATCGAATCCGCCAAAAGATCCATCGCATTGTCAGCCGCCATTTTAAAAGACCGCAGTATGATTTCCGGCAGATATGGACGCGGGTGACGCAATCCATGTCCAATGTATTCGATCAGTCCGGGCTATGCGCGGCAGCGCCGAAATTGATCTCTGAGACGTTCAACGTTCTTTCGGTTTCAATCTGGCTGCTTGATGAACAAGACCATCTGACGTTTGCAGCATCCACCTGCAGATCAGAACGAGAGGCCACCGACATGCTTCCAAAGCTGGACCAAAATTTCGCGGGCATTCGCATGTTTACCAAGCCTTTTGATTTGGAAAAGGCCAAAGGCGATTATGCCGAGGCCCTGAGACAAATCAGTTTCAGTCAGTTTCGCACGGGAGGGAACCCGGTTTGTGTGCCGTTATGCGCTGGGAATCACTGTATGGGGGTTCTCATCGTGGCAGATCGCGTCGGCGGCACGCCCTACACGATTGAAGAGTTGGATCTGCTGAAGTGCATGGGCGACCAGATTGCTGTCGGTCTGCTGAACCTTCGGCTCACAGATGAGATCGCGCGGGGAAGACAACTGGAAGCGTTTCAGGCGATGTCTGCGTTCTTCGTACACGACCTAAAAAACGCCGCCTCGACGCTGAGTCTAACGCTTCAAAATCTACCCGTCCATTTTGATGATCCGCTTTTCCGACAAGACGTTTTGCGCGGGATGGGAGAAACGGCAGATCGCATTAATGCAGTCATCAATCGCCTGACTGCTTTAAGGCAGTTCGAGCTCAATCTCGCCGAAGTGGACGTTAATTCGGTCGTTGATGACGCGCTCAAGGCCTTAAATGGCACAGCGAATATAAAGGTGACGAAACAGCTTGTTCTGCAGCCAAAGCTGAGGCTCGATCGCGATCAATTCGGCAGTGTAATCATCAATTTGCTTCTGAATGCCCGCGACGCTGTCGGCCCCAAAGGGGAGATTAGAATTGAGACCACGCAAAACGATAACTGGGCGGTCGTTTCGATCAGCGACAATGGGTGCGGAATGAGCCAGGCGTTCCTGAAGTCGTCACTTTTCCGTCCCTTTCACAGTACAAAGAAGAAAGGACTGGGCATAGGGATGTTTCAATCCAAGATGATTGTCGAAGCGCATCGGGGGCGAATTACAGTCGATAGCGAGCCCGCTGTCGGCACGACTTTCCGAGTGATGTTGCCTCTCAATCACCAGACGGCATGAAAGCGAAATTGCTGATTGTTGATGACGATGAGGCGATCGGCACCCAGATGAAATGGGCGCTGAGCCAGGATTACGATGTGTGCTTCGCGGAAGATCGCAGAGGTGCGCTTGAAGCTTATGAGGCAAATTCGCCCGTAGCGACGCTGCTTGATTTGGGCCTTCCGCCTCGGCCTAACGAGTGCGACGAAGGAATGACAGCGTTATCCGACATACTCGCAATCGATCGCTCGGCCAAGGTGATCGTTGTTTCCGGACAGAGCGAAAAACAAAATGCAATCCAGGCGGTTGGCGCGGGCGCTTACGATTTTTTGTGCAAGCCAGTGGAGATGGACACACTAAAGCTACTCCTTCGCCGGTGTATCCACGTGGTGGACCTCGAGAAAGAATATCGCCAGTTACAACAGAGCCAACGATCGGAAGTATTTGAGGACATGCTCGGCACCAGCCCACAAATGCAGTCAGTCTTTTCTTTTATTCGCAAGGTCGCCGGGACCAATGTTTCGGTGCTCTTGCTGGGCGAGAGCGGCACTGGTAAAGAGATGGCGGCAGCCGCAGTTCACCGCCGCAGCGGGCGCAAGGATGGCCCTTTTGTCGCCATTAACTGCAACGCCATTCCTGAGAATCTGTTGGAAAGCGAACTGTTCGGTCACGAAAAAGGCGCGTTCACCGGGGCGCACATCCAGCGTAAAGGTCTGCTGGAAACAGCCAGTGGCGGCACGCTGTTTCTGGATGAGATTGGCGAGCTTCCTCCAGCCATTCAGGTGAAGCTGCTCCGGTTTCTTCAGGAACAGCGCTTCCAGCGAGTGGGTGGAAGGCAGGAAATCCAAGTCGACACGCGCCTCGTTGCCGCGACCAATGCTGACCTAAAACAATTGGTCGAAAGCGGAAAATTCCGCGAGGATTTATATTTTCGTATTGCCGTTGTTACGCTCCGCCTTCTGCCACTTCGTGAGCGAGGCGAAGACGTCGTATTTTTGGCGCGCGAGTTTCTGCAAAGGTATGGCGCCCAAAGCGGACGCGGAAACGTGGTGTTCGCGCCCGACGCGCTGCGTGCAATGACTCATTATTCCTGGCCAGGCAATGTCCGCGAACTGCAAAACCGAGTAAAACGCGGCGTCATCATGGCGGATGGCTCCCGAGTGGCCGCAAAGGATCTCGAGCTGGATGAACGTGACGGCGTATCGGGTTCGTCTGCAAGGACGCTAAAACAAGCGCGAGAGCAAGTGGAACGCGACATGATCCAGCAAGCGCTGAAGCGACATTCCGGGAAAATTACTGCCGCAGCTGCTGATCTTGGGATCAGCCGGCCGACCCTTTACGAGCTCATGGACAAACTTGGCATTGCCAAAGAGCGGGCAGATGCAGGACATTAAGATCAATATCAGCAAGCAAATGCAAACATCCAAAATCCTCTTCAGAATCGTGACCCTCGCGCTGGCGGCCGCCGTCATGGCCGGCTGCTCCAAGGAAGTCAAAAAGGCCCGTCTTCTTGGCGAAGCGGACCGTTATTTCAAAGCGGGCGACTATGACAAAGCCAAGGTGACTTACCTGAACGTGATCCGGCTCGATCCTCAAAACGCGCTCGCGTTTGAGAGAATCGGAGCAATGTGGCAGGACGATTCAGCGCCCATTCGCGCCGCTGCATTTTTGGTAAGGGCGAGCGAGCTGGACCCGAAGAACGCTGAAAATCGGACACGCTTGGCCCGTTGTTATGTGGCTACGGGACACTTCGACGACGCAAATAAAGAAGCACTCAAGGTCCTCGAGCAGGCCCCGGACGATGGCGATGCCCTTATTGCTTTAACCGAAGCGGCGCGAAACAAAGAAAATGTCGAGGCCGCCGAGGAACAACTCCAGAAGTTCCCTAAAAAGAACGGCGGTGCTTTCCACCTCGCCTCGGCAAATCTATTTTTCACCAAGGGCGATTTGGCTGCGGCGGGCAACGCACTCCAGCAGGCGCTCGCTGCCGATCCCAAGTCATCCGAGGCGCACCTGGCGCTGGCAAATTTGCATCTGTTCCAGAAAGACCTGAAAGAAGCCGGCGAAGAATTCAAGAAAGCGGCAGACCTCGCGCCGGTTCGGTCCATCGAGCGTGTGAAATACGCGGAGTTCAAGTGGCACTCCGGTGACGCCGACGAGGTGAGAAAGGTCGCCACGGAGATGACCAAGCAGGCGCCGGACTATCTCCCAGGCTGGATCTGGCTGGCCGAGGTTGCCTATAAGGACAAGAAATACGACGAGGCCCTTTCGCTCCTTGAAAATGTTTTTGGGCGCGACGCGGACTACCTCGAGGGGTGCAGACTGCAAGGCGATGTGCTTGTAGCAAAGGGCGACTCGAAAAAAGCCGCCGAAGTTTTCGAGCGACTCGATCAGACCTATCCGAACGTGCCCTTGCTCAAATATAAATTGGCACGCGCCTATCTCGCAAACAATAACATGAATCAGGCGACGCTGGCGCTGGACCAGGCCGTCTCAATTAATCCGGATTACGACGATGCCGTTCTGCTGCTCGCCCAGGTCAATCTGGCCACCGGTCATGGCGACAAAGTGATCGAACCGCTGAACCGCTTGCTTCGAAAACGTCCGGATCTAAATAACGCTGCATTGGCGCTGGCTGGCGCTTATGGCTCACTTGAGCGGTTTGACGATGCCGCCGCGGTCCTTGAAAACCAGGCCAAGCTTACGCCGAACGATCCACAGCTCGCGATAGCGCTTGGCCTGACCTATCGCCAGGCCAAGAGAAATGATGAAGCCCGTCAGGCATTTGAAAGGGCTTCACAACTCACCCCGAATAACCCGTTTCCGGTCGATCAGCTCATCGAGCTGGATTTGCTGGACAAGCATTTCGACGCTGCCCGGCAGCGGGTACGGAGTCAGTTCCAAAAAACGCCCAACCCGACGATTGAACATTATTTTGAAGGCAAAATCCTGGCCGCGGAAGGAAAATGGGACTTGGCCGAGGCAGAGCTTCAACGGGCGATCCAACTCGATCCGAATCTTGCCGCCGGCGCATACGATTTGCTGGCCCAGAGTTATCTTGCCAGGAACAAACTGCCGGAGGCAGCCAATCAATTGCAGGCGCTGCTCGCCAAGGATGCAAACAACACGCCAACGCTGATGACCCTGGCGCTCGTTTATGACCGGATGAAGGATTACCCGAAGGCCGGGGATACCTATGAGAAACTGCTCGCTACCCAGCCGAACTTCGTTCCCGCCTTAAACAATCTCGCTTATCTTTACACCGAGCACCTGAACAACCTCGACAAAGCTTACGAGCTGGCCAGTAAAGCCCGTCAGTTGCAGGGGCAGGACGCTTCCGTCGGCGATACTTTTGGCTGGGTTCTCTATAAACGCGGCGATTATCAGCAAGCGCTCCCCATTCTCCAGGAGAGCGCTCAAAAAGCCGCCGATAACCCTGAAGTTCAATTTCACGTCGGCATGGCCGCCTACATGATGGGCCAGACGGACCTTGCCAGGGTCGCCCTTAAAAAAGCCGTTGGCGGCGCCAAAGATTTCCCACACAAGGACGAGAGCAACCGCCGTCTGGCCTTGCTCGAGGGCGCGGGCTTGCCAGTCTCTCAACTCGAAGCCGTGGCCAAAGAGCAGCCTAACGATGTCATCGTCCAAATGCGCTTGGGAGAAGCTTACGAAAAACAAGGCGTAGCAGACAAGGCGGCCGCGGCGCTTGAGCAAGCGTTAAGCGTGAATCCCAAGTTGATCTTCGTCGTAACCAAGCTCGCCCAGCTCTATGCCGGGCCGCTCCAGAACAAGGAGAAAGCGCTCGCGTACGCAAAGAAAGCGCGCGAGCTGGCGCCAGCCGATCCCCAGATCGCCGCCCTTGCGGGAAAAGTGGCGTACGAGAGCGGCAATTTCACCTGGGCTTACAGTCTTTTGCAGGAAGCCGCGCGCCAGCGCCAAAACGATCCCGCCCTTCTGCGCGATCTGGCTTGGACCGCTTATAGCATGGGCAAAGTGAATGAGGCCCGCGACCACATGCAAAAAGCTCTGACGACCGATCCAAACTTTCCCCAAGCTGGTGACGCCAAAAAATTTCTGGCGTTGACAACCATGGACGGGAATCCGAGCGGCCTCGTAGCCGCGGAAGCGGAGGTGCAAACGGAATTGAAATCGAATCCCGAATACGTGCCCGCGCTCATGGCGCATGCCGCGCTGGACATGCAGCGCGGTCAGATCAAACCGGCAACCGAAACCTACAAGGACATCCTGCGCCGGTTCCCCGATTTCGCGCCCGCGCAGAAACGCCTCGCCGCGTTGTACGCTCAGGACTCGGCGACGGTCGCTGCCGCCTATGACCTCGCTACAAAGGCGCGCACGACGCTGCCGGACGACCTTGAGCTGTCCGACCTTCTTGGACGATTGAGTTACGAGAAAAAAGAATACCCGCGCGCCATCCAGTTATTGCGGGAAAGCGCTCGGAAACGGCCGCTCAACGCCGATTCTCTTTTTTATCTGGGAATGTCTCAACTCCAAGCGAGACAAAAGACCGAAGCGCGTGGAGCGCTCAATCAAGCTTTGATCGCCGGTCTTCAGGAGCCGTTCGCGACCGAGGCAAAACGTGCCCTCGCAGATCTCCAGCGTGAGTGAAACCCCATCTTGGGGACGCGCTTCTCGGCGTAAAGCCGATTCGCGCCCTGCCGAATGCCGGAGGTTAGCCCGCTGGCAGAACGCCGGTTTAATTAAACTCCTGTAGCCGCTGCCCTGTAGGCAGCGCCATGCGTGGGTGTTTAGCGCCTGCGTCAATGCTTCGGACAGCGAAGCGGCTACACATCAGAAAACAACGCCAAACGGACGCCCATTTGTCACCCTGCTTTAGGATTGCGCTCACAGGGATCGGCCGCCCCGGATTGTGTGCGGTAGCAGCCATTGAAATCGGCATCTACGGGACCAAATCGTCGAGAGTCCATACGTTTTCTCTTGTCAATCGTAATTGCCTTTGATCGTGGCTGTTATGGCTTTCCGTCGCTCCCAGTGCGGGCCTGTCCGTCGGCTAGCTTTACGACTCTTTCCCTCGTTGTTTACTCCCGCGAATGAGAGATTCCAAAATTTTTAAAAAACGTAAGTCTTTTACAAACAGGATATTAGAACAAAAACACAAATTGAACAACAGGAGCTCCACCGATTTGGCAAGCAGCTTGCTTTCAAGTTAACGCGAATGCAGTCAAACCCTACACCGATTAAAGGAATAAATAACATGAATAAAATCAAATACCTCGCAACAGCGTTGATCGCCATCGCTGGTCTTGGCTTTCAACAAGCCAAAGCCGACACATACAGCTTTGACCTCAACGTTGGCAACAGTGCTATCTCCGGGTTCTCCGGCCCTTATGCCAACGTCAGTATCACGACGGCGGGCCCCAGCGCCACCAGCGCCACCGTCACATTCACGGCCTACTCAGGTTTTCTTATTGGAGATGGCTCGTCCGCTAATGTCAATGTGAACGGGGCTGGGTGGACAATTGGCAACTTTTCATGGACCGGGGGCAACGGATCCACCTCTTTCAGCGATGGTGGAAGCGGTAATGTCGACGGATTTGGAACGTTCAATCAAACAACCAATAACCATGATGGTTTTGCAAGTGCGGTGACTTCTGTAACCTTCACCCTCACCCTTACGAGCGGCAGTTGGGCAAACGCCATGAGCGTCCTGGTCCTCACGACAGGGAACAATGGGGGCTGGCTAGCAGCGGCTCACATCTTTGCTATAGGAAACAGCAGCATCTCAACCGGTTTCGCAGCCGGGAACGGAACCGCCGGGGTTCCTGATGGCGGAGCGACAGTGATGTTGCTGGGCGCTGCGCTCGGTCTGCTCGGTGTAGCACGGCGCTATCTTGCGGGTTAAATGTCGAGTGCTCGCGACCTCGCTTAAAAAAAGTTTAGCTGATAAAGTGGCCGTTCCTCGGGACGGCCACTTTTCTTGTACCCAAGGCACAAAGACAAGAATGTCGAAGCACGAATGACGAAATAACGGCCTAATGACAAAGTAGCAGATCGTCCGCTGCCGTTATTTTTTGGAGTTTCGTCTGCCGATAATCTCTGTGTCCTCTGCGTTTGATTCAGTCGTGTCTCTCGTGTCTTCCCGCGAATCACCCGCCTTCGTAAAGCTCCGGCGCGGCAAGATGCGAATGAATGCGAATTGGAGAGAATTTCCGCTCGATTGTCGCGGAGTTTTCGCAGTGCGACACGTCTCCGTGGCCTTTTGGATGGGACCCTTCCCTGGGATGAAAAGCAATGCTTGCCCCCTCCCATAAAGCAAAGCAAATCCGATCGTCGCACTCCCCTGCACCGCGTGCGACCATTCTAGGTGTTTCTATTTTTCTGATGGCCATTACCTGGCTGGTCTTCGGACAGACGCTGCGCCATCCGTCCATCAACTTCGATGACCAAGGATACGTCTTCCAAAATCCCCAGATCACCGCAGGCTTAACTTCAACCGGTATTCTCTGGGCTTTCACACATTCGCATATGGAGAATTGGCATCCGCTTACCTCGATCTCGCACATGCTGGATTGTCAACTCTTTGGGCTGAATGCAGGGGGACACCACTTTACTAATGTTCTACTGCACATGATCGCTGTGATCCTGCTTTTTTTTGTGTTGTGGGAAATGACAGGCGCGCTCTGGCGCAGCGCGTTTGTAGCTGCGGTGTTTGCTATTCACCCCCTAAGAGTGGAGTCCGTTGCGTGGATTGCAGAACGCAAGGATGTGCTCAGCGGTGTATTTTTCATGCTCACGCTAGGTGCTTATGTCCGTTACGTCCGGAAGCCAGCAAGCATGCGTTATGTGATTGTCGTGTTGGTCTTCGCGCTTGGCCTCATGGCCAAGCCGATGCTCGTAACACTTCCGCTCGTACTCCTCTTGCTCGACTACTGGCCCCTCAACAGAGTTGGAAATCAGACGGCAGAAGTCAGAAATCGCAGAGGAGGGGTCAGCGGTCAGCGGTCAGTGGTTCGTGGTCTGGTAAGGGAAAAGATACCTTTGCTCGTTCTCTCTGCTGGATCTTCTATAATCACACTCTTCGTCCAAAGGAACGCCGCCAGTTTCATCGAGTCTCTACCCCTCTTGTGGCGAATCAGGAACGCGCTTGTGAGCTATGTTGCCTATATCTGGCAAATGATTTGTCCAATCCGCTTGGCACTCGTTTATCCGCATCCCGGATATGGGCTGTCGTTTTGGAAAGTCGCCACAGCCATCGCATTCTTGGCAGGCGTCACGGCAGTTGTGCTGGCTTTCCGCAAAAGGCGTCGATATTTGGTTACCGGGTGGTTCTGGTACGTCGCAATGCTTGTGCCCGTAATCGGAATCGTGCAGGTCGGCGCTCAAGCGCGAGCGGACCGTTACACCTACCTCCCGCAGATCGGCCTTTACCTGATGGCGACTTGGACCATCGCAGATTTGTCTGTGGCGTGGCGCTACCGCCGTCAAATCCTTGCGGCTACCGCCGCAGCAGTAATTGCCGCTCTCGCGTGGTTGGCTTGGATTCAGAACACCTATTGGCGTGACAGCGAAACACTCTGGACTCACACGCTCGCCGTTACCGCACATAACGATGTCGCACATGCGAATCTCGCCGAAGTCCTTCTGAGGGAGGATCGCATCGATGAAGCAATTTCTCATTCCGAAGAAGCATTAAGGATTCACCCCAGCGACGGAAATGCGCACGATACATTGGCCCTCGGTCTCTTCCGAAGGGGGCGTGTGGAGGAGGCAGTTGGGCATTGGAAAGAAACTGTGAAAATCAAGCCACATGACCTGAGTGCCCAGGCCAACCTGGCGTGGGTGCTTGCCACTTCTCCGGATGCGTCATTGCGGGATGGCGCCAGGGCCATTTACTTGGCGAAAAAAGTACTCGAGCGCGCTGGCCCGGCAAATGATGAGAAGGCAATAATCGCTCTTCGAACACTTGCGGCGGGCTACGCAGAGAGCGGCCGATTCCCTGAAGCTATCGCGACAGCTCAACAAGCTTTGCAACTCGCCATGGCTCAAGATAACTTCGCTCTGACAAAAGACCTTCAATCAAACATTGCCAGCTATCGAAGAAACATTCCGCTGCGAGACCCAGAAGCGGTAAATAAGACTCGGTAATCAAAATCGAGCTCAGTCAGCAGAGCGCAGTTTTTGCACGATCATCGTTGCCCGATCAGGAAACAGCAGGCAACGAATTGGATTCAACACAAAGGACCCAGCGGCGGCGCAGCCGCAACCCAATGTTCCTACAGAAGGAAACGAAGTCAAGGAAGGGCTTGTATTCCAACGGAACGCAAATTCAAAACTTCGCTTTCCTCGCGGTCTTCTGTAGACCTTTTTCCGATGCATCCACTTTATGAGAAGGCAGACAAACTCAGCTCCGAAGTCGCAGGACACAGTCTTTGTTGTCTTCGTTATCTTCTGTAAGAAAGCGAGCAGTCGAGGACGAACAAGGAGAACGAGAAACTTGCGCAAGGCTGCGAAAACTTTCACGCATAGCGGCGCAGAGGACGCAGGGGCGGCGCAGCGGCAACCCAAGTCGAGCCCGCGAAGCCACCCGCGTCGGCTCGGCTACGGCGTGCCCGGCGCGAATGAACGCGAATTGGAGAGAATTTCCGCTGGATTTTCGCGGAGCTTTCGGAGTGCGACAGGTCTCCGTGTCGCTTTGGATGGGACCTTCCTTGAGATGAAAAGCAATGCTCGCCCGATCGCGTAAAGCAAAGCAAATCCGATCGTCGCACTCCCCTGCACCGCGTGCGACCATTCTAGGTGTTGTTATTTTTCTGATGGCCATTACCTGGCTGGTCTTCGGACAGACGTTGCGCCATCCGTCCATCAACTTCGATGACCAAGGATACGTCTTCCAAAATCCCCAGATCACCACAGGCTTAACTTCAACCGGTATTCTCTGGGCTTTCACACATTCGTGGATGCAGAACTGGCATCCGCTGACATGGATCTCGCACATGCTGGATTGTCAACTCTTTGGGCTGAATGCAGGGGGACACCACTTTACTAATGTTCTACTGCACATGATCGCCGTGATCCTGCTTTTCCTTGTGTTGCGGGAAATGACAGGCGCGCTCTGGCGCAGCGCGTTTGTAGCTGCGGTGTTTGCTATTCATCCTCTAAGAGTGGAGTCGGTTGCTTGGATTGCAGAACGCAAGGATGTGCTTAGCGGTGTATTTTTCATGCTCACGCTAGGTGCTTATGTTTGTTACGTCCGCAAGCCAGCAAGCATGCGCTACGGGATTGTCGCGTTGGTCTTTGCGCTTGGCCTGATGGCCAAGCCTACGCTCGTAACACTCCCGCTCGTACTCCTCTTGCTCGACTACTGGCCCCTCAACAGAGTTGGAAATCAGCCGTCACAAGTCAGAAGTCGCAGATCAGGGGTCACCCGTCAGCCGCCTTCTCGGAGCTACGGCGAGCCAAGGTGGTCAGTGGTTCGCGGTCTCGTAATGGAAAAGGTTCCTCTGCTCGTTCTCTCTGCCGGGTCTTCCATAATCACGCTGTTCGCCCAAAGGCGCGCCACTGTTTCTGTCGAATCTTTACCACTCTTGTGGCGAATCAAGAACGCGCTTGTGAGCTACGTTGCCTACATCTGGCAGATGGTTTTTCCGATCGACCTGGCACTCGTTTATCCGCATCCCGAGTATCGGCTGGCATTTTGGAAAGTCGCCGCAGCCATCGCATTCTTGGCAGGCGTTACGGCAGTTGTGCTCGCTTTTGGTAAGGGGCATCGATACTTGGTGACCGGGTGGTTCTGGTACATCGGAATGCTTGTGCCCATAATTGGAATCGCGCAGGTCGGAGCTCAGGCGCGGGCGGACCGCTACACCTATCTCCCGCATATCGGCCTTTATCTGATGGCGACCTGGACTGCAGCAGACTTGTCTGTGACGTGGCGCTACCGTCATCAGATCCTTACGACTACAGCCGCAGTAGTAATTGCCGCTCTCGCGTGGTTGGCCTGGGTTCAGAACACCTATTGGCGTGACAGCGAAACACTGTGGAATCACACACTCGCTGTCACCTCTAATAACGATATTGCACACGCGAATCTCGCCGAAGTCCTTCTAAGGGCGGATCGTGTGGACGAAGCAATTTCTCATTCTGAAGAAGCAATCAAAATTCATGCCCGCTACTTCCCTGCGCACGACGCACTCGCAGAAGGTCTCTTACGAAAGGAACGCGTGCACGAGGCAGTCGCGCATTTGAAAGAAAGTTTGAAAATCAACCCAGATGGCATTTACGCCCAAGCCAAACTGGCATGGGTGCTTGCTACTTCTCCAGACGCGTCATTACGGGATGGCGCCAAGGCCGTTGAGTTGGCGAAAAAGATAACCGAGCTCGTTGGCCATGGGAATGATCAGAAGGCAATAATCGCTCTTCGGATACTGGCGGCGGGCTACGCAGAGACCGGCCGATTTTCTGAAGCCCTCGACAAAGCTCAACAAGCCTTCCAACTGGCTGTTGTTCAAGACAATTCGGCGTTGACAAAAGACCTTCAATCAGACATTGCCAGCTATCGAAAAAACCTTCCACTGCGACACCCAGAAGCGGTTAAGTAAGACTCGGTAACCAGAATCGAGCTCAGTCAGCGGAGCGCAGTTTTTGCACGAAGATCGACGGGCATCTTTGCCTGAGTCGGGAAATAGCAGGCAAAGAGCTGAATTCAACGCAGAAGAGGAATGCGGCGCAGCGGCAACCGAAGTGGGATCCGCCAAAACACCCGCCGCCGCTGCACTACTACAGCCCCCGGCAGGCGCCAAAAAACTCGAAAAACAGGGAGGTGCAAAGCGGGCACAGCCGCAACCCAGATTGAGCCCGGGTCGCGGTTTCCCCGACTGGCAACGATTTCAGGCGCTTGGGAAAAGCGCCCTTCCTTGATTCGCGTCAATTAGCGTGATTCGCGGGAAGAAAAAAATTTGCCCAGGCGTCATTCGTCATTCGCCTGCCTCGCCGTGTTACCGTTACGAAGGCGGGTGCTTCGACATTCTTCTGGCATTTTGTGGACGAACCCGGTAAAACGTCGGAATACTTGACGATTTTGGGGACTTGACCGTAAATCGGCGGGAATTCATTCACTGCCTAAGGAGTTGAGACACTGAAACTTATAATTTGATCTGCAGCTTACTTAGTTTATGGCACAAGGCTTGCTTTTTACCAATCACACGTATGCGCATGTACAAGATCTCCCCTACCAAACTGGCCTTATTGTCGGCGGCCTTTTGTGCCCTTACGCTCGCATTCAGCCACAACGCCAGTGCGAATACCGTTCTGGGCTTCTTTCCGGGGGATACACACGTTGTTGGCACCGTGACGCCTGGTTCACCAGCCAGTCCCGCCGACGTAAGAGATTATATTAACTTTATGATTAAGTTGAGTCTTGGCGATTCTGTAAACCATGACTTCGGGGGAGCGGAAGGCATCCAGAAAATCACGCGCACAACGAATATGTTCGCTAACTTGCCTACGGCCTCAGCAACGGGAGCTGTAACCGGTACCGGCATCACCATAGACCTTAACCTCTACGGTAAGTTTACATACCTGTTTGCGAAATACGACGGCCAAAGAGATATTTCTCAAGTTTGGTACATCGGTGGCTTAACTGGGCAAATCACGATTCCTTTGCTTGGGCCCAAAGGGCATGCCCTTTCCGGGTGGATACTCTTTGGCCCAACTGGTGGTTCTGTTCCTGACGGCGGCGCCACTGTAACGTTACTCGGGGTGGCTCTCGGCGCGCTTGGTGTGGTTCGGCGTTACCTAACCGGTTAACCAGAAAAAACGATTTTCAGCAAAGCGTCCCGGTCCTCGCGAAGCTGAGCTGGAAGCAAAGTGGCTGTTCCTGGGGGGTGGCCACTTTGTGTTTTTTAGCGTGTTTTGTCCTTAGGCGGGGAGCACTTTTCCCGTAGGAACTTCTATCTCCAAGGATCGCCCGAGAAAGTCGAGCAGCACTCGAATTCGTTCTTTGGCAGGCAAAAGTTGGGTGACCACCACCTCGAGTCCTTGAAAAGGTCCCTCTACTATGTGGACCGGCTGGCCAATTTTGGGAGACGAATCGATGGTGACGACCTCGTCGGAGCCAGCCTTTGACTGAAGGGCGGCGATGATCTCTTCCTGCAGGGTTGCCAGGCGATCTCCAAATCGGACAATTCCCCGGACTCCGTGCGAGCTTTCGACCGCCCGACGCTGAGTGGAATAGACAAATTTCGCGAACAAATAACCTGGAAACATCGCCTCCACAAACCATACTGGCCCTCTCTGAGTCAGCTTGCGAAAACGTAGCCGCGGCGATAAACACTCGATTCCAAAGTGACGCCGCAGTCCCACCGCCGCCAGGTGCTCTCGCTTGGGCTCAGTCCTCAGGCAGAACCACACAGGATCGTTAGCCAGCGCGAGCAAGGCGGATGACTGCGTCACAGAGCCAACTAACACCAAGGAGCGCTGAGGGGCAAATCGACGCCCGCTACAAAAACGACATTGGCCCGCAAGTGCGGCGGCGGCGGCGCTACGCTCTGGGGTTGGTCGCAGTCGCTTCTTACCCTGAAATTGCAAATCGCGGATTTTCAATATGAGCCGAAGTGGCACCCCAACGATAGAAGCGCATTTCTCCTCACTATTTTTCCAATAGCGGCGCGCGCGAATCGGGGTAATCGCGCTAATGGCCTAACCCAAAGAGTCGCGTTCAAAGGCCGATTCCCGTCGCCGCCTAAACTCGCGGCCCTGGCGCTGCGAGCCACTGACCTTTCAATGCTCGCTGGTGGGCTCTGGCTGCGAGCAGTTCGACGGCGTATTCGTTCGCCTGGTCCCAGTGGGCAGCGAATTCCTCATCCTTCCGCCGGTGATCGTGCCGATGTCATAGTCCCGGGGCCAGATCTGTCGGACTAGTGCAACAGCCGCCCGGGAATTTGCTAAGGCTCCAAATCACCCGCGGAAGTTTAGTCTGCCGGCACGCATTTAGCGGGTACCGCTTAGCGCGTCACGGAGATTTACGAAGTAGCAATCCGTGGTTATGAGACGTTGGCGGTTTTTTCACGGTTTTTTCTACGGTCGGCTAAAATTTTGCTGGAAAACGGTGCAACTCTACACAACACACCGCGAATGCTGAATCGCCAAATACCTAGCGTAGGCAACGCTGTGCAAAGCAGTGAAACAATGCGCAACTCGTTAGGCTTGAATTAGAAATCCGTTGCTCTATCCAGCTGAGCTACGGGCGCAGAACAAGCGAGCAGAATATGTCGCTCTCGAATCAGAAATCCAGCCGCAAAAGACAAAGCGAATCTCGCGCACGATCAAACACGGCACCCGCGTTTTGCTCCGGAACTGACCAAAAATATCCCTTGTAAACAGGACCCGCGGACGCTAAAAGGGCTCTCTCTTATCGCCCCCATGACAAAATCTTTAAGTTCCGTTGTCCCTTTTCGTTCGTCCCAGCTTGGCATAACTGCCATACTTCTCGCGTGCTCACCAGGCTTGGTCAAAGCTGCCGATCGGAAGCAATTGCCTGTAAATCAATATGGCGCGCCAGTGATGGACGCTCAAGGGCGCCACGTTAATTATGATCGCAAAACTCTCGAGCGGATGGCCCGGGTGCAGCGGAATTCGCCAAATCTTCGCTCGAGTCGTGCGCGCGCACACATAGCCGGTGCTACGGCGACACCGCGGCCTCAACCGACTCCGGCGCCGCGTCCCACGCCACGACCGCCACCAATCGTCCAGGCAGCGTTCTGGCAGTACGCCATCTTCGGCTCCGGTATCGGGGCGAGCAATATTGTGATTGGTCCGACAGTACCAAATGGGGCTCCGGAGATCGTCATTGGCGGCAGTTCACAGGGTTATTTCTGGGGCAACGATTTTTGGCATTCCATCCAACACAACCAAACAACGGGCGGCTACGATCAGATTTTCGTTAGTCCAATCTACCCGCCTCGCGAAGGTGAATACTCCGTAACTATTAGCCGAATTGGGCTTGCGCATGTCACGAGTGCGTCGAATTGGCAACTCGTTGTGATGCTGAATGACGGGCTGATCTATCTCTATGACTTTGCGACCAAAACGGAACTCGGCCACTTCGATACGGGAATCGCTGGCTCTTACGGATTGACGGGGCTAAGCCTAACCGATCTCGATGGAGATGGACTTGCGGAGTTGATTGTCACCACACAAGACGACCTATTTGTCTTCAATAGCGCGGGACAGTTACTCTGGCAAGTTACAGGAGCGGGTGGTTATGACGTGGTCGCGGGGCAGATGGACAATGATCCAGCAATCGAGATCGCGACAACCAGTGGTAATGTCGTCGACGCCAGCACGCATACTGTCCAGTGGACATACAACGCCGGTTTCGGTTCTTATCTGAAGCTGGCCCCGTTCCCGGGCGAGAATTATCAGCAGCTCATTGGTGCCAATGCATGGGACATCATTTACTCTTATGATGTTGCCCGCCAGGTCCCGCGGTGGTCGATTCCGAACTTCAACACTGGCGGAATTCAGGTAGCCGATGTTAACAACGACGGTGTCCCTGAGATCATCATCGGGGATGCCCAATGGGGTACGGTGCATGTTC
>QHOX01000168.1:0-6734 GCA_003219465.1 Verrucomicrobiota bacterium | reverse complement strand
ACCAACATCGCGGTCGGCGATGTAGATAACGATGGAGTAGTCGAGTTGCTTTGGGGAGCGGGATACAGTGATACTGGTCCGGATCATCTGTACGTGGCGAGCACAACCGGAACGCACGACATTAAAGGGCAGAACGTGGATTTGGAGGGCCCCTTCCTGGGGCCAGCGATTGGCGATCTCGACGGAGATGGGCAGCCGGAGTTGGTTGTCTGTTCTGCGTACTCCGATGCTACGTACGGTAGCGGGCGTATTCTGGTATTTGATCTTGCTACTTTGGCATTGCGAGCAATATCGGATCCGGTTGTAGATAACTACGCATGGACGGGCGTGCATGACTTCAAGCTGGAAGATGTCGAGAACAATGGACGCATGTCCATTGTGATTGGCGCCGATTATCTCTACGATGGCGCGATCGAGATCTATCGATTTGACTCGGACAACACCTTTACGCGGATATGGACAAATGCGACGCGGCCGGTAGGCAATCCGTTTAACTTCGTTGAGGTAGCTGATCTCGACAATAACGGCACGCGCAAAATCATTGCCGGCAACACCGTCGCCCACACCGGTTCTGGCGTTTATGTTTATGTCTATGACTATCCCTCGGGCGTGCAATCGTGGCGCTCGGTCGCTCTCGCCAGCGGATTTAGCAGCGTCAACGGCCTCATCGTGGAAGACCTCAACAGTGATGGCAACAAAGAGATTGCCGCACTCGTTAGCACTGGCGATCTTTACACCTGGGACGGGCCAAGCCGTCAATTACGCAACCTTCTCCAAGGCACAAATGGTACGCTGCTTAGTAATCGGGCCAGCCCGGCCGGTCTCGTACTCGGAGACATATCAGGCGTGGGCCACTTTTTGCAATGGGGCAACGATAGCTACACCGAGACGTTCACGCGTCAGTTGGCGACCGATTGCGATCCATACGGCTACCCTCCTTGCATCAATGGTCTCAATGTGACACCGGATAACTCGCTGTGGACGGGCACCGGCAGCATTCTCCATCAGCGCCTCGCGCCAAACTACGACAACGTCGCCTGGCAAAGTCCGGAGGTTGGGAATAGCTTCGGGCGATTTGTTGCCACTGCTACGCGCAACAATCAGCCGTGCGTGTTCAGTTCAGCTCAACATGCGGTGGTTGGGTTAACGATGACGCCACCGACTACACCTACGCCTACGCCTAATCCCAGAGCGACACCACGACCACGGCCAACGCCGGCACCACGCCCGTAACCGACAGTAAGTGGCACATTTGGCCGCACCCGCGGCGCAATCGCGATCACTTTCAGCGCGAGGATTGACGCATCACCACAGGTTTGATAAACGCTGGTGCGCAGACGGATGCGTTTGCCTGCCATGGCGAAGGAAGCTTCATCGGCCAATCTCTGTCCCATTGCATGAAGTGCTGGAGGCCGAGTTCACGGTTCTACATGGCAAATTGTCCGCAGATTAGATAAGCAAGGTACGGGCCCTGAAAAACCGAATAGTGTGGGGGAAGCAATTTGATTACGGGCGTCACCAGGCCTCGGCTTGCGCCCGTTGCTCGATCTGCTCGAGACTGGGATCAGTGTTGCTGATCCAATTGCGCGCTTGAGTAATCTCCGCTGGATTCACTGGAATGGCGCGCGGAATTTCTTCGCCTCTCGCCACCAGTGCGCCTTCATATTTTACCGGTTTGCCGCGTTTGATGGGAAACTTCCAATGATGCCCGAACTTGAAGAGCGCGTAATACATGGTCTTGGCTTCGGTTGCGCCGACCCCGCTGCAACGCATGGCGTAATAGAACATCCGGTCGCAATCCTCCCAGGGGCGCTTGTGCTCCCCGTAGGCGACATCGTGCAGCACCGAAGCATTCCGATATTTGCCTTCGAAGGGTCCGCCCATGACCGACCAAAGATATCGCGGAATCGATGCGCCATCGACAACCGAACCGATCGTTGCCACCCAGATTTCTCCATGCGGATCGGTGTAGCGCAGTTCAGTTAAGAGCGTCATGGTCCTCCCGTCGGGGTTCCACTTTGTCACCGGTTCACCATCGTAGTGCCCCCATTTGGTTGCCCCTGGAATCGTTTGGTCGACACCAGACGGCTCACCGGCCTTGTTGCTTGAGGCACATCCAGCCAATGCGGTTGCGAACAGAGCAATGAATGCAAACAATTGAATTCCCTTAACGCTTCCCATGAGGCCAACGTTTATCGCGCAAGATTCAAGATTCAACTCTCAGGTCGATCGCCTCTGATGCAACCTGACCCATTAGCGACGGTCGCGGTTGATGGCGCCCAAATCGTCTGTCGCGCAATCGGAAAAGGTCCACCGCTTCTGGTCTTAAATGGCTTCGCTGCAACGAGTGCAGACTGGGATCCGTCTTTCATTGATCGACTCGCGTCTTCCAACGAATTGATCCTGGTGAACAACCGCGGCATCGGTGGCTCCACAGATGATGGACAGGCATTCGACATCGCGCGGCTTGCCGATGATACCGCGCATGTAATCGAGAATCTCGGTGTCGAGCGCGTGAGTGTGCTTGGATGGTCAATGGGCGGATTCATAGCGCAAGCACTCGCATTGAACTACGCGGATCACATTGACAAGCTCGTGCTGTTATCGACGGATTGCGGCGGAATCGAGGCGGATCTCGCCTCACCTGACGTGTGGTCCAAACTCATTGACACGTCCGGCACCCCTAACGAGCAGGCAAGACGTTTGTTGTTCCTGCTTTTTCCAACCGACGTCGCCAAATCCGTCTATCGCCTATTCGGCGATATCGTGGCAACGGCGCGCGCGCATTTATCTCCTGAGCTCCTGAACCGTCAGGCAGCAGCGATGGACGCATGGCATCGCAACGGCGTCGCGAGCCGGCTGCGAGAGATACGCGTGCCGGTGCTAATTGCTAGCGGAACGGAGGACATCGTGATTCCTCCTCTAAATGCCCTGAAATTGGTGAATACAATTCCAGGCGCATGGCTTGCTCAATTTCCTCGCGGTGGCCACGCCTTCATGACGCAGTATCCACGCGCGCTTGCCGACCTAATTAACAGTTTTCTCGGAGTTGATCATTCAGTGCTGCGGTCGCTCTGACGAACCTTTGCCGACGCCGGTCTGTATCCCATCCCCTAGTGCTTTTTGGGAACGGCCCAGAGGGCCGTGGCTACACTGAAGCGCGTCAACAGACGCTTAGCGCGTCCATGCTCTCCAGCGTTTGCGGATCGGCTTCGCGTACCGTTCCACGTCCATTTTTTTCAACCGTTTAACGCCATCTCGCATCACATCACCCGATTTTTCCCGGGCCGATTTGAACAGCGGCCAGAGAAACGGCAGCGAAAGAACGCTCCAGTTGAATTTCCCCCAGGGCGACTCCAGCTCGATTTCCCGTTTGCGCTCGCCGGGAGCGACGTAGCGGATCGCCAGGCCAATGGCGATTCCGAGGCCGAGTGCACCGAGAATGGTCGGCACTGGATTTTCGCGCAAAAAATCTTCTGTGCGGTCCAATGCGCGGCTCGCTTTCTCCTTCGTTTGGTTCCACGTCTGGCTCATTTCCGTGGAAACTTGTTCTGTTGCTCGACGAAACTGCTCACGCCCAGTTGAGCCAGTGTCTTCTTCGCGTGGCTGAATCGGCTGCGCTGGAAGCGGTTCGTCCCTCGTAAGATCGTTTTCGTTCGGATTCATACAAAGTTTTATCGTATGCCGAGGCCCGCCTGCGCTTCCCATAGGGAAACGGCTACAGGTTTTTGCGATACGCGTTGTAAACATCTTCGCCCCAAACAACGAAAATCACTTTCTGGATCTCATCGCTCATCGCAAGAAATTCGCGCGTCGTTTTGAATGCAATGCCCGCGGCTTCCTCAATGGGATAACCGTAAGCGCCGCAACTGATCGCCGGAAAAGCTATCGTTCTGATTTCATTTTCCGCCGCAAGCTTCAGCGAATTGCGGTAGCAATTTGCCAGTGTCCGCGCTTCGTCATGCGTCCCGCCGCGCCAGATCGGTCCGACTGTGTGAATGACAAAACGCGCGGACAAGTCATAGCCGCGGGTAATCTTCGCTTGTCCGGGTTCGCAACCGCCCAGCGTGCGGCATTCGGCGAGCAGTTCGGGGCCTGCCGCACGGTGAATTGCGCCATCAACGCCGCCACCGCCGAGGAGCGTTGTGTTTGCCGCGTTTACAATCGCATCAATGTCTAACGTGGTGATATCGCCGCGGAGGATTTCGGTCTTGTCCATACTACAGTTTTGCGGAGTTCATTTGCATCCGCAGTACTCCAGTTGTTCGTGTTGCTTACGGCGCGAGCCGATCAATTTGCCACGATCCGTTCGGCTGCCTCGTGTACCGAAAGCGATCATGCAAACGGTTGGGACGGCCCTGCCAAAATTCCATTTTATCCGGTTTGAGTCGATAACCGCCCCAGTGCGGCGGCAATGGAATTAACTTGTCGCCGAAGCGCTCGGTCATTTCCGCCATGCGCGCATCGACCACGCGCCGGCCATCGACCACTTCGCTTTGGCGCGAAGCCCAGGCGCCCAACTGGCTTCCGACAGGACGCGAATGAAAATAAGCTTGCGATTCTTCGCGCGAGGTCTTCTCGACTTTTCCGCTGATACGAATTTGCCGGTCGAGTTCGATCCAATAAAACCCAAGCGCAGCGTACGGATTCGCCTCAAGCTGTTTGCCCTTCGTGCTTTCGTAATTTGTAAAGAATACGAAACCGTCTTGATCGAAACTCTTTAGCAGAACAATTCGCACCGACGGTCTCGCAGCGCGATCCGCCGTCGCAAGACTCATTGCATTGACGTCGCGAATACCAGCCTCAATCGCGGCGGTGAACCAATTCCCAAACTGTTTAACCGGATCGCGACTAAGATCGCTCCGGCGTAGACCTTTCCCGAGATGCTCGTAACGTGAAGCCGCAGGATCGCGTGGGACTTCCATCGCCATAAAAAACTCGGCGTAAGATCATCTCGCAAGGAATTTATCTAACGAGCGCCGGCGTGCACCGCGGTCGCGGCTGCACCGATGCCTCAGTCCCATATGGACGGCGGCAGGAATTCGAAATAGGCGATCTTGAGATGGCCGCCTTCCTCAACGAGAACGATTTTGAGATTAAAATACGGATCAAAGTCCGCGCTCTTTTTCAAGTCTTCCACACTGATCCCCTCTCTCTGCGCCACATTTTGAAGCTCCTGCGGTGAGAGTTCAGTGTGGATTTGGCCGCGCAAACTTGCCCGCCGGATATCGGCGGGAATCCAATCGGGCATTGCGCCGATCGCGAACATAGAGTCCATCCCGCCAAATTGTTCCTTGCTGCGCCGGTTCAAAACGTCGGGATCAGTCGAAAACACGTGCAACATCTTCGGCGCGCGCGGTGTGCCATGCGCCGCCTCAACGTATTGCATCAAGTAGGCGAATTGTTCCGCTGTCACGTTATCGAATGCATACGATTGGTTCTGCTGAGAATCAGAGTCCTGCTCAGCAGGCTTAAACTGATCGAGGGACATGCGCGTTATGGCATACCTGGAGAGTAGCGCGTAAGCATCCGCGTATTTTCGATTGGCCACAGCAATGAAGAATGGTTTGGCCGCCAGGAGATATTTGCGTTCATCCGGTTTGGCGTCCTTGTCTAAAAAGTCATCCTCGCTTTTTTGAACGGTTTTCTTTTCGCCCTCCTGATTTTTCTTGCCGCAACTCGTTAAGGCCATCGACAGCAGAATCGCCCCGAACAGGATTGCCAGACGACGCGGCGATAACAGTGCGTTCGCGTTCCTCCTGTTCTTGCTCATGCTGCTGCTCCTCTCAGTGAACTTTGGAAGCGAGCATGAGCGGGAGGAGGACCAAGAGCAAGGAAAGAGAGCAATTGGAAACCCCTCGAGTTCCATTTACTCTCTGGCCCATGACTTCGGTCTGGGATCTCGCGAATCCGCAACTACGAGATCTCGCGGTTTACGAACCAGGAAAACCAATCGAGGAAACGGCGCGCGAACTGGGCGTCGATCCGAGCGGAGTCATCAAACTGGCGTCGAACGAAAATCCGCTCGGCCCTTCTCCAAAGGCAATCCAGGCCATGCGCGCCGCGCTGGAGAATGCGCATCTGTATCCCGACGGCAGCGGTTTTTACCTGACCAAAGCGATCGCAGCGAAACTAGGCATCGCGCCGGAGAACGTGATCCTCGGCAATGGATCCAATGAAGTGATCGAATTTCTCGGCCACGCATTTCTGAATCCCGGCGATGACGTAATCACGTGCCAGTACGCCTTTATCGTCTACAAACTGCTCGCCACCGCTTTCAGCGTACACACCATTGAAACACCAAGCCCGGATTTTCAGCAGAATCTGGAGGCGACGCTGGAAGCGATCACGCCAAAAACCCGGCTCATCTTCATTCCGAACCCAAACAATCCGACCGGCACATTGCTTTCCCAAAGCGCGATTGAAGATTTCATGTCGCGCGTACCGGACACCATTATTGTCGTTTTCGACGAGGCGTATTTCGAATTCCTCGACGATCCGCCCGACACGCTTCGATTCGTTCGCCAGCGCCGAAACGTCGCTGTGCTGCGGACGTTCTCGAAAATTCATGGCCTTGCTGGCTTGCGAATCGGTTACGCGGTTGCGCCGTGGGATATAATCGAAGTGCTTCACAAGACGAGGCAGCCATTCAACATAAATAGCATCGCGCAGGCAGGCGCGCTCGCTGCGCTCGAAGATGAAGCGCACCTGCGCGAAACGAAACGCGTTGTGGA
>QHOX01000096.1 GCA_003219465.1 Verrucomicrobiota bacterium | reverse complement strand
CTTTTTGATTCCATGACGGTTGAAGACAACATTGCCTTTCCTTTGCGCGAAGCCGGCGAGCGCGATCGGAAAGTTCTGCGCTCAAAAGTTAGTGAGATGCTCGAGGTGATGGAAATGGAAGGTCAGGAAGATAAGATGCCGGAAAGTTTGAGCGGCGGTATGAAAAAGCGGGTCGGGCTGGCGCGCGCCATCATTCGCCGGCCCTCGTGTGTATTGTACGATGAGCCGACAGCCGGTCTTGATCCCGTAGTCGCCGATAGCATCAATCGATTGATTCGCCGGTTGCAACAGCGCTTTGGAATGACCAGCGTGGTTGTCACGCACGATATGAAAAGCGCGTTTGATGTAGCCAACCGAATCGCCTACCTCCACGAAGGCCGGATCTATTTTAGCGGAACGGCGAATCAGCTTCAGCAATCAACCGATCCACTTATTCAGGATTTCCTCCTCGGCCGATCCGACGGTGGAGGCGATTGACCTCAATTGCTTGCAGTCTCGCGAGCGAAACGCGCTCGAGTGAGCGGTCGCTTACCTTGCGAAAATCAGCATCAAGATCGACAATAAATATCCAAAATGAACAGGCACGAGCGAGGTTTGGAATTCAAAGTAGGCATTTTTGTTTTTGTAGGGTTGGCGATGTTAGGCGCGCTGGTCGTGCAATTCGGCAGGCTCGGAGAGGGTTTCAAGACGTATTACACCATCACCGTTCGCTTCAATGATGCGGCCGGACTGTTGAAAGGCACCGATGTATTGCTCGCCGGAGCGAGAATCGGAAAAGTCGCGGATGGCCCGAAGCTTGTTCGTGAGGGCGAGGGCGTGGCTGTACCTCTGAAAATCTATGATTACATCAAGATCCCTGAGGGTACGAAGTTCACAGTCGGAAGTTCGGGCTTGCTTGGCGATCGGTTCGTGAATGTAACGATGCCGCCCGGACCGCCGAAGGCGTATCTGCTGCCGAATGCCGATGTCAATGGTGCACGCGAAACCGGCATCGACGATCTCACACGCTCAGGCGGTGCGCTCGTAAACGACCTCCGCGGTACAGTGCAAAAGATCGACACAACTGTGAACCGCCTGAATCAAGACACGCTTTCCCCGGGGAACATGGAAAACTTGAAGGCGAGCATGGAACATTTGAACCAGGCTACCAGCGCCCTGGCAGAATCTTCCAAAAAACTGGATGGCGTGATCGAGCAGGCGGATTCGACGATGGCTTCCGCAAAAAAAGCCGCGGACAGCCTGCAGAATGCGATCGTCGATACACGTAAAATTTTGCGCAGCGCAACACAGGGCAAAGGTCTGGTGGCGACGTTGCTGAATGATCAGCAACTGGCGAACGATCTGCATTCGCTCATCAGCAATCTGCGCGCACACGGAGTGTTGTTTTATCGCGATAGCGGCGCGAGCCGTCAGTCTGCGCCGCCGCCGCAACCTACCACACCGTCACGAAGAGCTCCAAGCCGCTGAGAGGTCGCGTCGTTTTTTCGCGTCGCGATATTGAAATTTGAAGAAGTCCACGTCCTTGGTCGAGTTGTTTCTCCCGCGATTGTTATGCCGATTTCGGCGCTGTTCGCCTGCGGGATCAAGTTAATCTGAGGCGGCGCGTCGATGCGTTCAGTGCCGTCGAGCAAACCCAAGTCCTAACTGTCGAACGATCGAGATAAACTAGATCCGCACTCGCGTCGGGAAAATCTTTCCGATTCGAAAGCCATCCGAGATTATCGCCGAAATATAGCCGGTTCTTCGGAAACAGGTCCAGAGGTTCCCCGACTTCGCTCGGAATGACAAGCGTGAGATGCAGCTCACGCAACCTTGCGACCGATCTCGTCAACCTTCCTGACTCTGGTGCTGAAACATTACGAAAAAGTCATGAAACAAAGCTTGGCAATCGGCAGGGGGTCTGAATAACGTCGCCGCGTAAGTCGCCCAAAAGCATGGAGGAAACAGTATGAAAAAAACAACCACTCGGAAATCCGCCTTCTCGACTTCGCGTCTTCTCGCTTGTCTTTTATGTTTGCTAAGCCTGCTTCTGGCGCTGATCGCGATTAGTGGGCCGTTCGGCACGAAATCACTGGCCCAGGGAGCAGGAAATACCAACAGCAGCTCTGTCTGGGTTGGCGCTTCTTATCACAACGATGTTTCTCCACCGTTGCGTGAAATGCCTGCTTTGAATGAGTCCGATTTGAGACGCGGAGTTGACCGGGAGGCGAATGAAAACCCAAAGATACCTTATCGCCACATAGACAGTTTTGATCCAGTGGTCCAAAACGCGCATGCCTCAGCCTTCGGACTTCCCGGGGTGAACATACCTCTTCCCATCCGCACATTCGACGGCATTCCTTTTCCCGGCGTGGGCTGTAGCTGCGCACCGCCTGACCCCAACGGTGCCGTTGGGTTAACGCAGTATGTGCAAATCGTCAACGAAGCCTACCAGGTCTTTGATAAGGCCACAGGCAATTCAGTTCTGGGGCCCAATAGTATTTCTTCCATTTGGAGTGGTTTTGGCGGTGTCTGCCAAAACAACGGAAGCGGTGATCCGGTCGTGCTCTATGATCATCTGGCGAACCGCTGGCTCATAAGTCAGTTTGCTGGTGCCAGCACAATAACTGACGAGTGCGTGGCCATCTCCACGACCTCAGATGCCACGGGCAGTTATTACCGTTACGGATTTCACCTTGGGTCGAATTTCTTTGATTACCCTCACCTGAGCGTTTGGCCCGATGCTTATTACATGAGCATGAACGTCTTCAACTCGTCAGGCACGAGTTACCTCGGTCCTCAGCCTTTCGCTTTTGACCGGACAAAGATGCTGGCCGGGCAACCTGCTACGTTTATTAGCCCGGTCGGACCGCTTGGTGGATCGGTCGATGCGTTTCTGCCCGCAGATCTCGACGGATCGAGGTTGCCGCCAACAGGCGCTCCCAACACTTTCGTAGGATTCCCCGGCCAAGCCAGTAGTCCAAATTATACCACCTATCATTTCCATGTGGATTTTGTGACTCCTGCGAACTCAACCTTTACCACTTTTGCCAATCCACCGGCCGCTGGTTTCACCGCGCTTTGTCCTACCACGCGCGCCTGTGTGCCGCAAAATGGAGTTACCAGCTCAAATTATCTTGATGGCATCGGCGATCGTTTGATGTTTCGCCTGGGTTATCGCAATTTCGGCGACCACGAATCGGTCGTCGGTAACTACACAGTAAGCTCTGGTGGCGTAGCAGCCATCCGCTGGTTTGAGCTGCGGAACGTGACTTCCGGACCGGTCACTGTTTATCAGCAGAGCACATATCAACCCGACACAACCTGGCGCTGGATGGGAAGTGCGGCCATGGACGGGCAGGGGAACCTTGCGATTGGCTTTAGCGCTTCAAGCTCGAGTATTAAGCCGCAGCTTCGTTATGCCGGAAGATTGGCGACAGACCCGCTCAACACTTTAGCTCAGGGCGAAGCCCATCTTTATGACGCCGCCGGCAGCCAAACCGGCAGCGGCAATCGCTGGGGCGATTACAGCGCATTAAGTATCGATCCGGTGGACGACGCAACGTTTTGGTACACCAACGAATACTATTCCACGACCACTTCATTTAACTGGCGCACCCGAATTGGCAGTTTCAAGCTGGCAACCGGCAGCTCAACTCCGACCCCTACACCGACAGCGACTGCAACAGCCACAGCAACAGCAACTGCAACACCAACGGCGACTCCGACTGCTACGCCTACAGCAACAGCTACGGCTACTCCGACTGCCACCGCCACGGCGACAGCGACGCCCACAGGAACACCGACCGAATTGATCGTCAACGGTGGATTCGAAGGCAGCATATCGCCTTGGGTCATGTCGGGTTCCGGCACCTTTTACACCAACAACGGTAACTATCCTCACGGCGGGACCGGCTACATTTATTTCGGCGTGAACAACAATGTGTCTGGACAGACTTACCAAACAGTGACGATTCCCACGACGGCTATGGGAAATCTGACTTTCTGGTTCAACTGCAGTTCGCAAGAGGGTATCACAACGGCGTACGATTTCTTGTACGTCGAGATCCGCAACACCAGCGGCACATTGCTTCAAACCCTCGCCACATACAGCAACAGGGACAAGACGACCCCTGGAAACTACTCACAAAAATCCTTCAGCCTTGCTGCTTACAGGGGCCAAACTATCCGACTGCAATTCCGTTGTACGACCGATTTCTCGCTATCAACGACCTTCCGGATAGACGATGTCTCCTTGAGATAGTCATCTGGGCAAGAGCAGAAAGGAACATCGTCGCCGGCCGCAAAAGCCCGAAGAGTCTCTACGGTCCAAAGATTGCTACAATGGAGGGCCAAGGATCGACATACGACCAAAGCGACGCTACTGGCTTCATCCGGCTGAATGCCTTTGCGATTAAAACTGCGCGCGCTGGGCGATCAGTCCGGGTAGCGCACGCGTCTCGCGTGCTGGTGAGCGCGTCCTGCGATCGCAAAGCTTTCGTCCGCACGATGCCTCGCGTGGAGCTGTGAGCTACCGGGAGCCTGTCTTAGCGCGCCCGCCCCTTGGCACGAGGCCGCTTCAATGACGTTGTGTTACGATTGCAGGCGCCATAACAAGACCTCAAGAGAAAGAAGCAGCGACGCGCGTCGCTGCCTCTTTGTAACCTAACTAACGGAGAAATTTAGAATCTCTTTTTGATTCCGACGTACCAAAACCGGCCTTTGATAGTAGCAAGCGACTCATCGTAGCCGTTCTCGAAGGAGCCAGCCACAAACGGCGGATCTTCATCCGTCACGTTCTGCATGCCAAGCGTGATGGTTGTGTTGTTCAGCCACCACTTCCAGTTGTTGCAGCCATACTCGGCCGTGGAGACCGGCACCACGTTCTTCTCCTTGCCGTCCTTCATCTTCACATTCTTACCGCCATCCTTGGCAAAGCCAGGCACCTCGGCAGGTGCAGGTGGCGGCAGGTTAAACGTGTAGTTTAAGATGAGGTCCAGCGTGGTCAACGCGGCGACTTTGCGAGCCAGGACTTCACCAAAGGCATTACCCAGCGGGCCACCGCCACTTCTAGGCTCAAAAAGCTTTGTCGATGCTGTCAGACTGGCATTGTCGTCCTCGTACTGTCCGGTCCAGTGGACTATAGCGCCGACATCCAAGCCCTGCATCCACGTGTCAGCCGGACCATCGTAGAAGATACTAACGTTGGCTCGATGCCATGGCGTCGAATTGGTCAGAGTACCTCCCGGCGGCTGGAATGTACCCGCGATACCAAACCGCTTAAATTCGGGGGCAGTTTGCAAGCCAAACCGGGATAGCCAGGTGCCGTTAACCGTGGTCGTTAATCTTCCCCAATCGCCGTGTCCGAAGATCGTCGAGTCCAGTATATAGATCGCTTCGTAGTCGAGACCTTCCAAGATTGCGCCTGCAATGTTGTTGCTCGGATCGACAATAAATTGGATTGGCCCAGCCTGACCTGGAATTGAACTAATCCCACGAAAGACAATTGGCCCTTGCTGCTGAACACCCGGGGTCGGTGGATTCTCCAGGAGGAGGGTTTGCGCACCTCGGGTTGCCACGATGTCGCGCATATCAATATGCCACCAATCAGCGCTCAGCGTCAGGCCCTTAATCCATTTGGGGCTCCAAACAATTCCGTAGGTCCACTCGTAGGCCACTTCTGGATGCAGATTCGGGTTTCCTAAAATGCGTTCCTCAATCTGAGGCTCCGTCTGAGTGGAAAACGGATCGGCCACGATCGGAAAGTTTTGCGTGCCCGAGGGCGTGATCTCTGATAGCGTCGGCGCATGGAACGCTTCGGTATAGCTGCCGCGAAGGGTCACCGCGCCGATATACTTGGGATCAAGCGGCTGCCAGCGCACTGATACCTTCGGTTTCTGCGCGTTATACCTGGTGTGCACCGCCGGCTGGAGCGGGAAGAGGCTGGAAGGCAGCACCGTAGAGGTGTTCTGGCTGTACCATTCCTCCCGCTCGGCAAAGTCAACCTCAAAGCTGTAGAACCCGGGGAAGTTCCACGTGGGACTGGTGAAAGGCACACGCACTTCCTCGTAGATAGCCCAGATATCCCGGTTCACACGGTAGCTTTGCCCATCTATCGAGCCAATAGAGTTAAAGGTGTTATTGAGCGCGTCACGATCGCGATCGAATCTCGGCGCGTCATACTCGCCGCCAATGGCAAAGGAGACCGGCCCGGCGGGAAGCTTGAACAGGTCGCCATTGAAGGTGAGGTAACCTATAGGCAACTCATACGCACCAGAGTTATGGAGAGTGACATAAACTCTTGCTCTGGCCGCCGCGCTGTTTTGGCGGAAAAACCCACCGAACGGATCAAACGCAGTGGCAGGATTTGTGTCCAACAGGGCATCGCGCAACCCGGGCTGGCTCGCTTCGCCAACGGAGAGATCCTGCCCTTCGTTGCGAGAATAACGGAAACCCATTTCCCAGTTCCATGTCTTAAAGTAGTCGCCAATTTCTCCCATCTCACCCCGCAAACCAACGTCAAAGAGTTGGTCCCAGTAAGTGATTTTTTCGTTCCTTGGACCGGTATCGTTAATGCCGCGGAACCGAACCCCGGTGGTCATCGGAACCGGCGCTCCGTTAATAACCAGAGTCGTGTCCCCAACTGTGAAGGGATTGAACGGATTCTGGATTGGCACACTGATACCAAACGGACCACTAGGCCCTACGGTAGGAAATCCGGGAACTCCGTGGAATGGATCAGGCGTAAATGGCACAGCGGCCAGCGATGCATCGAAAAATGAGCGTGAATATTTGAAGTCGGCAAACACCGTCAGGTATTTATCGCATATGTCGCGGGTGAACGAACCGTAGTACACTTGACGGTCTGCCGGCGGCAACGCTGGCGTAACGGCGGCGAAGTTGTAGGCGAAGAAATCCCCATCCCCAGGAACCCGGTTTGCCAACTTATTAAGGTGCGTGCCAATACCAAGTACTAGAGGGCGGACATAGAACGGAGAAAGATCCGCGTTCGGAGCCGAATGTGGCGGCGGCGTGTTTACGCTGAAGAACAAACTGGGGACCAAACGGGGACCGGTAGAACCTCCAATGTGACCAGGGAAGTTTCCGCTGCGAGCATCGGCTCCTCCAAACCGGTTGAAATCCCCGTTGCTCGAAATATCGCGGTCGCGGCTGAAAAGGCCGCCTGTGCGCTCCCAGAAATCGGCAATGACCACAATATCGGTCTTATCGTCGCCGGTGCCAGCTTTCAACCACGCCTCCCATTCACCCATGTCATTGGATGCTCCGAGATCCGTGTTGCCGTAAGTGCCACCGATTTCCAAGCCGCGGAATTTGTGGACCAGGAAGAAGTTGACCACGCCAGCGATTGCGTCGGATCCGTAGACGGCCGAGGCGCCATCCTTCAGAATGTCGACGTGATCGACCATCGAAAAGGGTATGAGGTTAATGTCCGGACCATTGCTAGCCCCAGCGAGGCCTAACCCGCCGTAGGCGACCCGTTTGCCATCGATCAGAACCAAAGTCTCCTTCGGCAAGAGGCCGCGCAGGTTGAACTGCACCGTGCCGTCACCGCCGTTGCCAATGTTCAGGTTGAGGCTTCCGCCCGCCTCCTGCGGGATGAATTCCTGTAGGTCGGTTGCGCTCCGGATACCCAGTTTCTCGATGTCTTGCGGCCGATAGGTGTCCACGGGATTCGGCCCGGTTTCTTCCGCAGTTGGAATGTTCGAACCAGTCACGACCACACGCTCGACCTCGGCCGTCGGGGCTGGTGCACCTGGTTCAGCTGGAACGGCTGGCGCCGGCAACTGCGCGAAGGCGTTGGATGCAAGGATGAATGGAAATCCGACACTCGCTATGAAAGCGGTTCGAAGATAATGAGCTTTAGTTACAACGTTTTTGGTTGATAGTTTCTCCATAGACTCGGCGGTATAGCGCAGAAGGAGGCTTTCCTGTTAGGACTTAAAACCTACACTTTAAGCTATCGGCCCTTACGGCTACTTGGAATAATCCCTAGTAAATAACCGTACCTCGTCCTACCACCATCATGCTTGTTTGAACAAATCCGCTGTTACGCTGTCGTGATTATCTGTGATCGGTTAGGTCGAGGAACAATCGCAGCAGATGTTTGCAGCAATTAGTGGAATGGCTTAACTGTTTCAATCGAAAAATTGCCGGGTGATTCCGTGATAACTACGATCCGTTCGACAACGAAAGGTTTTGTGTCGCGTTGGTGCCGGAGAGAATCTCCGCGGAACGCGACTCGGAGTTATCAACGCAAGATCTAGGCCTTACTCCAAATCGCTTCTCAAACGCGCGCCGGAATTGGTCGGTGTTTGAAAAGCCAACTAGTTCTGCGACACTTTGAACGGTCTTTTTAGGAGTTGAAAGACGTCGTCGCGCTTCGTTAAGACGCAAGTTTTCCACAAATGCGGCTGGCGTGCTGCCAAGTACACTTGTGAACGCGCGATTGAAGTGACTGGGAGACATACATGCTCGTCGTGCCAGCGTATTAACTGAAAGATCTCCATGCAAGTTTCGCATAATCCACGGAACAAGTTCTGCAAACCGATTAATTGGCTGACTGTCGAACGCCAGTGGCTTCGATAACTCGGTGTTGCCGTTTCGATCCCGGAGAGGCATTCCCAACTCCTGCACAGCGGCGAGTGCGACATGGCATCCGTAATCTTCTTCGATCAAAGCCAGCGAAAGATCGACAGCCGACCTTAGGCTGGCACAGGTATAAAAGGGTCCGTCCTTCACAAGCGGCCTTTTGTGATCAACGCGTAGCTTTGGAAAACAGCGTGCCACGTCACTGGCAATTCGCCAATGGGTAGTGACTTCGCGCCCGTCTAACAATCCTGTTGGAGCTAATCCGTAAATGCCAGTCACGATAGTTGCGATACGGCGAGTACGATCTGCACGGGTTAAAATCCAATCCGCAATCTTCTCGCTAGTTTCAGTCCGCTGCAATCCATCGCCACCTGGCACGACGATGGTGTCCAGGTCAGGCGCCGTTTGGAGCGTCTCGTCTGGTGTAAAAGTCATTCCCGATTCGCTGCGGAAAGGTTCCGGAGTTACACCAATTGTGTAAATCTGATAACATGGGATGCACCGCCCATATCCGGTATCCAGCGTTGCAGCCGTGAACGTATCTGCAGGGATAACAAAATGTGATGCAGTTACGCTTTCGAATCCAAGGAATCCAATCCGCTTTGGCAGCATTGCTTTATCGGGCGAAAAATATGCAGGTTTTGCTTACCAGCATAGGACATAGAACCGACAGTACGAGCTACCAGTAAGGTGTCCCCGGTGCTCGATAGAAACCCTGAGGGCTGAGTAGCTAGACCTACTTGATGCGGCGATAACGCATTAAAAAAGTCGCTCTACTATTAATCGCTTATGGCGCTAGTTCAACCTGAGGGATGATGATCAGAGTTGTTTCACCATTCGCACAAGCGGAAGCGAAAGACCATTCGCCAATGGAATTTCAAACCTTACGCCTTGCGAATAACAAGACGCTTCGTAAAAAAGCTCTCCCGTCAACGTTGCTACAAGTTCGACATCGCGAAAGCCGGCGAGCCGAATTGCCTTCTCACAACGTTCGAGGATTGTCCGGGCGATTCCACAACGTGCCCAAGCTGGATGAACCAAAGAACGCGCGGAATCGCGTTTTAGATCTAGCTCCATGTCCATTCGCGTTTTTATGGCATCGCCACCAAAGAGTGTCTTGCGCTTGCTCCAGCCGCCGCAGCCAATTATTTGACCCTCGCGCTCAACGACGAAATAGGTTTCGTCGCGGATTAGCTGCCTATCCACACCAAACACTGAACCAAGCGCTGTCTCTATCTGCGCCCGTGAGTAATGATGAACTTGAAGCCTTTTTATAGAAACGGAAATGAGTGCCTCTAACTGAGGGATGTCGCCTTCTCTTGCCAATCGCGGTTGCCAATCCATTAGAATAGCTTTGTGCCTCGGCTTTGAATCTTATAGTTTCGGATGTAAGCGGGCGCTTTTAGATGTTGCGGCAGTCGAGGATCATTGATCGGTGCTCCGATGGCCAAGCGAATTGGCAGTTCGCCAGCCCATACCGACGACGCATAATCAGCTTGGTCATCAATCGGCGGTCCGCGACGGATTTTTGCTGAGGCTTCGATTAGTGGCATCCGAAGCACCAGGTTTTTTTTGAGTTCGCCCTCATTGGGGTGCCGTACTTCCGCCCAACGTCCAGGAATAACATGTTCGGAGAATAGGCGGAGCGCTTTAGCCTTCTCCATCGCACCTCTAACGACATACGCTTTTCCAAACACTACAATGGATCTGTAGTTCATCGAGTGATGAAAGGCGGATCGTGCAAGTACGAGACCATCTACAAGTGTCACCGTGACACAGACCGGGATGCCGTCAGCTAAGGCGCGGAACATTCGGCTCGAGACCGACCCGTGGATATACAGTACGTCGTCAGCTCGTCCGTACGCTGTAGGAATTACGACTGGTTGACCATCACAGAGAAAACCTACGTGGCAAATGAATGCCTCATCCAAAATCTGATAGATTATTTTGCGTTCATACGAAGCTCGTTTAGATAAGCGCTTCAATCGCGTCCGCTTGGTTGGGACAAATTGTGTGTTCATCTTTGCGAGATTACGGTTCGGCTAACTCCAATGCTGCTGAGAACATCTAGTTAGACCTAATCGTCGTACAGCCTAAGCCTTGCAGCGTGGACATGGTTATCAATCATGTGCGCGTAATTCATCAGAATACCAGTGCTTTCGTGTAGGCCGCCAGTTTGGAAGCCGGGGTAAGCCGCAATGTCAGCTATGCTGCGATCGAAACCACGCCAGAGACGCGGGTCGAGCGTCCCATCGAGAAAATGCAGGTAAAGGCTATCCGCAGACCTCATTTTGCGCTCTAAGTGGGAACCAAATCGAAGTTTAGATGCGCCGTCCAAGTCGTCAAAAGAGCGCCGGCCGCGCATCCACAGCGCGCAAAAATCGACGTTTTCGACCGGCGATATCATCACATCGCTGAAGTGGCTGACGAGCGTGTTCATCGCTGCGGTCCGGCTCTCCCGTTTCTGGCGGCGAATTTGAATGGCCAGATAAACCAGTGAAATAATCACACCGATAGCACCGAGTACTTGTCCGATCGCGCTAATCATCTCCCACTTCATGGGGTTTGGATCGCAGCATTTCCGTTTAACGAGATATGAATAGAATTTTTCCGTAGCCTCGTACCTAGATGTGTTATTTGCTTGCTAAGTAAACCCGTCAGCACTCCAAATTTCGGTCCTGACACCGTGATGGAACGGAGGAAACCCACCACGTTCCGACTTGCTGTCTCACGCTTCCATCTTTGCGATGGAAAGTCGCCGCCACATTCCGATTCCCCATTAATGGAGCGAGCTTACTCATATGCTGCTGAATCTTCTGATGCTCAGCCACTTCGGAGCGAGTCGTGGGTAGCAGTGCCGTGCAAACTAACACTATGAACCGGATAAGTGCCTTTCGCATGGCGAACCAATGATCTCCTATATGTCACGGTGTTCTGTCTCAGTACTGCGTAGCAATTTTCTGTTTGTCACCAGCTAGAACAATAATGTAACCATGCGGACCCTCATAGGCGACGAAAGGCAATGAAGGATCTTTTTTCAATGCTTCCCGCGTTGTTCCAAGATCAGCATTAGTCAGGTTCGGCGCGTAAAACATGACGTGCGGTGGAAACGACTCGACCTTTCCGGTCTGCGGATTGAAGTTGCGAATGTCACCCGAAAGCATGTAAGCAACGCCTGAGCGGCGCGGCGAGATATACTTCCCAGTCCGGAATCCTTCGGCGATTTCAACGTCAATTTCCGACATTGGCTTGCCCCGCATAAGCAATTCGCCGACACGCAGGATCTTTGGGAGGATTGTAGCGGTACCTTCGGCATCGAAGCAAACCGGTTTCTGATTTAGTGGATGGTCACGATTGACTATACAGGTGAAACCGTTTGTGCTACTCCGTACTTTGACAAAGCCATTTCGCTCGAGCACGTACACACCCGCATCATTGCGCAGATGCTCCGGCGCGGCACTGAGCGCCAGTGCGATTTCCTTCTCGCGTGGAAGCAATTCGGGCAATGGTTGTGCGCTAACCGCATTGGCTCGGGTGTTAGCAGCCGATTGCGGAAACATTGAAGCAGTGTAACCAAGTCCAACCAGAACTACGAAACAGGCGATCTTAGGCAATTTCATAAGCGAGGTCATTCCAAGTTTGCAAAGCTATCCTTTGCGAGCAGCTAGCGGCAATGACACCTATCCGACGCTTTCGGACACCTGACTTCACACGCGCGTCGTCAGGCCAAAGCGGTGTTTTATGATCTCTCGAAGCGTAGGAGGAACGTCAATTCTCGCGTACCGTCGGTACACATCTATTGGTGCAAGGCGAACGCAGACTTTATATATTAGGTCATGGCGCCTAACGCTTTGACCAATCAATGAGTAAGGCTCTTGCTCTAGTGAGAACTATCATTCCGACTCTGCCGTCGCGGTCGGGTCATGCTTAATCGATCTGAATGTGACTGCGCACTTGAAGGCAGAGACTGCCACAGTTGCTCGGCAAGCAGTGACTGTTGCGGACTGAATGACCTCGAGCGAGCGGCTTAGCCCCGCTGGCGCAACTCGCATCCTTTTTCGCGATAGAACATTTCGCAGAATGTCCTAAACTGTAGGATTAATGTCTTTTCGGATTTGAACGGCAGACTGCACGATTGATGAGGGAATTTAAGATGACTCCAAAGCGCATCGGTTTCATAGGATTTGACGGAGTTGTCGGAATTGACTTGGCCGGCCCAGTCGAGGCTTTCGACAGTGCAGAGATTGGAGGGGGACAAGACGGTCCAAGGAAATGCTATGAAGTCGTCACAATTGGATTGTCGAACCGACCATTCGTAGCGGAATCGGGCTTGGTCTTTATACCGCAGAAAACTTTCAAGAACGCGCCTCCCTTGGATACGCTCGTTATTCCCGGAGGACGCGGTCTACGTAAACCGGAAATTGGCAAAACCGTCGCGGCCTTTGTGAAAGCGCGGGCCGCGCACACGCGTCGAATCGTGTCGATTTGCACAGGCCTCTACGGCCTCGCTCAGACCGGTCTTTTGGCTGGCCGGAAGGTAACGACCCATTGGCATCACGCTCGGGAGTTCGCGCATTGCTTTCCGGAGCTTCAAATTGATGACAACGCAATTTTCCTCAAAGACGGTCCATTTTATACCTCCGCCGGAGCGACTGCCGGAATCGATTTATCGCTTTCGCTAATTGAAGAAGATTATGGGCCGGGGGTCGCAATGGCGGTGGCGCGCGTGCTGGTGGTGTATCTCAAACGCTCCGGCGGCCAGGAGCAATACTCGGAGCCCTTACGCTTTCAAACGCAATCCGTATCGCGTTTATCGGACTTGGCGACATGGATCGTAAGCCACTTGAGTGAGAATTTGTCTGTGGAAGTTTTGGCGGCCAAGGCATGTCTATGCCCGAGGCATTTTACTCGAAGATTCAAGGAGGAGTTTGGCTATAGCCCGGCGAATTTCGTTGAGAAGCTGCGGCTCGATGAAGCCCGCGGTCGGCTTTCCGCTGGCGATAACAGCATTGAAAATGTCGGACTATCAGTCGGATTCAAAAGCTCCGATGCCTTTCGGCGCGCCTTCGAGCATCGGCTGGGACTCAATCCGAGTGACTATCGGCGACGCTTCAGCACAGCTGCGAAAACAGAAATCGCTTCTCGTGGACGGCGGGAACTGCACAGGATCTCCGTTGCTGCATGAAGGGTGATGTTCAGCGAAGGATTTTGTTTCGAACCCACCAGGCGATACTCGCTCAACAACTGTAGCCGCCGTCATAATTCGCGCACGCGGAAACATACTTGGACATGTCTTGTGACCATCCGGGATCCATGAATTTCTTGCTGGGTGCGCATGGGGGAATCCGATCGCGCCATCATCGCTTTACAGAAGCTATTCTCGATACCGTACGAGGGCGCACTGGCTACTAGCGCGCCGGTCACTCCTGCGCTGCTGCGGCTCGATCCGATGTTTGATCCTCTCCGGAACGATCCGCGTTTTCAAAAACTCGCCTCTGAGACTGAACCAAAGGGAAAGCAGTAATCACGTTCTAATCAGCCGAGGCGCTCGTGTGCGCGAAGCTCATTCGAGTTGCGATTCACAAGTTCGCGATCGCGAGGGCGCAATCGCCAGCATGCGAGGCGCGTGCGCTACCCTTGCGACGCGCGACTGTCGATCTTATATTTAGAAGGCGCACTCAGCGCTAGAATGTTAGGAGGTCATTATGCCAACGACAATTGCTGCTCCCAAGACCAAAAAGGCTCCGGCCAAACAGGAAGATTTTTTGCCGCTAGAAGGGACAGACCACATCGAGTTTTACGTCGGTAACGCCAAGCAGGCGGCGCACTTTTATCAGAGCGCGCTTGGTTTTCAACCTCTGGCCTATAGCGGACCGGAAACCGGGATGCGAGACCGCGCCAGCTATGCGGTTGGGCAGAACAAGATCACGTTTGTCCTGACCACGCCGATTCGGGCGAAGCATTCAATCGCCGATCATGTTCATCAACACGGCGACGGCGTGAAAGCGATCGCGCTGAAAGTAAAAGACTCGACCTCCGCCTGGAAAGAAACTACGAAGCGCGGCGGCAAGAGTTACATGGAGCCGAAAACGTTAAAGGACGAGCAGGGCAAAATCGTCCTCAGCGGCATTCATACTTACGGCGAAGTCGTGCATGTATTTGTCGAGCGCGACGATTACACTGGGCCGTTTATGCCAGGTTTTGTGAAGTGGGATCCGTCGTTCCGCGCGCCCGAAACGGGACTGCAGCACGTGGACCATTGCGTGGGCAACGTCGGATGGAACCAGATGAATCCGTGGGTGAAATTTTATGAAGAGGTGATGGGTTTCCGGAATATCCTCACGTTCGACGACAAGGATATTTCCACCGAATATTCCGCGTTGATGAGCAAGGTGATGAGCAATGGCAATGGCTTCGTGAAGTTTCCAATCAATGAGCCGGCCGAAGGCAAAAAGAAATCGCAGGTGGAGGAATACCTCGAGTTTTACGATGGCGAAGGCGTGCAGCACATCGCGATGGGCACCAACAACATTATCGAAACTGTGACTGACCTACAACAGCGCGGGCTTGAGTTCCTGAGAGTTCCTTCGACGTACTACGACACGCTCCTAGATCGCGTAGGGCACATCGACGAAGAACTGAATGCATTGAAGCGCCTCGGCATCCTGGTGGATCGCGATGACGAAGGTTATCTGCTGCAAATTTTCACAAAACCGGTGGAAGATCGCCCGACACTCTTTTTCGAGATTATTCAACGCAAAGGCGCTAAGAGTTTCGGAAAAGGCAATTTCAAAGCGTTGTTCGAAGCCATTGAGCGCGAACAGGCTGCGAGAGGTAATTTGTGATTTGTCACGCTGAACGAACCGAAACATCTCTGACTGGCCAGAGATTCTTCTCCCGCGACTGCGGGATCAGAATGACAGCAATTAACTAGGAGGATCGACAATGCCGTACTACCAAAAACTTGGCGAGATGCCGCGGAAGCATCACATCTGGTTCCATCGCGATGGCGCGGGGCCTGGTTTCAAAAACGAAGGCATTTATTACGAGCACGTGGTTACAACCGAAGGGTTCAACGAAGCCTTCTCGATCATGTATCATCTACGGCCGCCCACGCGCGTGCGAAACGTGAAGCTCCTGAAATGCGAGGAGCTAAAGAAAGTCACTGACAGCCCGCTGCGCCATCATCATCTCAAAACCGCCAGCATTCCCCGCACGGGGGACCTCTACACTGGCCGCGTCCCGATTTTGTTTAACCAGGACGTCGTCGCCTATCGTGCGCGGCCGGAAAAGGTTTACGACAAGTTCGAGTACTACAAGAACGGCGGGGCAGATGAAATCATTTTCGTGTTTAGAGGTGGCGGGACACTCGAATCCATTTTCGGCAAACAACGTTACCGCGCTGAAGATTACATCGTCATTCCGCGGGGGATCACTTACAAGCTGATTCCC
>QHOX01000095.1 GCA_003219465.1 Verrucomicrobiota bacterium | reverse complement strand
CGAGGTCGCTCATGTCCACGAAATCGGCCTGGAGTCCCCAGCGCACGAAGATTTCGCGGATCAATCGCGACGTGCCGTAGTAGGCATCTACGTGCGCGAGGATGTGATCACCGGGAGATAATGCTTGCAAAATCGACATGGTGGCGCCTGTACCCGAGGCGAATGCCGCAGCTGCTTCGCCGCCTTCGAGCATGCTCACGCCGCGCTCCAGCGTCTGCCGATTTGGATTGTCATTGCGCGAGTACATGAACCCGCGCGAGTATGTGCCTTCGATGTCGCGCTCAAACGTGGTGGAAAGATAGATAGGGGCTGCTACCGCCCCGGTTGCGGAGTCAACGGCATGCCCCGCGTGAACGGCAATGGTTTCAATTTTCATTTGGGGACGTTAACGAATTCAATCCGCGTTTGTCGAGGTTTGGACTGCGCGGACATGTCCGCGCTTTAAAAGCGGTCCCGCAGTTGCGGGATCACCGCACTCCAAATCAAAAATCGTCCGGGACGTTTAGCCGGTCGATCTTAAAAGCCTTTACGGTTTTCACGAAAGCCGGCGGCGCATTCCGCGCGAACCAGGCGGCGGAACACCACTTGTAATTTTCTGCCAGCGGAACAACACCGTGTCGCACTGGATTTTGGTGAACGTAATTGAGCCTCGCAAGATAAGTGCGTTCAAACGTAATATGGCTGTCCCAAAACTGAAACCAGACTCTCCGCCCCGACTTATTGTCCCAGAGATTGAGTTGCTCAGCCGTTTTCATGTGAAGTTTGCCGAGAAATCTGCGCAGCGTGCCAGGATCTGTCGGAGACGCGGCAACGAAATGATAATGGTTCGCGAGCACCGCCCAAGCTCTTAAGCTCCAGCTAAATTCATCGGCATATTCAAAGAGAGAGTTTTGAAAAAAAACGAGCCTCGTTGGCGAATTGAGGTGCCGGACTTTCCGGTAAGTCCCCGCGGTGATGATGTAGAGGCCGGCTTCAAACAGCCAGTGGGCTCGCCCATGGGGCCAATTCATATGCGAGTGATTGCCGAAACGGACATCCATTGCAACATGCATTTTGGAGTGCGCGGACACGTCCGCGCTTTGAAAGCGGCGACATGTCGCCGCACTCCAAAGTTTCCCAGTTGACGACGCCACATGCCAAGCGCAAATAGCAGCTTTCCCATGGAGACCCAGAGTTGCACTGACGCAGCGATGCACACGATTTACGACGATGAAGTTTTCCAGATGGCTTGCGAGCAATTTCGCGTCATCGCCGATTATCTGAACATCGACCAGAGCGACCGTGAATGGGCGACGTACCCCAAACGCGCGGTTGCGGTGACGCTCCCTGTGCATATGGACGACGGGAGCACCCAAGCGTTTCAGGGTTACCGTGTTCAACATCACATCGCGCTCGGTCCAACGAAGGGCGGCACGCGGTTCGCGCCTTCGCTATCGATGGGCGAAACGGCGGCGCTTGCGATGTGGATGAGTTGGAAATGCGCGCTGGCTCAGTTGCCTTACGGCGGCGCGAAGGGCGGCGTAGCCATTGATCCTACGAAATTATCGCGCACGGAACTCGAGGCTGTCTCGCGCCGTTACATGCAGGAAATGATTCCGTTCGTCGGTCCGCACACCGACATCATGGGTCCGGACATGGGCACCAACGAACAGATCATGGCGTGGTTCATGGACACCTACTCCGTTTACAAGGGATACGCGGTGAATGAAATCGTGACCGGCAAACCGGTCGCTATCGGCGGAACCGAAGGCCGGCGTGAAGCCACCGGGCGCGGCGTCGTTTACCTCGTCGAGCGCGCGATGAACATGCTGAAGATTGATCCGGGAAAATGCACCGCAATCGTGCAGGGATTCGGCAACGTCGGTTCGGTCGCAGCTTTGTCGCTCGCGTACAAGAGCGGCGTCAAAGTCGTCGGGATCAGCGATCATACCGCTGCGATTTACAATCCCAAGGGCATCGACGTCAAAGCAGCCGAGCAACACATGTGGAAGAAGGGGAACCTGCGGGCGTTCGCTCAGGATTATCATGTAAATCCTAACGAGTTTCTGACGCTGCCGTGCGATATTCTTGTTCCGGCGGCGGTTGACCGCGTCATCACCGGAAAAAATGCCGCCCAACTGAAGTGCCGCATTCTTGCTGAAGCCGCCAACGGCCCGACTACGCCTGATGCAGATCTGATTCTCGACCAGCGCTGGGACGAAGTTTTCGTGATCCCGGACATTCTTTGTAACGCCGGGGGCGTGATCGTTTCGTACTTCGAATGGGTGCAGGGTTTGCAGGCGTTTCTGTGGTCGGAGTCGGAAGTGACCGATAAACTTTTCCGCATCCTCGAGCATTCGTTTGCGCAGGTGATCAGGCGCGCGAAGGACCACAAGGTGTCGCACCGGACAGCGGCAATGGCGACCGGTGTGGAACGCGTCATCAAGGCGAAACAAGTCCGCGGCTTGTTCCCATGAGCGTTGGAGTGCGGCGATCCCGTAATTGCGGGACCGCTTTTAAAGCGCGGACGTGTCCGCGCACTCCAAAATTTCAGCGTTGTAGGGCGTCCGCCGCGGCGGACGCCGTCGCATTGGCGTTTCACAGAAACACCCTACAATTGCGCGAATGCCAATGACAAAGTTTTCGCATTCTGAGGAAAACCGAGATGGCCGGCATCTCGATGTTCTAACCGATGAGGAGAACGGGCTGCGCATTATCGTATCGCGTCTCGGCGCGCAATTGATCAGCCTCGCGCGAGTGAATGAAGCCGGGAATTGGATCGGTTTCCTCTACCGGGACGACGATCTGTCGGTGCCGTCACAAGGCTGGGCAAATCACGCCACGGTGATGGGCTATTATATTCACCGGCTCAAGAACGGCCGAAGCCTGTATCGCGGACACGAAATCAAAGGCGGCACCCACGGATTCCTTCGCGCGAAAACATGGCATCTCGCCGAATCTTCCACCGAAGGGAGCGGCGCTTTTTTAAAGTACCAGATTACGCCGGAGGATTTTTCCCCAAGTGAATATCCGTTGAAGGTCAGCGTGGATTTAACTTACCAGATTGACGCCAACAAAATCGGTGTGCTCTTCGAGTTTCGAAACCATGAACCCGAGCTGACCGCGCACGTGTCGTTCGGATTACATCCAGGTTTCGGCGCGACTTCGGTCGAAAGTTTTCATCTGCAAATGCCGCGCGGTTGTTATCGACGATATTTTTCGCCGGGCAATTTTCTATCAGGTGAAACGCGTGACATTGAATTTGCCGGTGGCGAAATGCCATTTTCGAAAACGGAGCTGCCGGGTTCCATCATACTCGAACTGGTTGATGTTGCGCGCCCACGATTTTCCTATGTCGATCCCCCGAGCGGGCGTTGGGTGATGATGGATCTGGCCGGTGTTCCTTACATGACCTTGTGGTCGGATGGCGGCCCGTTTCTGTGCGTCGAGCCGTGCTGGGGCTTGCCCGATCATCACGAGCAGCGCGCGTTCGAGGAGAAGCAGGGGATCCAAATCATTCCGCCCGGCGGCGAATTACGTGCCTCGTTTACCATGACTCCGCAATTGGCGTCGTGCGATTAGCTGGGCAACCGACCTCGTTTTCTCATGCCAGCCGCTTCGCTTCGCGCTCTTCTTGATCAAGCGATTGACTACGCGGGAATGTTCCCGCCTTGCAACCTTGCGCTCGAACCCGCGTTACAAAACCACGCGAGCTATGTGCGTTCACCAGAAGCATGGATGCTCAACGGATTGGTTCTGCCGGTCGAACAATTCGATTCGACAACGCAATTTCTTTCGGAGTTCGATACCCACCATCCGCTCCGCGTCGCCGCACTCGGACCAAAAACCACGAATGCGGATGCCTTTCTCGATGCGTTGTATAACGCCCACGCGGCGATTCGTTCATTTTCGAGATACAACACCGATCTTGTTTCGATCAGTCATCTCGAGATGTTTTTACCCGAGGATGTCGACTCTGCTTCCCTGAAAACAGCGAGTTCCATCGTTGCCGAGTTGTCGGTTTTTTGGGAAGCGCCGCCTGAGAAAGCGGAGCAAACCATTGTGTTAATTGCCGGGCACAATTCAGACGAGGACAAGGCGACATTTGGGTACAAGTTGCGCACGGGCGGCGTCACGGCTGACGCGTTCCCAACTTCGCCGCAGATCGCGCTTGCCCTTGTGACCGGCCGCAGGGATCGGCTCCCGATCAAATTCACCGCCGGGCTGCATCACCCAATCCGGCAATTTCGCGACGAAGTGAAAACGAAGATGCACGGATTTCTCAATGTGATCGGGGCCGCAGTGCTTGCGGCGGAGCATCAATGGGACACCGATCAAGCCGTGACGATGCTTGAGGACGAAGATCCGCGGTCTTTTTCGTTTACCGACGATTTTTTCGCGTGGCGCGAATGGAAGATCGACGTCGAACGGCTGCAATACCGACGCAAGTTCGTCAGATCCTTCGGCAGTTGCAGTTTTGATGAGCCACGCGACGATTTGCGCGCTTTGAATTTGTTGTAGGGTAGGGACAGCGCGCTGCGCTGTCCGGATGCCGCAGCGCGGCGTCCCTGCCATGTCGCTCAAATCATTTATCGACGTTTCGCCTGATTCGCATTTTCCCATACAAAATCTTCCCTTTGGCATCTTTCAGCCAAGGGGAGGCAAACCGCGCGCCGGCGTCGCCATCGGCGATTTGATTGCCGATCTCTCTGTCCTCGAAGAGCTCGGCCATTTTCGTTCACCGGAATTTCAAGGCCAAAAAGTCTTTTCAGAAGACTCGTTGAATGCATTACTCGCGATTGGTCGTCCGGCATGGCGCAAGGCACGCGCAGTTCTTCAACGTCTGCTCTCGTCCGAAACGCCGATTCTCCGTGACAACGCGCGGCTTCGGGCGCGGGTCTTTCATGCGCAAAAGAGTGTCACCATGAAACTGCCGGCGCGGATAGGCAATTACACCGATTTTTATTCGTCGTATCATCACGCGCACAACGTCGGCACTATGTTGCGCGGGCCTGAGAACGCGCTGATGCCAAACTGGAAATGGTTGCCGGTCGCATACCATGGGCGTGCGAGCTCTGTGGTCGTCAGCGGGACTGACGTGCTCCGGCCGAGCGGGCAGACCAAAGCGCCAGACGCAGGCGCGCCGATATTCGGGGCGACGAAAAGCCTCGATTACGAATTAGAAATGGCGTTTCTCGTCGGGCCGGGCAACTCGTTAGGCGAGCCGGTTCCGATTGAGCGCGCCACCGATCACATCTTCGGACTGGTCCTGATGAACGACTGGAGCGCGCGGGATATTCAGGCTTGGGAATATCAGCCGCTCGGCCCGTTTCTGGCGAAGAACTTTTGCACGAGTATTTCGCCGTGGATTGTCACACTTGAAGCGCTCGAACCGTTTCGCAAGCCGCTCCCGCCGCAAGATCCCGCGCCGCTGCCGTACTTGCGCGCAAAAAACGATTTCACGTTCGACATCCAGCTCGAAGCGCAGCTTCAAACGTCATCGATGAATGCACCACACGTCATAACGCGGACGAATTTCCAAAATCTTTACTGGAGCATGGCCCAACAACTTGTTCATCACACCGTAAGCGGCTGCAACCTGGAACCTGGCGATCTGTTAGCCAGCGGCACGATCAGCGGAGCCAGCGAGGAATCGCGCGCCTGCATGCTGGAACTGACATGGCGCGGCGCGAATCCGCTCAAGCTGTCGAACGGTGAAACGCGTAAATGGCTCGAAGATGGCGATCGGCTGACGATCACCGGCTGGTGTCAGGGCGATGACTACCGCGTCGGTTTCGGCGAGGTGAGCGGGCGGATTTTGCGCGCCGTGTGAGTTCGACGGCAAATACTGGGCCAAGCTCAGGCGGTCTCCATCCTTTTTTAGCGGGCAATCCGGTGTTGAAAACGCGGAACTGATTTGTTCTAACCGATTGCTTGAAGCTGGCTATTGCAGAGAGAAGCCACGTTATAGGGAGCAACCGCAAACCTCAGCGAGCTGCCTACGCAGGAACCGCCCCAGGTGACCAAAACCTGTATTCACTCTTTGTAGCGCACAAGCAATTGCGGCGGGCTCTCATCGCTTTCACCGGAGTACCAACCCGCGTACTCATTGATCGTGTCGGAATGATTGAAGTAAATTCGAAACTGTGTGTGGTCGGTGTTATTAACCCGGTCTGATCCGCCGACAATGGCTTCGAACCATTCGTCTGCACCTACGCCGATTATCTCAAAAGCATCGACAGTAGTATTCGCATCCGTGTAGGAGATATCGCCGACTTCAAGCGCAGCATTGTGACTAAACGCTCCTTTTTGAACATCGACCATACATGGGCCGAGCAGCTCGAAAGCGTCGTTGCTTGTCGCCTGCTTCAAGCGCAGCTTGCCAGCGAGGATTGTTGTAGTTGAACCCAGAGCAGAGGTATTAAAGGACAAAAAGCCCGTTAAGGGCGCTCCGCCGTAACTCAGCCCGGCGCGGATACCCGGTTGGACGGCATCCGGGACAATCGAGTCGGTCGAAAAAGGAGGGCCAATCACGTAACCGTCGTTGCCAGGCTCTGAAAGAAACACCGCGATATTAGACCAGTCGGTGGAATTTATTCCATTAGAGGCCTGCACCCGGTACGCGTATCCACTTGTCGTTGCGGTGATATCGGTGCAAGTAATGCTTTCCGGATCGCAGCCGGGCACATCCGTCCACAAATTAGCTGGGTAAAGAGATCGATGTTGCAAGATGTAGGAAGTAGCGCCTGGCAGTGCGTGCCAACTGACGACGTTGTTGTACTCGCTATTACGAACAACTGTAAGTCCGGTCGGACCCTTGTGCGAGACAGGAGAGGCGAGATATGGCTGTGCGTCGAGCCGCAGGGCGAAGAGCGATAACACAGAGGCGCAGCAGAGGCGCAAAAAAACGCTGAGCGGCAGCGAGCGGCATAAACTTTTGTGGCTGTTAAAGCGTGTCTTCATGATTACTGCTTCTAACAACGTTTTTCCACTCGTGACAAGCAAAAAGGCAAGCTATTCCAAGTGAGTGCGCGCAATCGTGAGGCCGGAAAGCAAGTTTGGCGGGTCATTTACAGCGACAGTGCCGCGAAGTTAGTTGCCAGGTTCGCGGCACTACGTGTGAATTAAACAAAGCGGGCTCGCGCAGAATATCTGCGCGAGCCCGACTAATTTTTCGACCTTTAAGTTAGTTGAGGTTTATTAAGGATTGGTGCCTTTGACCTGGTACGCACCATAGTAGGTCCACTCCGCATCATAGGTGACACCGTCCGAACTGAAGGACTGTCCATTAGCTCCACCACCAAAAGGCGGAACAAAGTCCCACACTAAGGCTTCATCCGTCGAGCCGGCTGTGGCGACCAAGAAGTAGTCGGTTCCTGCGGTGAGAGCAGCTCCCAAACCCGCCAGGGTGACTTTGGCCAGCGTGCAGCAGGTGCCGAAGTTCGGGATGGCCGTGGTGAAGCCATCCTGGATAAGAGTGCCAACAGCGCCCGCGTTAGAGGTATAAATTCCGAGGCGCAGGTTCTTGGTGCCTTCAAAGTAGGTGATAGCAGCCTGGAGTGTCTTGGCGTGACAAGTCACGCTGGGTCTGAACTGTATACCGACCGAAAAAGGCCCGCCGAATGTGGGATCGGCGGATCCACTCACCACCCAGCCATTGTCTACGACATAAAGGTTGCCGGTTGGCCCAAGGTTTTTCGCGACGGTGATATTCACATCGGGACTGTCTGAATTATCCTCTCGTAAAGGAATCTGGACGCTCGGAAAATGGGGTAAGGTGATTACCCGGCCCGGCTGTTGGACCGTTGGTGCCTTGGTTTGCGCCATCAGCGTTCCGCCCGCCAATGCCGCAACCAAGATTGTTAAGCTGATTTTTTTGATGGTTGGGTTCATAACGTTAATTGTTAATCTCTCTTTGGTTGGTTGTTTGGTATTCCAGGAGGACTTCTGCTGTGTGCCGATGCTGACGGTTTTCAAAAAAAAGGTCAAGCAAGAAATTGTAGATTGTGTTTTCACCGCTAGAAATCCGGGGAATGGGTTCGATGATCGGGGGGAATCGCTGCCTGCGTGTGCGAAAATTCACCTGCAAAGCACCGGTAAACGAACCCGTGAAAGTTGCGAAATTACTAAAATTGAGGCGTTTGTGCCAAACGCCAGCCGTTAATGGCGACTGCTCGGGCGGCACCGCTCAAACTTTGGAAGCGGTTGACCCCAATCCCCGGAGGCGGTTCGGGTGAACCGCCCCTACCTGCTGCCGGGCTTGACAGCGGGAATTTTGGCCAGATCGGGTGGGAGATTGTCCACTGGAAATGTCTCAACGTTCATCTCGGCCAGGCTGACAAACGGACAACCAAAATTCGGCTTCGCAGCGCCGCTTCGATCGACAATCACGCCGACAGCAGAGACGATGCCGCTATGGGCGTGCACGATGTCGATTGTTTCCTGCACGCGGCCGCCGCGCGTCACCACGTCTTCGACAACAACGAATCGCTCGGCAGGCGAAATTTGAAAGCCGCGGCGGAGAACCAGTTTGCCTTCCTCTTTCTCGGCGAAAATATGGCGTTTGCCTAACGACCGACCGACTTCCTGGCCGACAATGATTCCGCCGAGGGCGGGGGAGATGACAGTGTCGCAATCAAACTGGCGCACTTTATCCGCAAGCCACCCACACACCTTTGTGGCGATCTCGGTGTGCTGAAGGAGCAGCGCACATTGGAAATACTCGCGGCTGTGCAGACCGGAACGCAAAACGAAATGACCGTCCAGCAGCGCGCCGGTTTTGCGGAAAAGTGCGAGAAGATCTTCGCTCATTTATGTTGTGGGGCGCTTTTGTAAAACGCCGTTTGAGTTGGCGTCTGGCACAGACGCCCTACAATTATTAGCGGCCGCCTTTCTACCCAGACGTATCATAGGCGGTTTGCTCGGTGTCACCGGAGGCAGCGATCACTTCGATTTCCACATTCGCTCCCCTCGGCAATGCGGAGACCTGAACGGTAGAACGGGCAGGGGGATCTTGTTTGAAATACGAGCCGTATGTTTCGTTTACCGTTTGAAAGTCGTCGAGGTTGGTGAGGAAGATCGTGGTTTTAACAATGTTGTCGAAAGTCATTCCCTCAGCTCTCAAGATGGATGCGATGTTGTCCAACACTCGCCGGGTCTGCGTGGCAATGTCGCCGGTAACGATTTGGCCAGACTTCGGATCGAGTGGAATCTGGCCGCTGCAAAAAAGGAATCTTCCGCTGCGCACCGCTTGCGAATACGGGCCGATCGCCGCCGGCGCTTCGTTCGTGGAAATCGTTTTCTTCATGTGGCCGATTGTAACTGGAAAGCGAAATCCAACAATTAGAGATTCCTCGGCTCCGCTCGGAATGACAAAAAAGGAGGTGCGCCGAGTTGTTGGCTGTAGAGTGCGCTGTCCTCAGCGCATCATGAGTGTGGTGCCACGCCAGGGAGGAATCCGCTGAGGACAGCGGACGCTACAGTTATTGAGGCGATTCGGCCGGTTTACGGCGAAGACTTCGTCAATGATCTTCACGGCCTTGCCCCGTCACAAGATTGCTGCATAATGAAAATCCCACCGCGCCACGCAATATTGGCGCGACTCACGGCTGGGTAGCTCAGTTGGCAGAGCAGTGGACTGAAAATCCACGTGTCGGCGGTTCGATTCCGCCCCCAGCCAAAGCCCTTTTCAGAGGTGAAAAACTGGGGAACCCGGCCTTCTTCAGCCAGTTTCCGAAGTGTCCGGAAATCAAGGAAATACCGACGATATCATCAGGCCGTCAGCAGCGCAGGTACAGCCGGCTTGATCAAAGCTTCGCGCCGAGAGCAATCTCGGCGCATTTCACGTACGGACATCC
>QHOX01000355.1 GCA_003219465.1 Verrucomicrobiota bacterium | reverse complement strand
GTGGCGATGAATTATCACTTTGTCAGCGACGTGATCGCCGGCAGCGTGTTAGGCGCACTGGTCGCCATGTACGCGACACATTTGGCGCGGCTCAAAATGGCTTGAGAGAACGCTGCTACTTATTCAAAGTGTGAGGCAAGGTGGCCGTTTGATCCTTCGCTCTTCGATCTTCTCGCGAGTCGGCGTAAGCACGCTCATTGCTCTTGGTGTCCTTGGCACCGGTTCGGTCAGCCTTCGCGCGCGCGATGGATCCAGACAGTGGATTGTATTGAAGGATTGCCGGCTCATCCCCAACCCGGCGAACGACGGCGACAGCTTTCATGTAAGTGCGGGCGAGAAGGAATACCTTTTTCGTCTCTATTTCGTTGACGCGCCCGAAACGGACGAGATGACGCCTGGGCGCCTCGTTCAACAGGCGAAATACTTTGGCATTACCGTGCCGCAGGCAATCGAAGTAGGTCGAAGAGCAAAGGAATTCGTTGATGAGAAATTGGCCACGCCGTTCACGATCTTTACGCACATGTCAGATGCGATGGGCCAGAGCAGGCTTGAGCGATTCTACGCGTTTGTTCAGACGAAAGACGGCGATCTCGGCGAGCAGTTGGTTCGCAACGGGCTAGCAAGAGTTTACGGCTTCAAAGCTACGCCGCCCGGATTAAAGAGTTCGCGAATCGAGCTCGACAAGCTTCAGCAATACGAGAACGAAGCGCGACAGGAGAAAGTCGGAGCTTGGGGCGTAAGCGCCGGGCGATTAAACGCTGTTCCACAAACGCCACCCGCTTTCAGTTCTTTTGTTCCAGAAGAAAAGAGTCGGTCACAACCGACGCCCGCGAATTCGCCTGCCGTTGTTTCTCCAACTCCGCAATCGAATGCGCCCATTAAGCACAGCAGCCCAGTCAAGCCGAACAGATCGCATGCAAAGGAAAAGACGCCGTTTGGCAAGATCGACCTCAACACTGCGACGGAAAAAGAGCTGACAACCGTCCCCGGGATAGAGCACGTGATAGCGGCCCGCATCATCGCAGCCCGACCGTTCCGCAGTGCTGACGATCTGAAAAGAGTCAGCGGTATCGGAGACAGAAAATACGCTCAGATTCGGCCCTATTTTCAGTGATCGGTTTGAATCAAGATCACGAGCAAGAGCAGGAGCAGCTACGCGAAAGAACGCGCCCGAAGAGATTCGAACTCCTAACCTTCTGATCCGTAGTCAGATGCTCTATCCAGTTGAGCTACGGGCGCCCTTCGAAGAGCAGCTAATTTGCGGAGGAAGAACGCGGCGGTCAAATAATGCAAAAAATGAAAAAATTTCCGGCCGCTTCCAAGATCAGAAACGATTTGCTCAGGCGGGGTTATGGAATTGATCGCGCGAAAATCATCCACCCTACGATCTAAATCGACCGGAGCGGAGTCTTCCGCCCACACGTCACCAAACAACAACACACGTCTGTTCATTCGCGAAACAGCGTAACCGGAGAATACAATGAACAAGCACCGCTCTGACCGTACAAATCTCGACGCCGCTATAACCCGCCGAAAATTTCTCGGCACAACCGCGCTCAGCAGCGCAGCGCTTCTAACCGGAGGCCTGACTTCGCTTCTGCCACGCTCTGCTTCTGCGGCAGGCGGTTTTGATTTTGTTGAAAAAAGTATTCCCGAGCTTCAAGCCGCGATGGCTTCCGGCAGGGTGAGCAGCGAGCAATTGGTGATGGACTACCTGGAACGCATCAACTCATTCAACGGACTGCTTCACTCGGTGATTGAAACCAATCCAGATGCCATATCCATCGCCGAAGATCTCGATAACGAACGCCGCCATGGTCATGTGCGCGGACCGCTTCACGGGATTCCCATTTTGGTCAAGGACAACATCGCGACAGACGACAGAATGCAGACGACCGCGGGGTCGTTCGCGCTGGTTGGTAGCCAGGTGCCGTCCGACGCGGTGATCATTCACCGCCTGCGCGACGCGGGCGCCGTGATTCTCGGCAAAGCGAATCTGGGCGAATGGGCAAACTTTCGGGACGATGAGGCTGAGACCTATCCTCTAGCAGTCGGTTGGAGCGCACGCGGTGGCAGTACGAACAATGCCTACGACTT
>QHOX01000354.1 GCA_003219465.1 Verrucomicrobiota bacterium | reverse complement strand
GAAAGCGGTGTAAATGTGAACGCCCGGCCCAATCTGAGCGTCATCCCCGATGGTGATCAGATTACAGTCAAGGAACACACACCCGTAATTGACGAACCCGTTCCTACCAATGCGGATGTGTAAGCCGTAATCGCAACTGAAGGGTGACTTGACCTGCGTGCCGCTCCCGATCTGCCCGAGCATCGCGTGCAAGATTGCGAACCGTTGCTCGACATCTTCGTTTGCGATAACGTTCAACCGCCGTAGTTGCTGCTGGGCCTGCGCCATCGCGGCTTGAAGGTCGGAGTCTGTAGAGCGGTAGAATTCCCCCGCCAGCATCTTCTGTTTTTCGCTAAGGGTCATGTTTCTAGCGCGATCAGACGATACCTCAGCACATCCACAAATTAGTCGAGCCCATTCGGGAGGTCGATGAGGTAGCACCAACTCCCATCCGGCTGGCGACGAGCGACTTCGATACTCGTACCAGAGGTGGATACATTGCCACCATCGCTGGTGGTTCCGTGGAATCGCCAGTCAGCCACAAGCAGAGCCGTGTCCTCCACCTGCACGACTCTGCGCGTCGTGAGTTGGATCGTCGGCTTCATAGCGACATACTCAGCGAGCGCTTTACGAATTGCGCTAATGCCTCGCGCCGGTCCACTACGCGCCATGAGGAATCCATCGAATGCGTACAAGCCAACAAGCCTATCAAGATCGCCCGAGTTTAGCGCCTGCACAAAAAGTTTGTGGAGGTCTTCCGGTGATGCGGCTGAATTCACGCTCCTGCTCCTGTTGCTCTGAACCGAAATCACCGATTCAAGTATCGGAGCAAATTGTACGGCTGCCCATTGAAAATGGACATTGCCGAAGATGCCCCATGCACGGCGTGATCGTCAGTACCTTATTATCATCTTGTACATCACCGACCACGGACTTAGGAATTTTGGCAAGGGTCGATACGTCCCTCGAAGCCCGCTCGCTAATCGACAAATTCCTGCCGAACCACGATTCGGCAGCGACCTGCGTCCGGCTCTAAAAAAGCCAGCTACCACAAGCAAAAAAGGCTTTCAAAAGAAGTTCCCGAGCATTGGCGATCCGGGCGCGGAGAAGGTACTCTTGTTCACCCGTTCTTACCCAGTGATGGCGCTCGACTCGAAGTGGCTTGCGAGTGTTATGTCGAGTCGGTTTCGCCGACGAGCAGAAGAATTATTCAGCGACATACCGTTTGGTTCAGGACGCGATACGCAGCCAACTCCCCCGAGATTACGATTCGCTGATCGGGGCACATCGGTTGCTCCGTCAGCACGGTCAAGAATTGTGCAAGCGGTCGAAGCCGCGCTGCGCCGAGTGCCCCGTCTCGCGTACAACCGGAATGCCGCATTAAGCCAATGAGCAATCGAAGTCGCACGGTGTTGCTATCCCCAGTTGTTATTCTCGCGCTCGGCAATGCAGCGGCACGCATCAGCGGGCATCTGTGGGGTGTGTGGTCGTGGATTCCGGTAATACTGGTCTACTGGATCACCCTCGCGCTCATAATGGCATTCGCGGGTGGGTGGAGTGAGTACCGTCGATGGCTGCAACCGTCACGCGGCGCATGGGGCTGGCGTCTCCTGTCATTCGCGACGACTGCGCTTTTCATTCCAGCGTTTCGCCTCAACTTCCGCTCGCTCAATCAACCGTGGATTGTCTCATTTTGGCTTGCCGTTGCGATTATCGATCCTTGGCTTGAAGAGGGCTATTGGCGGGGGTTGCTGATGGACTCTGCAAGCGGATGGCCCGGCTGGCTAATAGTCATGTACACAACCTTTTGGTTCGGCCTTAGCCACCCGTTGCTGTTGGGCGTCAACATTAAGGCGCTATCGGGTTTGCCGGGTTTCATTGGCACAGTTTTCACGGGCGCGATTTGGTCAATCGTATATCTGAAAACACGCAGCCTGCGCTGGCCGATTTTCAGCCACTTTGTGGCCGATTTGCTGAGTGTCAGCATCATTGTTTTCTTGAATCGTGCCGTCTTGGCAAGTTGAGTCTCACGCGAGTGACTTTGGCCCGAAACAAACATTGCTTCGACGCGAATGACGCAGGGGTCAGTTGATCGGCGAAGGCAGCGTCTTCGTCTCCGGCACAATGTTCGACAACACAGCGGCAGCGCGTAGTCCGAGAAGTGGTGTCACCAAAATAAACAGAGATGCCCGAAATCCTTTCAAATCAAACTTTCATAACAATTATTCACGAAGTTTTCACAGTCCGGCAAGTGCCCAAGGTCGTCTAATCGCTCAGATAAAAATCATCAGCCGAATGTCAACATGCGCATTGTGGGAAGAGCAGCGCCTGAACAGACAGGACAAGGAGCCAAAGTTGAGGCTGAGTCTCGAAACCCGAGTAGCCGAAGACGTTACTGTGATCTGCTGCAAAGGCAGAATCGCTTATGGCCCTGAAGCTGCCGCGCTATCCCGCGAATTTGCCGAGCTTGTGCCCCGAACCCGTCGAATCGTGATCGACCTCAGTGGTGTGGAAATGATCGACGCCGCTGGCCTCGGAGCACTCATATCTGTTGCCTTGACGGCGCAAGCGAGCCAGTGCTCGGTCACGCTGGCTGCTCCCGGCAATCTGATCCGCCAATTGCTGGAG
>QHOX01000360.1 GCA_003219465.1 Verrucomicrobiota bacterium | reverse complement strand
ATCTTTCAGGCTTTGGAAGCGGAGTTGCCGGATTGGCGCAAGAAAGAAATTCTCGACGTCGGTTGCGGCACCGGAGCCATTCTAAAGCAGCTCGGAAATCCGGAAAAGAATGTGGGAATTGATGTGGCGCCGGAGGCGCTCTCATTTTGCCGGCAGCGTGGCCTTAACAACGTTCGACAAGGCGATATTGGCGCCTTGCCATTTGCTGACGCTTCGTTCGACGCAGTAATCTGCTCCAGCGTTCTCTATCATCAGTGGGTCAGTGACATACCAGGCGCAGCGCGGGAGATGCATCGCATCCTTCGACCTGGCGGTTTGCTGTTGATTAACGTCCCCGCCTTTCCGTTTTTGCACAGCGCGCACGATGAAGCAGTTATGACCGCTCGGCGATTTAGAAAAGCGGAGATTCGACAGTTACTCCTAAAACAGAATTTCAAGATTCGGCGCCTGACCTATTGGACGACATTTCTATTTCCGCTCGCCGTGGCGGCTCGGACGCTCGGCGGATCAAAAATGGGGCGTGATTTTGAAGTAAAGAAAACTTCGCTCAGCAATCGCCTGTTTGGCAGGATCATGACAATCGAGCTGAAGCTGCTGAAAACGATTTCGTTTCCATTTGGCGTGGCGTTATTTGCTGTCGCCAAAAAATAGGCTTGTGCGGCTCGGCTAAAGCTAACACTGACAGGTCGACAGTTTTATCCCGGTGGTGAGAACGCTTATTGCACTGGGCTACAATAGTACGCTGCCGACATCGTTATCACGCGGCTCGATAATGGCAATTTGCGCGTGACTGGCGCGATTTCCCAGCAGGTTTTTGGTGCCTGAAATCGATTAGGCGAGCAGGTGACGGCTATTACAACTCCGTTCCGAGCCGGATATGCGGTAAGCGCATCCAACGGCTGCACACAGGTATTTGGATCAATGAACGGACGATAAAGCTCGATCGGATCGGCGTAGAGACAGTTCAATCCCGTCATCAAACGCGAATCGGCCTGCAAAAGTCGAGCATGCTCGCGTGCTGATATTCCCCAGTAATCGGTCTCAAACAGGCGATCGATGTCGAGGAATCGGCCAAACTCGTTAAAGTACACGTATTGGTACGGATATAACCGTAATTGGTCCCAGAGAAACATTCCCAACGCTAATAGAGCTGCAACTAAGGCCAGCCTTTGAGACGCAAAGTATATCGCGATAAATGCTACCAAGAACAACAATGGATAAATGAAAAGGAGTTGTCGGGTCTCATCGTAAAGACGCGCTCGCAGAGGGATGATGACAATCAATACATAAACACTGCCAAACAGAAGTGTGAGATAGGCGATTCGGTGGAAAGGGTCCTGCCAAATCTTCTTCAATGCGAAAGGAACAAATGCGCTGCCGGCTAATATGACTATCGGTAACTTGACCACCAGCCAACCCGACAAATAGGCGACGGAAGCATATGGTTTCATGCATTCGCCCCAAGTGAGAGTGCATCCAGGCTGGTAGAACCAGCCCACATAATTCATTCCTGCAAAGATTTCGCCCAGCGGATTGAGCCACACGGCCGGAAAAAGTATAACTACGACTGCGACCAGGACAGTGCAGAACCAGGCGATGTTCTGCCACCGCCAAAGCCTGGCTTTGCTAAGGTCGCGGTTGCAATAATCCGCAAGCGCGAACGTAAAGGCGTATTGAACAAGAATCATCAGCCCCGGGATTCGGATCGAAACCAGACCCGCGGTAACAAGAGCTAGTCTCACGAGATCTGCGCGATAGGAACCTGTATTCCCAAGCAGATGTCGTCTCACCAGTTTGAGTGACAAGTATGTGCAGATGAGATACACGGACATGAACGGACTGTCTCTCAGGTTTATCATCGCGTGTCCGAACAAATATGGGCACGTGGCATAAGCCGCAGAAGCCGCGCTGGCAATCGATCGTTGTTGAATGAAAAATCGCGCGCAGCGATAGAAAACGACTACCGACGTGGCAAAAAGAAGGAACACGACTGTTCGTCTCGCCAACAGGAGCGCGGTTTCGCTATCCACGCCCAATTTGTTTACCAGGAATGGTGTAAGCAGGATTTGGAACGGGTATGCCAGTAGATCGAAGCCGATTCCGTAGTACCTGTCGTGATAGGATTGAAGGCTATTGTACTCATCTAGGTGGCCTAAGAGCAGGCTTTTCGCCGCACCGGTAATTACCCGGAATGTTTTTTGTTCCGTGGCGTCGTCTACTGTCAAACCGGATTGGAGTGAAGCAACGCAACCGAAAAGCGTAAAAAGCAAGAGCAGCAACGTCAGGAGAGGTCTTCTTCCGACAAAACGGTCCCAGCGCAATCCTGCTTTGTGCATCCTTTTTTGTACTGACATTCGAGGTGACAGCGATCGAGCGGAAATTGCAAGCCCGACGTGGGATGTTGGCGTGATCTCTCCTAAACGCAGAATGTCACTCGGGCCGTCTACGCCTTTCGGCGATAGATCAAAATGTGATCGGCGGTTGGTGTCACATTCGGTGGTCTGCCAGAAAGGTAGTAGTCGGTGCCACGATCGGAAATGTTAATTAGTCCGACCT
>QHOX01000094.1 GCA_003219465.1 Verrucomicrobiota bacterium | reverse complement strand
GCGACTCGCGCACGCGACGCGCGCGCCTTCGCTTGCCAGTCGGACCGCGATCGCATGCCCGATCCCCCGCCCCGCGCCAGTGACAATGGCGCTTTGATTTTCAAATCTCATCGTTAGGCTGCAATCCTGCGCGGCCATACGAAACTGTCAACGCAGGATGGACAGTTGCTTGGAGAACAGCGGCAGACCGACACTCAGAACGGCGAGAGACTTCGGGCGAAGCGACGCCGCTGAGACCACGCGACTGCGCCAGTAACCAGAACAGCTGTAAACCATGTCGCGGGCTCGGGAACAGACCCGACGAGATCGATCTCATTTGGTATGGAGTAATCGATTGAATAGCCGCTTGGCAGCGTAAGAGTGTCAAAGATCCCGGTGAGAGAGCCAGTATAGGTAACAATCTGGTATCGCGGGAGCGTCGCCGTTGCCAACTCAGTTACGACAAGACGATCGAAAAGTGTGCTCAGATTAAGATTGCCTGTGATCGCCAATCTGTCGGCGGTCGCGCCGGTGATGTCGATGGCGAGCGTGGCGAGGTTGCCGCTTGTTCCCGTGAAAATAACGTTCGCGGCGGTCATCGTCAGAGCGCCAACGGTGTTCGGGGCGGCGCCCGGTGCGATGGTAGCTCCGCTGTTTAGCGCCACATTGTTAGCTCCCGCATTGATGATCCCAGAGCCGCCGAGCACGGTTCCCGCGTTGTTCACAGTCACCGAACCTGTCCCCGTCCCCGAGCCGGAAGTGTTGTTTACTAAGAGTGTGCCGGCGCTGACCGTAGTCCCTCCGGTGTAAGTATTCGCGCCATTCAGCTTTAGCGTCCCAGCGTTAGAGCCATTGTTGAAAGTGAGTCCAAACGCACCAGTCGAGGAGACCTGGCCAGTCATCAAGAGGGTGTCGCCTGTGCCGACAAGCCAAGTCGACGCAGCCGCGAGTTGTACATTGGCGGAGATCGTGTTTGTGCCACTGGTCTGGCCATTTGTACTGATGCCGCCATCGCCGAGGCTCAAAGTAAACGCGCCACCCAGAGTCCAGCCTCTAGTCGCGGTCGTAAACTGTAGACCGTTAATGCTCCGGCTTATGGTAAGAGTCGGTTGGTTCGCCGGTACCGCGCCGCTGAACACGCCGATATCGGTTGTGGTGTCATTTACCGGCGCAGAAGGTGGCAGGACCAGGTTCCAATTCGCGGCGAATTCGAAATCGGTGTTTAGCGTTCCAGTCCAGACTCTTGACGCACCCGACACTTTTGATCCGCCGAGTGCCCACATCGCGAGGAGAAAGAAGACAGCGGAGCAGCTGCGCCAGCGTGACCTCCGGACAAGGCCGCCCAGCCAAAACGCTCGCGCGGATATTAAGTGGTCGCCCGTTCTCGCGAGTTCATTCTTCGTCACGCAGTTAGTAGGAGCACTGCCAGTGCGCCGCTCGGCCCCGGAGAATACGTGTTTTTACTTGCGGGAAATACGGAGGGCCCTTGTGTGAGAGCGCCCTTCGCTTCAGCATGGCGACGTCGTTCAGGACAAGATGAATCGATTGCATTTGTTGGGCGAAGATGGCCAGACCCTCCGGGCCATCGCGAGCCGAAAGCATATCGTAACGATGCTTCTCCAGAATCATTTTGTGATTCCCAGAATGTTTGGTTCGTCATCAACCAATAGGATTAGTTCGCCATTTCCCTGAATGGGCACGACTGAGGTCTTCAACTGTTGAAGTTCTTCGTGGGTCACAGTTGCGGGCAGGAACAACTTGAATGTGGTTCCTTTACAATGCGGATTGTACCTACCGAGGTTACGAGCAGCCCTCAGGATCTGTTAGGCTTCGATAATCCCGCTGCGAACGGCGTAACGAACAAGATCGGCGATAGAGTCGATTCCAAGCTTCCGCAGGATGCTTGCTCGATGGGCTTCCGCAGTGCGCACGCTGATGCCCAGCGCCGCTGCGACGTCCTTATTGCTCTTCCCTTCAGCCAGCAGTTGCAAAATCTCACGCTCGCGCGCGCTGAGCGGATGAGCGAACTTTGAATTCTCGTCACGCTCGGCAACATCGACAATTCGCGAGAAGAGAACTTCGGACACCTTGTTCGTGAAATACGGCTTATGCTGACTCAGCAAACGAATCGCTTCAATAAGATGCGAGCTGGCGTCAGCTTTGAGAATGTAGCTTTTCACCCCGGCTTCAAAAACGTCCCGGATGAGTTCTTCCCGTTCGTGCGCCGTGAAAATGAGCAACTCAGTCTTGGGTAAAGCGCGCTTGATCTGACGCGCAGCGTCGAGCCCATTGAGCTCAGGCATGCTCATGTCCAGCACGACGATATCTGGTTGAAGCCTTTTGGCTTGCTCAACGGCTTCGCGTCCTGTTTTTGCTACGCCGCAAACTTCCCAGCCAGGCACGCGCTCGATCAACAGACGCGTGCCTTCTCGCACAACCCCATGGTCGTCGGCAACAAGAATGCGAAGCGTCCTCACTTCCTTTACGTCAAAGCGTTGCGCAAGGTCTTGAGTAAGTCTTGAGTGTCGTAAGGCTTCGTCAGCAAACTGCTTACTCCAAGCTCCTGAAGCCCGGGCTCGTGAGAATGCTCGCTTTCTCCCGTGGCCGCGATAAAGCACATTCCAGGTTTCATCTTCTTGATAGTGCGGATCAGCGCGACTCCATCCATATAAGGCATTGAAATATCAGTGAGCACGGCATCAATCGGGTCTTTTGTCTCGGCGATTTTCGCCAATGCTTCAGGGCCGTCGTTCGCGGCCAGAACGCGATAATTGTGTTTCTCAAGAATCATCTTGATAACCTGAAGAATGGGAGGTTCGTCATCGACTACGAGGATCAGTTGCCCGTTTCCGTGCAACGATTCAAATGACATGTCGGCCTGGCGCGCAACTCCCTCACTTACCTCCGCTGGTAGGAAGACCTTAAAGGTCGTGCCTTTCCCCATTTCGCTATAAACCGAAATAAAGCCGCCGTGGCTTTTAACAATTCCGAGAGCAGTGGAAAGCCCGAGACCTGTTCCCTTCCCAACTTCTTTCGTGGTGAAAAACGGATCGAATATTTTGTCGATGGCGGCGCGCGGCATTCCGCTTCCGGTATCGCTTACCCGCAGCATCACATGCGGGCCCGGTTTGGCGTTCGGCGTCATGGATGCGTATTGGCCGTCCACGTCGAAATTTTCAGCTGCGATCATAATGGAACCGCCCTTGGCCATGGCATCGCGGGCGTTGACAGACAGATTCAGTAATACCTGATGCAGCTGCGTCGGATCGCCTTTGATCGACCAAAGGTCTTCCGGATAACGGCTGCTGACCTCGATCGATTTTGGGAATGTCTTTCGTGCGATGTCGACCATTTCTTCGACCAAGTGACTCGGCTTAATCAGCACGCGCTCACCTTCGACGCCACGCGCAAACGTCAGCACTTGTTTTACGACTCTCGCGCCGCGTTGTGCGCTTTCTTCGATTAGTGAGACGGCTGAGCGTCGATCTTCTTCGCCGAGCTCGCTGCGCAGCGCTTGGGAGCACATCAAAATCGGAGTGAGTATGTTGTTCAGATCGTGCGCAACGCCGCTGGCCAGTGTGCCAATGCTTTCGAGACGCTGGGCACGCAAAAGGTGTGTTTCGAGTTTCTTCTGCTCGGTAACATCGGTATTGATACTGAGAACGGAACGCGGAGTCCCGTCGAGGTTGCGCACGATCGTCGCCCGTCCATCGACGATCACCTCTCGGCCATCTTTTGTGACTTGCTTGAGTTCGCCGCGAAATTCCCCGGTGGAGATGAGAATTCTTAATGGCTCTTCGCGGTCCTTTGGATCAACGTACATCACGTCCCCGATTGATCGATCGATCACTTCGTCTGCCTTCCATCCATAAAGGCGTTCTGCGCCGCTATTCCAAAAGGTAATGCGTTGATCTTTGAAATCGCGAATAATGATCGCGTCCTGCGCGCGATTGATAATCTCTGTCTGCTCATGTAAGCGTTCTTCCGCGCGTTTGCGCTCGGTGATGTCGTTGACCAACACCACTCGCGCGCGGCGTCCAAGCCAGAACAACTCATTTGACGTGATTTCCACGTCAATTAGATTGCCGTCTTTCTTGCGATGCCGCCAACAAGTCGCGCTACTCATCGGGCCCGTCGTTCGGTCAAGATCCTCCATTAAGCTTGGAATATCTTCAGGTGGCCGAATGTCTTTAATGGTCATCGTGAGAAATTCGTCTTGCGAATATCCGTAGTGTCTGACCGCGGCAGCGTTCACTGCCAGAAACGAAAATGTCTCCAAGTCATAAACCCACATCGGGTTGGGATTGCTCTCAAAGAGCGTTCGGTATCGCTCTTCACTCTGGCGTAGCGCTTTCTCGGCCTGCGCTTGCTCAGTCACGCCGGCGTTTAGAAAAAAAGCACTTAGGGATAAGATTGCTAAACTGAGAAATACTCCCAGCGGCAGGAGCGCGAAAGCGGTGGATACAGCTGAATCCGCCTTCGTCCGATCTGCATCGAGCAAACTATATTCTTCGGCTTCCATCTCTTTCGTCATGCGAAGAATTTCATCCGATAGCTGGATGGCTAGCACGGTGGGAATCATCCTCGGTGACGCGGCAGAGCCTTCCTGTCGCCGTGCAGTGATCATGCGTTCTTCCCAATCGATGCGCTGTCTGATTAACGGCTCCAACCGATCGAGGCGGCGTTGTTGATTCGGATCGTTGTGCGTCAATATTCGGAGTTGATAAACGTCGTCGTCGAGCGCGGCTTTGATCGTTTGTCGATCTTTTAGCACCTGTTCGTCTCCGACGATCACGTAAACGCGTTCGCTACTGGCGAGACTCGCTATTCCCGCTAAGACTTCCTCCGTTTCCTTGAGCACTTCTTGTCGATGCGTCACGCGGTTGCTCGTTTCCACGATGTGCCGCGTAAAATTGAAGCCAGCGGCTCCCGCGACGACGATCAGCAAGAATCCCAATGCAAAGCCACACGTGGTCGAAGCATTCAGTGACCACGTGAAGTGACCTTCGCTTTGAAGAAGGGCCAGTAATCCGCTGCCCAGCAGCATAAATCCAATTGTCGGGACAATGCCGGAAAGGTCCATGCCCATCAAATTCCATTGAGAGCCAAACAATATTTCCAGAAGAAACGCCGCGAGTGGTGTCGCTCCCATCAACAGGAGCGCAGCGCTCAGGCCGACGACTAACGGGACACGCAATTGCTTCCGAACGAAAAGTGATTTTGCAAGAAGAGCGCTTCCTCCGAGAAGAAAGGCAAGCGCAGTCACCGACGCCACGCGCCCGGGATGTAGAATTTGCTGATTAGGCGAAGCGTTCCCAATAAGCCATCGTTCAATTGGAAGGTCCCAGCCGAAAAAATGTTCTCCCAGTGTCAGCGCGCCCAGTAGGACCACGACTCCTGCGATCACCGTCGCACATCTCCGTATTGGCTGTGCTATTTTTCTGCGCAAAAGAAGCGCCAATGCAGTTGCGCAAAGCACGAACCCCGCAGCCATGTTCGGCTTCATTGGCGCAGCTCCGGGCACAATAGATTTCAGCGCCTCAACGTTCAGGCACCAGCCGATCAAAGAGACGAGACCTAAAAGGCCCACCGACAAAGCCCCCACGCGCGCGAAAAGCCGGCTCCTGCGTTCTGGTGTGCTGGGGGTTCCGCTTATGTTCACTCTGCGGCTCTCAGTTTAGTCATACAATTTAACCGGGTCGCTCGGTCGGCCGTTCAGAGCATCGCGCAACGTGTTGAGTAGCTTGTCGATGTTGCACGGTGGTCATTGCCGTTACTCGCTCGCTCGCTCGAAGAGCTTTGAAACCGAAAGTTCCAAAGCGCGCGCAAGTTTCTCGATGCTATCTACGGACGGATTCCGCACTCCGCGTTCTAGATCGGAGACGTAGGTCCGATGAAGACCGGCGCGGTGGGCGAGTTCTTCCTGTGAGATGCCCAGCGAGGCCCGTTGCGTCTTGATCGCCATGCCTAACAGGGTTTTCAAATCAATCGTCGCCATAATTTTGCGACATCTTACCGGCACACACCACAGACGATGAGTGACAGTGGACGATTGACGACAAAACCATGGGGATACGAATTCTCAGTTGCTACCAGGATCTTTCGAAACGGAAGTTCGCGAAGATTTTCGCGGAACGCGCAGGCGAACGAATCTGATATCTCCACGCGACAGACTTAACGAGTCCGAGTGCCGCTGCTATTAGGGAAAACCTTACACGCGATCGTCGCCGCACCGATTTGCTAGGCTTCGGTCGAGACCAACCCGGTCCGAATCGCGAAGCGAACCAAGCCCGGGACGTCATGAATGCGCAATCTCTCCATCAGTTGCAGCCGGTGCGATTCAACCGTCTTAACGCTAATTCCAAGAAGATCGGCTATTTGTTTCGTATTCTGCCCTTCGGCGATGTGTTGCAATATCTCCCGCTGTCGAAGCGTGAGCTGCTCCAATTTTGGATCGATATTTCTCGCCTCTTTCTTAGCCGCGGCGATGTTGGCTATCTCGACCCGCTTCCAGATTCCGTTCCGAACCGTAACCGCGAACTGGTGTGTGTGCGCCGCGTCGAGGATTTGCTCGGCTCCGGTCAGCTTGAGCGGAAACGTGCAAGCGATAATCATTGGTTGACCTGTCAGCATGGAATTCAGTTTTTCCTCGTACTTGCAAAACCCGCCTTCAGGTAAACGGGCGCGCAGCCAGGCGGAACTCCCGTGAAATCTCACGCCCTTAAGCCCTCGCGCGAGCGCTCGATCAAGTTTCCTTTGCAACCGGCCCGTTGCTTTAGAGAGGTCGAGCATACCATTCGCGCCAAACCATTTCTTGCGAGTCACGATCTCGATGTTGCCGTTCTTCAATTGCCGCTCGAAATCAGGTAGCTCTTTGCGTAAGGCGTCCCTTGCGCCTTTTACGGTCAGAAATTCGTGACTGCCAATATAAGAGAGGCAAAACTCGTTAGCTTCCAACCCCGCCTTGAAAAAGGGGACGAGAATATCGCGCAGATCCTTCTTCGTTTCATAAAAGATGCAGAAATGTGAACCCCACGGCATATCTCCCACTAAAGGGAGTCCGGTCTTCCGCAGCCATTGCTTCCCGTCTGGGAGCATAACGCGCTCGCCGCGATCGGCCTGATCGCGCGTGCCAAGCTGCAATTCGGAGGCACAAGTGCGGTACATGATTTCCTTCGGTTCGCCCACACGATCGACCCATTCGCGCTTTCGCGTCACTGCACGTCAGGAAGATTTCTTCCCCTCGCGAAAGAGTTACTCTCGATTCTCCCTTTCGAGTGAGTCCATGCCTAACGAACTCGAAATTAGGGAGAACCTTATTCGACGCGCCTTCGGCTGAGCTGATTCGTTAACTTTCGGACGAAACCAACCCCGTGCGAATCGCGAACCGGACCAGGACGGGAACATTGTCGATCTTCAACCGGCGCATCAACTGCAAGCGATGCGCCTCAACTGTCTTGCCGCTGATCCCCAGCAAATCCGCGATTTGCTTTGTATTCTGTCCTTTTGCGACAAGCTGCAATATTTCGCGTTGCCGAAATGTGAGCTGCTCCAGCTCCGGGCTGGTGGTTTGTCTGGCTTCTCTCTTTGCCGATTCGATATCGGCTATCTCAACCCGCTTCCAAGCGCCTTTTCGCACCGTGACGGCGAATTGATGTGTCCGCGCCGCATCAAGAATATCCTCGGCACCGCTAAGTTTGAGCGGAAAAGTGCAGGCCGCGATCATTTGCTCACGCGTGAGCTGGCCATCGAATTTTTGTTCGAATTGGCGAAAGCTCCGCGCGCGCAGATTGTCTCGCATCCAGGCCGGACTGCCAGTCAGCCGCGTGCCGCTAAATCCCCTGTTCGCCGCCTCGCTAACCTTTTGGCGGAACCGAGCGATCGCTTTACGAATGTTTACCGCGCGACCAGTCAGAAACCATTCGGAATACGGCACGATTTCAATGTTCCCATTCTTCAACAGCCGGTCCAAGTCAGGGACCGCTTCGTGTAAGACCGCCTTTGCCTCGTTGATCGTCAGCAATTCGGAGTTTGCCACAATCCAGAGGCAGAACTCGTTGGCTTGCAACCCGGCTTTGAAGAACGGCACCACAATTTCGAGCAAATCCTTTTTCGTTTCGTAAAAGATGCTGAAATGTGTGCCCCAGGGAACTTCACCGACTGCTTTCAGTCCCGTGTCTCGCAGCTTCTGTCCGTTCTCCGTGAGTGCTGGGTTCATCCTTTTATTCCGCGAATAGAGACGCAAAGATCGACAATGTCGATCCTATGCAGCCATGGCGCCAATCGGTTCGCGTCGCTCCGGGGAACATGCTCTTAATAGTACAATCGAAATTCGAGCCGCGGCAGCCCTAACAAGTTACATTTTTACGCTGGAACCCGATTCTTGCGTTTCCTCGGACGGCACCGATCTGTCCCGCAAAAACTGTGAGCCGCGGAACGCTTCTGTGTTACCGGGTCAGCCAGTGATCTTACGTCCGCCAGTCCGACTCGTACCATCACTGTTGCCGGCTCGTTCGAAAAGTGTTGCCACAGAAACGTGCAATGCGCGGGCAAGTTTCTCGATGCTTTGAATAGAAGGATTGCGCGTTCCGCGTTCGACGTCCGAGACGTAAGTCCGATGCAAACCGGCACGAGACGCGAGTTCTCCTTGGGAAATCCTAAGAATGAATCTCGCGCGCCTGATTGCCGCTCCTAAGCCACTCTTCAAACTCGTTGCAGTCCGCTGCTGGGCTTTCACGCCTGAGTAATCCCGACTAGATCTCCCTTCACGAGCGTATTACGACTTCTGTCGCGGCAAGTTCTCGGAAATCGTCTCTTCCAAGAAAATCCGGGAGACCTTCAGGAACCGAAGACTTGGAGAAACGCGGCTTCGAATGCGAGCGCTTCCTGAATATTGCGGCCAAGGTGATCTCGCAATTCTTCCAGACGCTGGATTCGTCGCAGCACTTCCGGCGCGGTGAAGCGTTCCGCAAGCGCGGCGGTTTCCTTTTTTGCCGCAATCAAATCGC
>QHOX01000093.1 GCA_003219465.1 Verrucomicrobiota bacterium | reverse complement strand
GAACGCGATGAGGTGTCCTACGCCAAGCTCTCCGCGGCCTTGGGAGTGGCCGAGACTGCTGTGAAAAAACAGCTGCACATCATGCGGCAGCGCTACCGCTCTCTGCTGCGCGATGAAGTCGCGCACACCGTTGAAAATCCCGCAGACGTTCAGGACGAAATCCGGTACCTGTGCGCGGCCCTCGCCGCGGCTGATTAAAGGATGCGCATTTCCACTTCATGGGCGGATTCGGAAAAGGTCGCCTGCCCGCGCTGTGGATCGATTTCGCGACTCCACACTGGAGTTTGTGTCAGTTGCCTCTTGGGGGAGGGATTGGAAGCTGGTGACGAGGTCTCGAGAGCAGTTTTTGAAAGCGCAATCGCCGAAGTAAACGTGCCGGATAAGCAATGGCGCCTAGGCGATTACGAAGTCCTCGACGAGATCGGGCGCGGCGGTATGGGCGTAATTTATCTCGCGCGTCAGCGACACCCTCAGAGGATCGTCGCCGTAAAGCGCGTTCTAAACTATCACGCTGATTCACATGAAACGCTCAAGCGCTTCCGGCGCGAAGCCGACGCGGCAGCCAGCCTCGATCATCCAAACATTCTTCCGATTTACGAGGTAAGCGAGAGCGAGGACGGCCTTCCGTTTTTCAGCATGAAATTCGCGACCAGCGGCAGCTTGCAAAAGGTTGCGCCAGCTCTGCGCGCCGAGCCCAGGCGATGTGTGCAACTGATGGCCAAAGTTGCGCGCGCGGTCGAATACGCGCATGGCCAGGGAATTCTCCATCGCGATCTCAAGCCGGGAAACATTCTGCTCGATGGCCGCGGCGAATCGCTGGTAAGCGATTTCGGTCTGGCAAAATGGCTCGACGCAAATAAGGACATCACCAAGTCGCTGACTACTTTCGGAACCCCGGGTTACACCGCGCCCGAGCAGGTGGAAGGCAAAGCCGCCGCTCTTACCCCGGCCGCGGATGTTTACAGTCTCGGCGCGATTCTCTTCGAGCTGCTCGCCGGCCGCCCACCGTTTTTGGGCTCCAACGCGGTTGCCGTCATTCGGCAAGCGGCGGAAACGCCCGCACCGAAACTGCGCTCGCTTGCACACTCACACAACCGGGATTTGGAAACCATTTGTGTGCGCTGTCTCGAGCGCGATCCAAAAGCGCGCTACCAATCTGCGGGAGATCTCGCCACTGATTTGGAGCGCTGGCTGGACGGACGCCCGATCGTCGCGCGTCCGGTCTCAGTTTCTACGCGGCTGGGACGCTGGTCACGCCGTAATCCAAAGTTGATAGCAACAGGCGCCGCCTGTCTCCTGTTTGGAGCTGCTACCATGTGGTTCTTCCGCGGCGAGCTCGCCAAGGTGCTGCCGGCGGCGCCGGAGAAAAGCATCGCTGTCCTTCCATTCGAAAACCTCAGCGGCGATCCAGACAACGCGTATTTTGCAGATGGGATCCAGGAGGAGATCCTGACACGACTGGCAAAGATCGCAGACTTAAAAGTGATTTCGCGAACGTCCACCCAGCGTTATCAGAGCAAACCTCGCAATCTCTCCCAGATCGCCAAACAGCTTGGAGTAGCGAACATTCTTGAAGGCAGCGTGCAAGAAGCGGCCGATCAGGTACGGGTCAATGTGCAGTTGATTAACGCGCCAACCGATTCCCACCTATGGGCCGAAACCTACGACCGGAAGTTAACTGATATGTTTGGTGTCGAGAGTGAGATTGCTAAACAAATAGCAATTGTCCTACAGGCGAAGCTGACCGGTCGCGAGGAACGAGCCTTAGTAGTTAAACCAACAAACAATCCAGACGCTTACGATGCCTATCTCCATGGACTGGCTCTTGAAGTACGCAGCGCCGCCGCGACCTCAAACATCTCCTCTTACGCTTCCAATCTCCGAGGTAAGGCCGCCAGTTTTTATGAGCGTGCGGTGCAGCTTGACCCCAATTTTGCGCTTGCGTGGGCACGGCTCTCTCGCCAGGAGGCGCACCGTTACTTCGCCCGCATGGACCCCAATTCCGCCGCTATGGGCGATGCCGCTAAGCGGGCTTTGGATAATGCTCAGAGACTAGAGCCGAACTCGCCTGAAACCCTACTGGCGTTGGGTTATTATCAATACAGGGTGCTGCGTGATTACGGGTCTGCAAAAACCACATTTGTTCGCGTCAGCGAGATGTTACCCGGTAGCAGCGAGGTACGAAGGGCTCTCGGCGGAATCCTTGCACGCGAGGGACAGTGGAATCAAAGCGTTGCCTACCTTGAGCAAGCCCTCACCTTGGACCCACATAATGTGGAGTTACTCATGAAGGCGGCATCGACTTATGCTAATCTTCTACAGTTCACAGCTGCGTTAAAGCTCTACGATCGGGTGCTGGAGATTACACCAAGCGATCCAGATGTGATGGCGTATAAGGCAAGCATTTATCAGGTTGAAGGTAACCTGCAGCAAGCCGCGAGGTTGCTATCCGGAATAAACGAGGAAACTCCTTCTGAAGTTACGTTCGCCATTAAGACCACTCAGTTGAGACTTGAGCGGAATTATGGTGAGGCTGTCCGATTGCTGCAAGCCCGACTAGCTCAATTCAATTTTGAGTCTCAGTACTCCAAGGCAGTGTGTCAGATCTCGCTAGCTTTCGCGCAAAGTTTTGCTGGCGATACGGCTGGCACTAAGGTTACCGCTGAAGAGGCACGCGATACACTGGAGCAGCTATACAGAGATGAACCAGACAACGAATTCGTTGCAGCATGGCTGTCGCAAGCTTATGCGATGGTGGGAGAGAAGGACTCGGCCTTCAAGGCGGCGGAACAGGCAATGGCGCTTTTGCCTAGCGCTAAAGACCGGCAGTGGGGACCTAGCTATGAAGAGAACCTGGCTTTGATTCAGAGCATTTTCGGCGACAAGAGTCGCGCGATCAAAACTCTCACCCAACTGCTAAAGACGCCGCATGACAGCCTCCAGATTATTTGTGCGGGAGCGGCCGTCCTCACCCCGGCTCTCCTTAGGCTCGATCCAATCTGGGACCCGTTGCGCGGCGATCCCGCCTTCCAAAAACTTTGCGAGGACAAAATCGACAAGAGCATTGCTGTTCTTCCGTTTGAAAATCTAAGCGGCGACCCGAACAACGCTTATTTCGCTGAAGGTGTTCAAGAGGAGATCCTCACGCGGCTGGCTAGCATTGCGGATTTAAAGATCATTTCACGCACGTCCACCCAGCGCTATCACAGCAAGCCTGGTAATCTCGCCGAGATTGCAAAGCAGCTTGACGTAGCAAATATCCTCGAAGGCAGCCTGCAAAAAACGGCCGATCAGGTACGAATCAATGTACAGTTGATCAACGCGCAGACCGACTCGCACCTCTGGGCCGAGACCTATGATAGGAAATTGACTGACATTTTTGGTGTCGAGAGCGAGATCGCCAAACGAATTGCTGAGTCGTTACAGGCGAAGCTAAGTGGTCACGAGGAACTGACGTTAGCAGTTAAGGCAACAAAAAATCTAGATGCTTACGATGCTTACTTACGCGGGCTGGCCTTCCAAACACGCAGCAGCTGGTACTCGGACGATGCTCTAAGGAACGCCATCGATTCTTATGAGCAGGCGGTTCAGCTTGACCCTGGTTTTGCGCCCGCTTGGGCACGGCTCGCTCGCGCGCACGCATGGAAATATAGTCGTCACGAAGGTACGGTCCTTCGGCGCGATGCAGCTACAAAAGCGTTGGACAATGCGCAAAAACTCCAGCCGGACTCGCCCGAAACGCTGCTCGCCCTGGGTTATTATCAACGCTTCGTCCTAGACGATTGGGAGGCCGCCAAAACCACGTTCAGGCGCGTTGGCGAAATGTTACCCAGCAGCACCGAAGTGCCAATGGCCCTCGGCCGGATCGCGCGAAATGAGGGGCAATGGGATGAAAGTAATTCCTACTTCGAGCGAGCCCTAAGTATGGACCCTCGTAATGTGGAGTTACTTGCCCACGCAGCATGGAATTACACGATGCTTCGGCAATTTCCGACCGCCTTAAAATTGTACGATCGGGCGTTGGATATAGTCCCAAACGATTCCGAGCTGGTCGCCGGAAAGGCTAGCATTTATCAGGCCCAGGGTAAGCTGCAAGAAGCCGTTAAGTTGTTACCACAAATAAACGAGCAGACTACTTCCGCGGAAGCCTTCAGGGTCAAGATCACTCAAATGAGACTCGAACGGCGTTTTGATGAGGCCGTCCACTTGTTGCAAACCCGACTGGCTCAATTCCGCTTCTTTTCTGCAGTCGAAAAAAGCGAGTACCAGGCGATGTTGTCCTTTCACCTATATCTTGCCGGTGACAGGTCTAGCGCGAACTTTAACGCTAAACAGGCACGCGACGAGATCGAAAGTCAGCTCGAGGGCTCCCTTGATTGGAACAATCTCGCTTTGGCTAACGCTGTGATCGGAAACAAGGATTTAGCAATAAAGGCAGCGGAGCACGCAGGTACGCTTGTGCCCACTGTTAAGGATCGCGTGAACGGGCCTAGCCGGGAAGAGTGGCTAGCATTGATTCAGACGATCGTCGGCGAGAATGACCGTGCGATTTCAATTCTCACGCGGCTGGTACAAACACCGTATTTAAGCTGGCTTTACGGAGGACATGTTACCCCGGCCCTGCTAAGGCTCGATCCGATCTGGGACCCTTTGCGCGGTGATCCCGCTTTCCAAAAACTGTGCGAGGAAAAGCAGCCGTGAAGACACAAATTACACGAATTATCACGAAACTTTAGAGATCAATCAATCTGCTTCAGCTCGTTGATTTTTGCTCGTTCGCTTGGTTTAAAGTGCTAATTTGATTTCCGTGAGCACACTCGCTGAGATCGAGGCGGCTGCTGATGCCTTGCCGCTGGAAGAGAAAAAGAAATTGCTTCGGTTCCTGGAGTCGCGCGTGAACGGAGATGGAGCAACGAGAGGTCCTGGTGATTTGGCAAAGTTCGCGGGGGCACTGCGATTGACGGAAGATCCGTTGGCATGGCAACAACGCGTGCGCGGCGAGTGGGAACACGGAGCGCTGGGCAGCCGCCGGGTAGACGGGAAGCCCGAAGGGTGAGCTGCCGAGCGGCAGCGAATCAATGACCGGCCTGCTCGACACCAACGTCGCACTCTATCTGCTCGGCGGCCGGCTCGCTGAGCCACTTCCCACCGGCAGCTAAGGCGTATCAGTGATCACGGAAATGGAGTTGCTAGCCTGGCCTTCACTGACCGTCGAAGAAGAAAAGAGAGTTCGAGAGTTCATCGGGCAGCTCGTCGTTTGCGAATTGACTCCATCGATCCGCACGCGAGCAGTGGAGCTTCGGAGAGAACAGCATTTACGGCTCCCAGACGCCGTAGTCTGCGCCACGGCGATGGAATTCGACGTGGAACTTTGGACGAATGACACGGCGCTTGCCAAAGTACCGGGATTGACCTGCAGTGCCGTAAACCTCTTAGCCTAACAAGCGCTCTCCGGGAAAGGTTCAGCGTTCGGCGGAGATCGCCGAAAGAATCTTTTCCATAAAATTCGGCTCTCCATCCGTGAAATCCGCGTAATCCGCGGTTTCTAATTATCTGGGAACCTCGTCTTTTGTTTCCGGTATAGACCCGTGAAACACAAAACGGCCGGAACTGACTTCTCACGATGAGAGGTCAAAGAAGGCCAAAACAAAAGAAATTAAATAAGATGAAAACAAAAATCCTTCAAAAAGCATTCCTCACTCTCACCGCCGGATTCGCGGCAGCCTTAGTGACAACAACCGCTCACGCCCAAAGTCTCGTCGCCTTCGAGGCCACCGCCCATCAACTCACAGGGGTCTCGTCAGTCTGCAACGGTGACGTGTGCGAGTTCGTGTTCGAGGGCCGCGGGACCGTTAACATCATGGGCTCAGTAACGATGACTATTGATGTCGTGCAGGACCTCAGCGGCTATCCCTGCAACCCCTACACCTCAGTGGCCACTTTCATCGGGGACACTGGGTCCATCACAATCTCCGACGCGGCCGGATGGGTTTGCCCAAGCGCCACACACTCCGGCTTCCCCGGCACGATCCAAGGAGTTTCGACCGTCACCGGCGGCACTGGGCAGTTTAGCGGGATCATCGGCAGCGGAGCCGATCAAGGGACGATCGCTGGCAACGGGAACCCGAATGTACACGTGACCGGGATCGTCGTGTACTAACGCCAAATTGCATGCCCCAGGTTCTTAAGCCGACTGGCTAAGCACGCTCAGTTTGCAAAAAGCCGTCACGCTTCAGTGCGTGGCGGCTTTTTGTTTCACGGCGGATAACGCTTACGGCTTAAACCAGCCCGCCCGCTCATGCCTCTCTTCGCTTTTCTCTTTGAACATAAGGAAACGAAGGTAACCAAGGTTTTTAGTTTTGGCGGAACAGAATCTTTGTTTCCTTTGCCTGCTCAGCTTGCCTAAAGCTTGCTCGCCGTGGTGAGGGGCGGACGAAAGCGTTCGGACTTATCTTCCGTTTAGGAGTCACCTAGCTTCGTTGAAGAGCTTTTCGGCTAGCTGCCGAAAAAACAGGCTGGCAGCCTGTGCTCCCCATCCGTGAAATCCGCGTAATCCGCGGTTTCTAATTATCTGGGAACTTCGCCTCTTGTTTCCGGTATAGACCGGTGAAATGCAAAATCACTAGATCAGAAAAACAAAAGAGAAAGAGAAACAAGCAATATGAAAAAGCGAAACCTTCTAACCAAACTTGATCGAACTCGTTCCTTCTCCATTGTGCGCATCGCGGGCGGGAGCGTGCTCTTTATTGCAGCCGCAGCAATGGCGTTCATCGCAGCTCCGGCCATCTAGCGCGGTTACGCAGTCTGCGCGGACTTATGACATCAACACTCTTGCCGGCAAAGTCGCGTCGGTGAACGGAACCGCAGGCCTGCACATCCGCTTCTCCGCGTTGATTGAACAGGCGGCCGAGGAAACGTTTGCTCCCGGCCCGGTGAACACGCCGATCACGCCGACGTACGTGCTCACCAGCCCGCTCGACGGCACGACCGTCTTAGCGCCCGCTGTAACCGTGAATCAGGATACTGCCGCAGCTCCGCAAAACGAGACGGCGATTGCAGTTGACCCAAACAACTCGAACCGGATCGTCAGCGGGGCGAACGACTACGTCACGGGCACCTGGGATTGCATGGTTGGGACGACACCGTGCAGCGCACTCGGCAACGGCTACTCGGGCACATACTACTCGAACGATGGCGGTTCGAGTTGGTGCTGCAACAGTAACCCAAACTCCATATACACGCCGACGACCGACCCGAGCCAAATTGGAACGTTGATCCCGGGCGTTGAGCACTTGGTCGGCGGCCAGTACGACCTAGGCGGCGATCCCTCGGTTGCGTTCGACAGCCAGGGCAACGTCTTCTACGCAGGACTTGGCTTCAACATCACCAGCCCGCCGAATACAGTAGCGGTCAACAAAGGGACCTTCGACGGAGGCGGCACTCTCACCTGGGGCGCGCCCACCTTCATCAATCCAACCACGGCTCCCTCCATCCTTAACGACAAGGAGTGGATCGCAGCCGACTGGCACAGCGGGAGCCCGTTCCGGGATCGCATCTACGTCAGCTGGATACGCTTCGTCTTCAACCCTCACAACGGCTTCTACGTCCAGTCACCGATTTTCTTTGCTTATTCGACCGACGGAGCCGCTACGTTCAGCACGCCGACTAACATCTCAGGCAACGTAATCTACGACTCGGGGTCGCTCCCGATCGTCGGGTACGACGGCACGGTCTACGTGGTCTTCGAGGGCTCCACCCGGCTGGCGACGCTCAACAGCCAGTGGATCGTGAAGTCGACAAACGGCGGCGTCACTTGGAGCAGACCGGTAAAGATCGCGGATGTTCAGGACATCATCACCCCGGCGGAAGCAGTCTTCCGCGTGCGCAGCTTCCCGGCAGGCGCCGCTGCGCCGAACGGCGACCTGTACGTCGCCTGGTCAACCCAGGTGAAAGACTCCGATGGCACGCTCTGCGCGACGAGCACGAACACGGGCTGCCACGCAGCCGCCGTGTACAGCAAGTCCACAGACGGCGGGGCGACGTGGTCGTCGTCGGCACCGATCTTCCCGACGCTCGACGCCTCGAACCGGACGGCGATCGGCTACCCGCAGCCGCAGCCCGGCGGCGGTACGCTGGAGGCGCCGCCCGCCCGCCGCGTGGACACTTTCTTTCCGGGAGTGGCGATCTCGCAGTCGGGTCGTGTGTACATGTCGTCCTACGCTGCGGACGTCGTCTCGCCCTGGCAGACGTGCGCATCCACGCCGCTGCCTCCTGAGGGCTTCGTCAACTGCTACGCGCTCGGCGACTACATCCACAACGCGCGACTGGACTACTTCGTCAGGAACTTGGCCAACTCCGGCGAGCACATGGTCTCGACGCACCCGATCAACACGCGTTACTACGGCGATTTTTTCAGGTTCATCGGCGACTACACCAACATCGCGGTCGGCTCTGACAACGTCTTCCACGCGTTCTGGACCGACACGAACAACGTCCAGAACTTCGTCTGGGTGGGTGGCCTCGAGTTTGTCCCGACGCCTAGCCACGGGCAGGACGTCGTTACAGCCAGCGGTAGCTTTTGAGGCCCGCCTAGACAAAAGACTTGGCGAAGGGCCACCTCCGGGTGGCCTTTCTGCCATTTGGCCAAGAAAAACAGCGTATGTGAGGATACCCGGCCCGTACCCTACCGCATTCCGGTGTCACACTGCCACTCGACCTTTGTCATCTGGCCCGCAACGACATCGACATGTGTTGGTGAGTACGTTAGACGTAGTACAAGCCTTAGCGATTGCGGGCGGCCGCGCCTTTGTTTGTCATTCTGAGCGGAGCGAAGAATCTCAGGAAATAATCAGAGCTGTTTCGCGGAGCCTGTCCTGAGCGAAGCCGAAGGGCTCAACATGACAGCTCTGGCAAAGGATGCTGAGCAAAAGGAGTGCGCGCGCTTCCGCGTCGAGGACTGACGATCGCGGCTGACACAGCCGCTGCTACAGTAAATCCATCTGGGCGTTTTGAGGTGTCGTCTCGGCAAAACGAACGCCGACGCCCATGAGTCGCACAGGTTTTCCAGTCCGAGCGAACGCTTCCGCTAGCAGTGAGCGACGGCCATGCCTGATTATCTCAGGCGATCAGTTCAATCAGTTCGGGTTTGGGAGGCAGATGGCGTAGCGGTGCATCGAAAGTCAGCACGTTTGCTCCGTGAGATAGTGCCAGCCAAATCAGGAAGGCGTCGTTGACTTGGTTATATCCGTGACACCGGGCGAGCAATTGTTGCAAGCGTGCGAGCTGTTTACTCTTGGCCTCGAGGAACACGTGATCTGGATCGCCGATTAATCTGCTGAGCATCTCACCAGCCTCGGCAGGAGACTTGGCGCCAGGAATGATTGCTGGATTACTGGAGAGCCGCACAAAAGCAGCTTGAGTCAGCAGGCAGGTCGCCCACCGGCGGCGTTCACGTCGCGCGAGACGGGCGACCGCGCGGTGATGAAATGGATGGTTTGGCCAGGCAAGCGCGAGTAAGACGTTTGCGTCCAGCAGGAATAATTTCATTCCTCTTCCCAAGCCCGCCGGATGCCCTTGAGCGAGATCATAGGAGCACCGGGCGGGACCTCGAACGTGGGAAAGCGTTTGCCGCCTCTGGGGGCATGGCCTTGCGGCTTTTGCACGGCACGCCGGATCAGATCGGATATCACCTGGCCTAATCGTTTGCCGGAGGTTTTGGCGAGAGTAAGGGCAGCTTCGTATGCTTCGTCATCCAGAGTCACAGTTGTTCTCATGCTTTGATACAGTGATGTACTGATTCATCGATGTCAATTTCAATCTTTGTTGGCGAACTGGCAACGAATCGTGCGTTTAATGCGGCTGACACAGCCGCCGTTACAGCAAATCCCATTCGCAGCGTTTTCCGCGCTCCTGGTCACTTCGCCAACTCGTAGAGATATTCGACAAAAGACATCACCGCGCCGTCGAAGCTTTGGATCTTTGG
>QHOX01000365.1 GCA_003219465.1 Verrucomicrobiota bacterium | reverse complement strand
CGTCCCTGCCGCTGTGCAGCAGGCTGCGCAGGCGGAAGCCAAAGGCGGAACGATTGTTCGCTGGGAGAAAGAGGGGGCCAACTTTGAAGCCGTGATCGACAAGAACGGCAAGCAAATTGGCGTCGAAATGAATGCTAACGGCAAAGTGCTGAGCAAACACAACGAAGCTAAAGAGCACAAAGAGAAAGGCGAGAAGTACTAATCTAGGGTGGATCGCGTTGTCTTAAACGCGATTTGGGGTGGAAGCGCGGCGAAGATGGTTGTCTTTGACATCGTCTTCGCCGCCTCCGCGCCTCTCTCTAGGCGACCGTAGCTGGGATTGCTGAGCCCGGCCGTTGTGAAGGAATATATCCTTGCTGCCGTGTGCAGTTTTCAAGCGAACCGGCGAATACTCGAGTAGATTATTCCACCAAGCATTGCTCCAATAGCGACGAAAGCAACGTCGCGCTTTAGCAAAGCGACCAGAAGAAAGGAAATCACCGCGATACCAACAGTGGGCCAGTCGACAAGCGCCTCGGGAATCAAATCCAGCGATACGACTACGATGACGCCCACAACTGCGGCACTGACCCCGGCAAGGAATGCTTGAATCGGACGATTCTCCCTGAGTTTTTCGACATAATGCGCGCCCGCAATTACAAAAATGAATGACGGCAGGAAGACGAAGAATGTTGCTAACACTGCCCCCAGGATACCGCTGGCGAGATAACCGACGAATGTTGCGAACAACATGAATGGTCCCGGCGTTGCAACGCTGAGAGCGACGCCATCGAGCAATTGGCCGTCGGACAGCCAATGATATTGCGCAACTGCTCCACGCTGCACAAAGACGAGCGATGCATAGGCGCCACCAAAGCTCAGCAATCCGGTCTTAAGAAATAGCCAGGCGACTTGGAGCCATCGAGAATCGAGTAATGGAAGCGTCAGACCGAGTCCGCCAACCACCAGCGGCAATGTCGGCGCAGGTTTTCCGGGCAATCCTCCGTCGACGATCAGATTCAACACACCGGCGATCAGGAGAATCAGCAGGAAGTTGATTCCAGCGAAACGCATTCCTACGAATGCGCCGACGAGTAAGATTGCCAGAAAAAGATTCCGGATTGAAGCGCGTCCGAGTTTGATGATACCCGCGGCTATAATGCCCAGGACAGCCGGCTTAAGAACGTAGAGCGCGTTGTTAACCTGAGGCAGCTTGCCGTACGTAACATAAAACCAACTCAGGACAATCATCACGACTGCGCCCGGCAGAATGAAAGTAAGACCAGCCAAAATGCCGCCCCAAAGCTTTCTTTTCAAATAACCGACATAGATCGCAAGTTGGAGTGCCTCAGGACCGGGAAGCATGTGGCAGAAAGCCATGATTTTGACGAACCGATCCTTGGACAACCACTGGTGCTTCTCCACCATGTGATTGAACATCATCGTGATCTGCGCCACCGGCCCGCCGATGTTGACGAAACCGAGGAACAGAAAATAAAGAAACACTTGGCGCCACGACGGCATCTGATGGTCCGGATCGGATTCGTTCTCTTGATTGTGGTTCATCGGCGTTGAAGAAAAGCGTAGAGCGCATCGAAGCATTCAAAGCCGCGTCGCAAAACCTCTTCGTCAGATAGCCCTTGTTTCGCCCAACCTTTGAGAACGCGATCAATTCCTACGGCCTCGACGCGCTGAAATCGCGCGTCGTCCAAGTCCGCGTCATGGATCATTTCTCCGATCTTCGCTAGTACTTTATCAGAGATCGCAAAACGCCTAATGAGCGTCTCGAAAGTGCAGCAGTTGCCATGGTGCGAGAACTCAACATCGAGCATGTCGAACGGAATAGCGTCTGGAATAGCGTCGGCAGTTGGGGCGAAGACGAATTTCGGTTTGCGATCAATAAATCTTGCGATCAGCCACGCTGACCCGACGCGGTCGATCTCCGGGCGCGGGCGCGTCAGCCATGTTTTCCCCTGATATTGCTTCACGTCCAACGTTTCCCTTTGTCGCGACCGCTTTGGCCCTTCCGCTCGCCTAAGCAGCATCGCTATGTCGTGTCCGCGCGGACTGTCGAAAAAATCGACAGCGCGAACTTCCCGAAACCGCCGCGTGAACCGCTCGAGTTCCGAGACAGCCTCTTCTGCATCCATCTTCTTTCGCCGGGTGATAAAACTTTGAAGAGATTTCCGCAGCTCGCCGTAATCTTTTGCACGCGCGTCATTAAATATCGCGACTATCTTCTCTTTGGGTACGCCCTCGATTTCTTGCGCACGAACGAGCGTCGAATCACCGCCATAGTCACGAATCTGTTGTGCGAGCCATTGGAACTGCTCGTACGGCGCAGGCGCATCCGGCAACAGATATGTTGAGGTCTTAATTTGGACAGCGCCCATTTTTTTCAGCCGCCGCCACACCGCCACCCGTTCAGTATTACGATTCGTCGGAAGACTGAATAACAGCAGGAGCCACGAAGACACAATTCATGCTGGCTAAATGAAAGATGTATTGCAAATGTTATTTGAACTTACATCTGGCCTGTGTTGTCTGAAGAGATTACATCACAATCACTGATGCAGGAGGTCATGATAAAAAACTTCGTTTTTCGCACAGCAATTCTCCTCGGAATTATCTCGAGCGCGTTCGCTGG
>QHOX01000364.1 GCA_003219465.1 Verrucomicrobiota bacterium | reverse complement strand
GGGCTGATACCGAGGGTTTCGAACATTTTTTCCTGCAATTCCGGCTCGTGAATTCGAATGCTGCCGCCGCCGATTTCGACGCCGTTCAAGACAACGTCGTAGGCCTCGGCGCGAATCGCTGGGAATTTCTTCGCCTCGAGTAATGCGATATCCTCGGCTTTGGGCCGCGTGAATGGATGATGCATTGCGTTCCATTTGTTTTCCTCGGCGCTCCATTCGAAAAGCGGAAAATCTGTTACCCAAAGAAAATCCCAGACCTCAGGTGCGGATAGGAGTTTTTGAATTTCGGCGATGCGCAGCCGCAACCGGCCGAGAACTTCACAGGCGATTTCCCATTTGTCCGCGCCGAAGAAAATGCAGTCGCCCTCCTCGATTTTTAATTTCGATTGGAGCGCGGTTTTCTCCGCTTCCGAGAAAAATTTCACGATGGGCGATTTCCATTCGCCATTCTCGATCTTGATAAAGGCGAGGCCTTTTGCTCCGTACAACTTTGCAATTTCAGTTAATTCGTCGGCTTGTCCGATTGTGATGCCGGCAAAACCTTTCGCGTTGATCGCTTTCACCACACCGCCCGCATCAAGGGCGCCACGGAAAACTTTAAAACCGCTCGACCGGAAAATTTCTCCAAGATCGACAAGTTCCATTCCAAAACGGCGGTCCGGTTTGTCGCTGCCGTATTCACCCACTGCCTCTCGATAAGTCAGCCGGTCGAATGGCGTTTTGATGTCGATGTTGAGCGTAGCTTTAAAAATGGCCGCCAGCATTCCCTCGGTGAGAGTGAAGAGGTCGTCTGGTCTCACGAACGACGCTTCGATGTCGATCTGCGTAAATTCCGGTTGCCGGTCGGCGCGCAAATCTTCGTCGCGAAAGCATTTTGCGATCTGGAAATACTTTTCCACGCCGGCGACCATCAGCAGTTGCTTGTATTGCTGAGGCGCCTGCGGCAACGCGTAAAATTTCCCCGGCATCAACCGGCTCGGCACCAAAAAGTCGCGCGCGCCTTCCGGGGTACTCTTCGATAGAATCGGCGTCTCCACTTCGACGTAGCCCTGGCTGTCGAGATAATCGCGCGTCGCTTTGGCGATGCGATGACGCACTTGCAAATTGCGAGCAAGCTGCGGACGCCGCAGATCATAATAACGATACATCATCCGCAGATCTTCGTTGTGAACTTCCGCGTCGATCGGAAAGGGCAGATCGTCTGCGCGATTCAAAATATGCAGCTCGCTTGGAATAACTTCGATATCCCCCGTCGCGAGCTTCTGATTTTCCGTGCCCGGCACGCGCGGCGCGACTCGGCCACTGACTTGAATCACATCTTCGCTACGCAATGTATGCGCTTGCTTCGCCAGCTCGGCGTTTTCCTCAGGACGAAAGACAACTTGCGTCAGCCCTTCACGATCGCGCAAATCGATGAAGATGACGCCGCCATGATCGCGGGAGACATGCACCCAGCCGGCGAGCGCGACTTCGCGGCCGATGTCGGTCTTGCGAAGGGAATTACAGTCGTGCGTGCGATACATGTTGTTTGTCATGTCGAGCAGAGTCGAAACACCTCTTAGAATAAAAGGAGGCCCTTCATCTTAACACCGCTCTTCAGAAAACGATGACAAATTACTCGAATCCGTGGCATCCGCGGAATCAACGATTTGAAAATCAGAGCGTGCTCCAATCGAGCACGATCTTGCCGGAGTTACCGGATTTCATCAGCTCGATGGCTTCTTTGAATTGCGAGTAAGGAAAGCGGTGCGTAATCACCGGTGAGATGTCGAGCCCGGACTGGATGAGCGCGGTCATTTTGTACCAGGTTTCATACATCTCGCGTCCGTAAATTCCTTTGATGGTGAACTGGTTGAAGACGACAAGGTTCCAATCAATGGCGGCGCTGCCGGGCATGATCCCGAGCAACGCGATTTTTCCGCCGTGAAACATATTCGGCAGGATGTCGGCGAACGCTTTCGGACTACCGGACATTTCGAGCGCAACATCGAAGCCTTCCTTCATCTCGAGTTTTTCCATGGCGCCGGCGACCTTTTCTGTGCGCACATCAACCCCGACAACATTCGGAGCCGTTTTGCGCGCGAGATCGAGACGGTATGGATTAACGTCGGTTATAACGACATGGCGCGCGCCGGCTTGTTTGCAGATTGGGATGGCCATGCAACCGATTGGGCCCGCGCCGGTGATGAGCACGTCTTCGCCCACGAGATCGAATGAGAGGGCGGTGTGAACAGCGTTGCCGAGCGGATCGAAACACGAAAGCACGTCGAGAGGGATCGACGGATCGGCGTGCCAGCAGTTTGATTGTGGAATCGCGACAAACTCAGCCCATGCACCGGGGCGATTCACGCCCACGCCCTGCGTATTCGGGCAGAGGTGACGTCGCCCGGCGAGGCAATTGCGACAATGCCCACACGTGATGTGACCCTCGCCGACAACGAGATCGCCGCGCGTGAACCCTTTCACGTGATCGCCGACAAGATCGACAACGCCGACAAATTCGTGGCCGATCGTCATGGGCACCGGGATCGTTTTTTGCGCCCAGGCGTCCCAGTTATATATATGTACGTCGGTCCCGCAGATGGACGTTTTCACGACGCGGATGAGCACGTCGTCTGCGCCGACTTTGGGAACCGGAACTTCCTCGAGCCACAGCCCCGGCTCGGCGCGTCTTCACGACGGCTTTCATCATTTTTTGCACGACAAAGATTATTCGAAGCCGTGCGCGAAGTCGAACGTGGCAATAGGACTGCGCGAATCGGCGGCTTATCTGCGCTTGCGCCTGATTCGTTCCTTGGGAATGATGCGACAGCATGCCCGTAATTCTTGAGCAAACCGGGACGAACGCCGTTACGCCGCGCTCCGTTTTCGTTTTGCGATTCATCAGCACGATCGCGCTTTGGTCCATCGCGCTCGTCATCGCATTCTCTGGATTCGAAATCTTATTTTGGCTTTTGATCAGCGTGTTCGGACTGATCGGGCTCCTGGAATTTTACCGGATGCTCGATCACAAAGGTCTGCCGAATTTCAAGATTACAGGAATGATCTGCGGCGCTGTCATGCTCGGCGGCAGTTTTTATTACTTCTCCAAAATTGGGCCGGCCCATTCCTACGACTTCGAAGTCGCGGTATTGCTCTTTTTTTTGCTTACGGTTTTCGCGCGGCAGATGTTTGCGCGCCTGCGCCATGACGAACCGTTGCAAACGATGGCTTACACTTTGTTCGGCCTGCTTTATGTACTTTGGCTTTTTAACTTCATCACAAAGATCGTTTATCTTACGCCGCGCTCGAGCGCTGGCGTCGTGACGGGACAGTTCTATGTCTTGTATCTGATCGCGGTCACAAAATTCAGCGACATGGGCGCATACCTGACCGGCAGCGCGATTGGGCGCCATCTCATGGTTCCTCACATCAGCGCAAAAAAAACCTGGGAAGGTTTTTTCGGGGCGCTCGGGTTTGCGCTGTTTTGCAGTTTGGCGCTGTACAAGCTAATGCCGGGCCATTTGTCCGCGCTCAGCTGGACACATGCGACAATACTGGGATTGCTTCTCGGATTCGCAGCGGTCATCGGTGATTTGGCTGAATCCATCATCAAACGCAGCACGGGTGTAAAGGATTCGGGGAACCTGCTGCCGGGAATCGGTGGTGCGCTCGATCTTTTGGACAGTC
>QHOX01000363.1 GCA_003219465.1 Verrucomicrobiota bacterium | reverse complement strand
CCTGCCCCGCGACGCATACTCGCGCAGCCGCGTTTGTTTTGCCGTAGCCTTGGCTGCGCTCAGTCCCCCGGGACGCTCAACAATCGGGAAATCGAAAAGGCAACCTAAGTTACCTGGCGATCATCAAGCATTGCGCGACTGTTTAACCTATGCAAACGAAACTACCACTAAATGGGACAATCCAACATCCTGACTTGGCAGAGGCGTTGCGCGGAGACAGCGGCACATTCTTCTGCCAGCAAGGTGGCCAAGGCTACATTGTGACGGCGGCGGAAGGCTTCTCCATTAAATCATTGCGGCCAGTCGGTCGCAAGATCGTGGAAGCCAATGTGCTCATGCAGAATACTCCGGAACCCTGGGCGATTACCAAAATCTCCGAGGATGTTCTCGAGTTTAGTGCTGTACCACAACAATCCCCTCGCCAACAGCGAGCCGCCTAAAGATCGGGAGAAAATCAAAGCCTCAGTGAGCAGTGCCTCACTGAGGCTTTTCGTTTTTTCTCCTATTTCTACTGCGATCTATAATGCTGTAGCCGCCCCTCTGTGTCGGAGCGTTTTCGCGAGCAGCACGGCGACAAAGCGCCGTGGCTAAATTTGCGCCGAATCTGCGACCTACGTCACGCTTTCTTCCAGCCGTTCCCGTTCCCATCCGGCGCGAGCGCAGGCGCCATTTCCGGCGTAAGATCGACATCTTCGGGCGTCTCTTCCCAGCCTACGTCCATAAGAGATTTCTCGTGGTGTTCTTTAGCGAGGAGCATGTAGAGCGACGGAACGATGAAAAGCGTAAAGATGGTTCCAACGGTCATCCCGCCAACGAGAACGAGACCGATTGAGTTTCGCGCGGCAGCACCGGCGCCGGTCACCAGTGTAAGCGGAAAGTGACCTGCAACAGTGGCGGCGCTCGTCATCATGATTGGCCGCAACCGAATCCGGGCGGCTTGCGCGACCGCACCAAGTTTGTCCATGCCTTTGCGTTGCATTTCGTTTGCGAACTGCACAATCAGGATCCCATTTCTGGAGACAAGCCCGACCAGCGTTACCAAACCCACCTGTGAGTAAATGTTTAACGACGTGGTCCAACCGTTGGTGAAAAATGTTCCAAACGGCATCTTCAAAAACATGAAGATGACGGCGCCGAAAAGCGCCAGCGGCACGGAGCCCAACAGAACGATGAACGGATCGCGAAAGCTGTTGAACTGCGCGGCCAGGACCAAAAAGATCAAAACGATCGCCAGCACAAACACAGGAACAAACTTGTCCCCTTCCGTGCGCAACTGGCGCGATTCGCCGGTGTAATCGATCACGTAACCCTTGGGCAGAATCTTACGCGCTTCGTCTTCGAGAAATTTCAATGCTGAATCGAGCGACCGCAGCGGGACTCCACTGATGGCGACGGCGTTAAGTTGCTGCATTCGGTTAAGCGAACGCGCTACGGTCTTGTGCTTGATCGACGCCACAGTGCTTAATTGAATGAGCTTATTATTAGGCCCGCTGACATAAATATTCTCCAACTGCTGCGGATTCAGACGATCGATGCGCTTGACCTGCGGAATCACCTTGTAACTGCGTCCGGCGATGTTGAATCGATTGACGTAATTTCCGCCAACCGCCGCGGTGAGATCGGCTCCCACTTGCTGCATATCCAGGCCAAGCGAAGCAACTTTGTCGTGATCGAAAACAATCTCAGCCTGAGGCTGATCGATTTTTGTGTCGATGTCCGCAAATCGAAATACGCCAGCCTGCATCGCTTTCGCCTGAAGTTGTTGCGCCAATTCCAGAATTCGCTCAGGATCGGCAGTGGACGTGATGACGAAACTCACCGGAAAACTATCACTGCCGGGAAGCGCTGACGGCATGACCGGAAACATTTGAATGCCGGGGATGGCTCCAAGCTTCTGCTGAACCACCGGAAGATACGCTTCGGTCTTTGTCTTGCGTACGCCCCACGGTTTTAGAACCATCCCGCCAAAACCGTTATCCGGAAATGTGATTTGAAATGTGAAACGGGTATCCGGAACGTCGTGGAAAACTTTCCCAGCCGCATCAGCATAGCGAATTGTGTC
>QHOX01000362.1 GCA_003219465.1 Verrucomicrobiota bacterium | reverse complement strand
TGCCCGTTACTGCTGGCGCGGCGTCGCGGAAAACCCAACTGCTTCAACCGCGCGATTCGCGCAATCTTCGTCTTCTTCCCTAGACGGACTGCCGCTAACACCGATGCCGCCGACTACTTTGCCGTTTTGTATGAGCGGAATACCACCGCGCAGCCGACTTAGTGGCATCCCGGTGCCAACCGCAAGCGCGATAGGCAATGTGCGCAACTCCGCCGTCGACTCCTCCTCACTGGGAATACCGAAGCCGGCTGAAGTGACCGCCTTGGCGATCGAATAGTGGGGCGTTACCGGCAAAGCGCCATCCATCCGCTGGTGAGCAATGGGGTAACCGAAAGTATCACATACACTCACACTCACCCGGTACCCGTGCTCTCGGGCGTAATTCAGCGCCGCGGCGATGACTCGATTTGCTTCGTCTAGCGTGAGCATAGTTAGGTATTCTGCATGTTACCGTTCGGTCCGATGCGCCCGGCCCAGTCCACGAGATTCTGTAGAAGTCCGATGATATGTTCCCTCGTAGGCACATCTGTCAAATTCCCTTCCTGATCAAAGCGGTCCATGGCGTGGCTGATCATCACCTCGGGCTGGTTGATTGGGAACATGTTGAGATACACGAGAATCTGCCGCAGATGTAATTGCGCACGCGCGGTGCCGATGGCTCCTGTGGTTGCACCCATGATCGCGGCCGGTTTGCCATTCCAGGCGCTGTCGCCGTGGGGACGCGAAGCCCAATCAATTGCATTTTCAATACACCGGACACGGACCAATTGTATTCCGGCGTAACAAACAGAATAGCATTCGCCTCGCGTATCCGTCTTTTCAACTCCGTGACTTTGGCCGGCGGATTCTGCTCCTCGTCCTGGTTAAACGGAGGAATGCCATCAAGCTCGAACGTTTCGACAGTTGCGCCTTTCGGCGCAAGTTCAGTTGCAGCCCGCAGCGCCGCGCGATTGTATGATCCGCGCCGCAGGCTGCCAGCGATACCGAGAATAGGAATTGGTGTCTTCATTTGCGAGGCGTCGTCTCATTTTTCGTACGGCGTCGTCAGTTCCTTCTCGTCCGTATCGACCACGAACACGGCCAGCAGCTTAGCGGGTTCGGTCTTGCTCGCGTTTTCGCTAACGCTGTGCCGGTCACCGGGCATCTCGGAGAAGCTCTGCCCCGTGCGATACGTAACGACCGGTCCATCATTGACCGAACTTCGGATGGCTCCTTCGAGGACGGTTGCGTAGATAAAAGCCGACTTTGGATGCGTGTGGGCTGGCGACGAACCTCCGGGACCGTATTCGACGAGCACACCCTTGATACTTTTGCCAGGCACATTTGGCAGAGCGTGCTCGTAGACGAGCGTGACCTTTGCATTTTTGTCAGCGGCTATCCCTGAGCCCACGCCGATAGTGCCGACGATGAGTGCACAAACAATTAGTGCGTAGGTGAAGCGCGGCAGCCCGCATGGTTTTGAAGTTGGGATTCGTTTCATTTCATTGTGATGTTCTTTCTAGTATGTGGTTTGGTTGTTCTTGGGATGTAACTCTCACACTGCCTTGCTGAGTTTCCCTTCGAGGTGTGGAGCGGCTGAGCCACTCCTCGAAACGCGTCGGGCCGAGGCGCGCGTTATCGCCGGGGGTAAGGCTTTGATCGTTCAGCTCTGTGCCGAAGTAGAGGGCGTGGACGTCCGTGGTCACCTTCCGTGGGTCTCGCGTTGCGCTCAGGTAACGCCGTGCGAATTCATCCATTCGGATCGGTTCGGGACCGGCAATCTCGACCGTACCGTTTAATGGCTCGGCGAGTGCCAAGCCAGTCAGGGCGGCGGCGACGTCATCCGCCGCGATGGGCTGCATGAGAGCTGGTGATAACCGAACCGTTTGCCCTTCGGTGGCCGATTGGGCGAGGCCCTTCACGAACTCGAAGAACTGCGTC
>QHOX01000167.1 GCA_003219465.1 Verrucomicrobiota bacterium | reverse complement strand
CGCAGTCCGTGCGATGCGGTCACCCTGAAAATCGCGCGACCATTTTCCGATTTCATATTCCAACCGGCCAACGCATCCGACGCGGTTAATCCTGCGCCATTCCAGGTTGCGGTCACGTTCGCGTTGAGTTGCTCATCCGCCTCACCAGCATTGAAGATCGACAAATCGACAGGGTTCTCGCCCACCTGCAAAATATTCAGCTTGTGTTCGGGGAGACGGCCCGACATGACCGCCGACAATGTTGGCCAGCGCCAGTTGCGCGTGTCGGTTGCGATCGGAATGCGATACCAAATTAATTCACGCATTTGCGGCGGCCGCGTTTGCTGCCAATCATTGACCACCGCGGCGATTTCATTTGCATCCGCGCCGAATTCCAAAACGCGCGTCCCAGGCGGCCAGACTGGTTGCACGCTGTCCATCGCCACGCTGAGAAGTTTTCCATTGGGACCGTAACCGGCAGCGCAGCGATACGTTGGCAACGCGACTGAAAAGGGGATTCCCAGTTTCCCGGCTCGAGCGATCCATTCCCGCGCCAATCGCGGTTCGCATAATGTGGCGCTGCTGCCAGAGGAGATCGGAACCGAATGAACTTGCAATACGTACCCGTCAGTCTCGCGGATGAGTGATAGGAATTCCGGCTCATCCAGCCACGCCGGCAAAACCGTCATCACAAACCGGATTGGATGTACGATTGGTCGCAAGATCGACAACCACGTGTGATAACTGGCAAGGTTCTTTTGCGCACAATCGAAGTCGAACTGGAACTCTTCGATTTTGACATCGTGCGCGCGAGCGTCATCGAGAAGTTGTTTCGCAACATCGGTAATGACGCGTGTCCGCGCATCATCTGCGCGGAATGGTCCGCCAAAAGGCGCAACGCGCAGCGCGATCGAGCAATGTTGAGTCTGCCGCCGCACTGCTTCCCAATCGATTGACGGTTTGACGATCTCCGGACTCTTGCCGCCGAAGCTGATCTCCGCGCCAAGCAGAACGACACCACTCATCCGTCGTTTGGCTTGCCGGAGCGAATCAATCACCGCCGGAGTCCATTCGCGTTGCCAGACATAGCCGCGTTGTGGCAGTGGCCCCAAAACATTCACATCGGACCGATTGCAACCAGTGAAAGCGAAAACTGTCGCGCAACAGATTGTGATCGCTTTCAAATTCATACCCAGAGCGTGCGATCGAAGGTGCGGTATTGGATGGCTTCGCTGACGTGCTCCGGAGCGATCTCCGTTTTTCCGTCGAGATCAGCGATGGTGCGCGAGACTTTCAGGATCCGATCGTACGCGCGGGCGCTGAGGTTTAATTCGCTCATGGCCACACGAATCAATTCCTGGGAGTCCTGTCCGAGCTTGCAGTGTTGTTTCAACTGGCGCGTGGCCATGCGGGCGTTGCAATTTACTTTGCCACCGTTGCGAAACCGTTCCTGCTGGCGTTCCCGGGCATGGACGATGCGCTGGCGAATGGCAGCGGAAGTTTCTTCTGCGCGTTCGCTGGCGACGTCGCGGTATTCGACGGCAGGCACTTCGATGTGCAGATCGATGCGATCGAGCAGCGGGCCGGAAATGCGTTGACGGTACCGCTGCACCTGCAGGGGACCGCAGCGGCATTCGCGTTTTAGATCGCCGAAATAACCGCAAGGGCAGGGGTTCATCGCGGCCACGAGCATGAACTCGGAGGGAAACGTGACACTTCCCGCCGCGCGCGACACGGTGACTTTCCCGTCCTCGAGCGGCTGGCGCATAACTTCTAGTGCAGATCGTTTGAACTCTGGCAGTTCATCCAGAAAAAGGACGCCATTGTGTGCGATGCTTACTTCGCCGGGATTCGGAAATGTGCCGCCGCCGAGTAAACCAATGTCGCTTATGGTGTGATGCGGATCTCGAAACGGTCGCATAGAAACAAAGGATTGTTCGGTGTCGAGCAGGCCGGCGATGCTGTGGATCTTCGTCGTCTCGATTGCTTCATCCAGCGTGAGCGGCGGGATGATGGTCGGTATACGTTTGGCCAGCATCGACTTTCCCGAACCAGGGGGACCGATCATCAGCACGTTGTGCCCGCCAGCGACCGCCACCTCGATGGCGCGCTTGACGTGGCCCTGACCTTTCACGTCGCTGAAATCGACCTCGTAACATTGATGCGTGGCGAAAAATTTGCTCAGATCAGCACGTGTTGGCAGAAGCGCAATTTCGCCGCGCAAAAACGCGAACGTCTGCCGCAAATTTTGCACGCCGTATATGTCGATCTTGTCGACCATCGCCGCTTCGAGCGCGTTTGCTTCGGGGACGAATAACGCGCGCTTCCCGCGGCGCCGTGCCTCAAGCGCGACCGGCAACACGCCTTTGACCGCGCGGACTGAACCGTCGAGCGCAAGCTCACCAACGAAGGCGAAGCTTTCGAACGGCGAACTATCCAGTCCCTCGGTCACCGCGATCATCCCTAGGGCGATAGGTAAATCGAAACTCGGGCCTTCCTTCTTAATGTCGGCCGGCGCGAGGTTGATCGTTGTACGGCCGCGAGGCCAATAGTAACCGCTGTTCGCAATGGCAGTCGTGACGCGGTCGCGGCTCTCCTTCACCGCCGCGTCTGGCAGTCCAACGATGACAATGACAGGATCGCCGCCGGCGCCGTTTACCTCGATTTCCACTTCATACGCGTCCACGCCGTAAACGGCGGCGGAGTAAATTTTTGCCAGCATCGTAGCGGCAGGGTCGCAGAAAATCGTTGCGTGGAAAAGCGCCAAATATCCCTCGAAAGTGAGATACCACTGGTGCCGAAAATGTGGTCAAATGTTCAAGGCTCCGTCGGACAGTCTTCGATACGCGGGACAGTAAAACCCCTACAAAAAAGATTGAACAAGAAACATCCGCGCAATGTCACAAATTCGAATATTTAACCTTGTTAAATACTTCCTAGGATGCTACAACGCGTGATTGAGACGGCATCGACGAATACAGTGTACGGGAAGTTGTCGATCCAAGCCCCCCAAATGAATGATGAAAAAGAGTTATATGGCTGCTGAAGATAGCGATACCGGAATAAAGATTTACCTGCGTGAGATCGGGCAAATCCCACTGTTGACTCCAGAGCAGGAGATCGACCTGGCCGCTAAAATCAAGAAAGGCGATCGCGAGGCGCGTGCGCTGATGATTCGCTCCAACTTGCGTTTGGTGGTCAAGATCGCACACGACTACGCGAACCTTGGTCTGCCGCTGCTGGATTTGATCTCCGAAGGCAACATCGGGCTCATGAAGGCGGTGGAACGGTTCGATCCGGCGAAGGGCGGAAAGCTGAGCACTTACGCCGCTTGGTGGATCAAGCAATCCATCAAGCGAGCGCTGGCGAATCAGAGCAAAACCATCCGGTTGCCTGTGCACCTTGTGGACAAAATCTCCAAGATGCGTCGCGTATCGCTGCAAATGAGCGAAGAGCTCGGTCGCGAACCGACCGATGACGAGCTCGGCGATGAAATCGGAATTGCGAGTGGAAAAGTCTCGCAGCTTAAGACAGTTTCGATCCGTCCGGCCTCGCTCGATGCGCCGATCAGCGATGATGATTCCACGGAGTTCGGCGAAATCGTCGGCGACGAGGAGGCGCAGACGCCATTCGAATTATTGCGTGATAAGAATCTCCGCAACGAAGTCGGCGGCTTGCTGGACGTTCTGGACGATCGCGAAAAGAAGATCATCTTCCAGCGCTTCGGTCTGGACGGCGGCAAGCCCAAGACGCTCGAGGAAGTCGGCAAAAAATTCGGCGTCACGCGAGAGCGCATCCGGCAGTTGCAAAACATCGCGCTCTCGAAACTTCGCCGTGCGCTTGCCAAAAAGGAGCGGCCAGTGGATGTGGAACTGACGGTGGAAGCGTAGGTTCGACCGAGTCGGTGGTTTTTTAGATGCCTCGGCGTGTTGTCAGCGTTTCTGTTATTTCAGCTTGCCTTGGATCTCTTTCGCTAGGTCGAGATGCTCCTGGACCATTTTGGCTGTGTCGTCCGCGAACTTTTTCACGTCGGGATCGCTCCCGTTGCTTGCTTCCTCCTTGAATTCAGCGAGGTCTTTTTCGTGGTCCTCGACCATCATGTCCATGTAGGCTTTGTCTGAAGTCCACTTGCCGCTGTGCTCCTTGGTCGGGAGTTGGACCCCTTTTTTAGAAGCAATTGACTTGAGTTCATCGTTCGCTTTGCTGTGATCGGTCACCATTCGTTTGCCGAATGATTTGACGTCGTCGCTTTGGGCGTTCTGTTCAGCCACCTTTCCCATCGCGACTTCCATCATCCCGCCTTTCGCGGCTTTCTTCATGAACGTCTTGTCCTTTGCGCTTAATGACGAACGCGTGGCGGTCGGCGTGGTTTCCGCCCTGACCGTTCCGGCAAGGCTAATCGCCCCGATTACTAGGGCAAGAATACACAACTGCGAGACAATTCGGATTTTGGTCATGGCTTCCTTTGGTTGAACGAACAGGGGATATCCCAGCTTCAATTAACAATCGAAACCTCGGCGCTGGTTGGACGCGAAAGAATTACGCTTTCTGCCTTTGGTTTGATTGCCCTGCCGTGCTATGAGCCGGAGATATTCCGTTCGTACGAGCTTTCGACCCGCTTCGCCACATCTCGATAGCCGTAATCGACTTCGTAAATTTGCTTCATACAGGCGAGGGATTTATCCGGCGCACCCATCCGCTCGTACACAAGTCCGAGATTATAAACTATCTCCTTCTTCATCGTGTCCATCGACAGAATTTCGCGGGACGCTTCCTCCAGTTGCTTCATTGCCAGGTCGAGCATTCCAAGCTCGCCATAACAGCAACCGAGCACGTTCATCGCTTTCAACCGCGCGTGCGGATTTTGCCGCGCGCGCTGCAGCTCCGGCACAGCCTCACGGAAACGCCCGGCATTGAAAAGGTTGTCACCGAGCTCAAACCGGAGCTGGAGATCGGTTGGATTCCGCGCCACCCGCTCCTGCGCATCCGCGATGAGGATTTCTGCGCGGCTGACTTTAGCAGCGCGCAGCTGCGCTGACTTTTCCGTGTACACTTCGTCTTGTGCACTGTAGGTCGCGAGGAATTCCTCGTGCGCAGCGATCTCGCGCTCGAGGCATTTGATTTTCAAATTAGAGATCTTTCGAAGCAATCCGGTGTCCGCGCCCTTAGCCAGATCAGCAGCATATTGATACCAGCGTATAGCTGACCCGAAGTCGTCCTTTTGCTCGCTTAACGCGCCGAGCCGGCGCGCAAAATCCACGTTTTCCGGTTCCGCCTGGTGATGTGCGTAAGTTTCGGCGATTTGTTGGTCGAGCGCTTCTCCTGTCAATCGGATGCGGCTCTGCTGTTCGAGTGAAATCGCTGCCTCCTTGTCCTTGATCAGATCACGATAACTTTCAGCCTGCGTCCAACCGCCTCTCTTCATTGAAGCACGCGCCGAGGCGTCTTTTCCCAGCCTGAGCGCCTGCGCATCGAGCGGATCGATTGCAGTGAGTTGGTTATAGACTTCCACCTCGTTTTCGTGGTCTCCAAGCTGGTGATACAAACGCCCTAGTTCATGCAGCACTTTCACGTCGCGCGAGTTTTCTTCGAGTAACGTCCGCAGAGCGAACACTCCGATTTCGGGCCAACCAGCCGCCAGTGCCGCTTCTTTTAACAACAAATTTGCCTGGCGATTGTAGGGTTCCGCCTCCAAAACTTCCTCCAGCATTTCAATCGCACGCTTGGGGTCCTTTTTAATCTCTCGTTGCGCTTTCATCACTCCGATGGGCGCGGTTGAGATTTTGAAAAAACTTTTTTTAACCGATTTGCTTTTCGTGACCTCCACGCGTCGCAGCAGTTGACGGCCCGTGAGAAACTCGGGCTCCTGCTTAAGAATTTCCTGAAGGAGCGAAATCGCGTAACCGAAGTTGCGCAACTCCATGGCGGCCACCACCTTAAGCCAGAGCGCCCGTAGCGCTTCGCTCAAGTCCTTCTCTGTCCTGACTGCCATGTTCGCGCGTAGTTTATCACAAAAAAGAACGCATGCGTCACCGGGCACGAATGGCAATTCGTTCGGCGATGAATAAGTTCCTTAAGTAGCGATGCGCATGTTCAATCTCAAGCTGAACGGTGACGCGGCTCCTTTGGAGTTGACCGGATCAGGGCGATTTGTCTTATCGCGGAAAAATTTCGTCCCGGCGTACGTGCGAGCATTCGAGCGGGGCTTTCTTCAGCAGCGCGCGGTTAAGGCGATTGAGTCGCTGCGTTCGTGCAAGGTTTGTCCGCGCGATTGTGAGATCGACCGGTTCAACAACAAGATCGGTGTGTGCAAAAGCGGAAGGCTCGCGCGCGTCGCCAGTGCCTTTCCACATTTCGGTGAGGAAGATTGTCTGCGCGGCTGGAACGGCTCTGGCACGATCTTTTTTGGGTGGTGCAATCTGCGGTGCGTCTTTTGCCAGAATTTCGAGACCAGCCAGTTCGGTGAAGGCGCCGAGGTGACCGCGGCGGAACTCGCGCAAATCATGCTCGATTTGCAGGGGATCGGGTGCCACAACATCAATTTCGTCACACCTGAGCACGTTGTGCCCCAGATTTTGGAAGCGCTGGCAATCGCGGCTGGGCGCGGGCTCCGGCTGCCACTCGTTTATAACACCTCGGCTTACGACAGTCTCGAGAGCATTCTCTGGATGGACGGAATCGTGGACATCTACATGCCCGATTTCAAACTTTGGGACGCCGAGCATTGCCGAAAATATTTGGTGGCCAGCAATTACGCCGAAGCCGCGCGCAAGGTGGTTGCCGCGATGCACGCGCAAGTAGGCGAGTTAATAGCGGATGAGAATGGTTTGGCGCTGCGTGGGGTTCTGGTGCGCCACCTCGTAATGCCCGGCCTACTCGATGATACCCGCGAAATCATGCAGTGGATCGTCGAGAACATGTCGCGCGACACCTACGTCAACGTGATGGATCAATATTACCCGGCGCACAAAGCCGAAACCGAACCGCGCTTCGCCGAGATCAACCGTGGCATTACCGCCGACGAATTCTGTGGCGCAGTCGAGCTCGCACGCACAGCCGGCCTCTGGCGGTTCGACACCCGCTGGCGCCACGTCATCCCTCATGGCGCACCCGTCTGGCTGCCACGAATCCGCAAGCCGTACGAAGAGCGTGTCAGTGCAAACTGATGTCTTACCGAGCGGCGCTGAGCAATTCTTTTAGCTTACAGCAGATCGAGCTGCGGCTTTTGGGATTCAGGCATTGTCTTAGTTGACTTTTTCTCCCGCGGTTTCCGTTCCGCATCAGCGCGGCTGGAACTTTCCAAGTGGGCAAGAATTTCCTTGGCGCGATCGAGAATTTCTTTGGGCAAACCGGCGAGGCGCGCGACCTGGATGCCGTAGCTTTTGTCTGCGCCGCCTGGGATGATTTTGCGAAGAAAAATGATCTGCTCGTTCCATTCGCGCACGGCGACATTCAGATTGCGAACGCCTTTGCGGTCCTCGGCGAGCTTCGTCAGCTCGTGATAATGCGTGGCAAACAGAGTGCGCGCTTTAATTTTGTCGTATAGAAACTCGCCGACGCTCCACGCAATGGAGAGACCGTCAAAAGTGGATGTGCCGCGACCGATCTCATCGAGGATGACTAACGAATGATCAGTGGCGTTGTTAATGATGTTAGCTGTTTCGTTCATTTCGACCATGAACGTCGATTGACCCCGGGCCAGATCGTCGCTCGCGCCCACCCGGGTGAAAATGCGATCGACCAAGCCGACCTGCGCGCTCTCCGCCGGCACGAAGCTCCCAATCTGGGCCATCAACACGATAAGTGCGACCTGACGGATGTACGTCGATTTACCGGCCATGTTTGGGCCGGTCACGATGGCCATGCGAATATTTTCGCCATCCAGTTCTGTGTCGTTAGGCACGAACTTTTCTTCGATTAGATTCTGATCGAGCACCGGATGACGCCCGTCTTTGATAACCAGCCGCAGCGAATCGTTTAACTCTGGCCGGCAATAGCGAAATAGTCGCGCCGTTTCTGCGAGCGCGCAGAGCACGTCGACCACCGCAATGGCATCCGCGGTTTGCTGGATGGGCTCGATCTCACGCAGGGTTTCGTCGCGCAATTTCTGGAACAATTGGTACTCGAGGTTGTGGGCGCGGTCGTCGGCGCCAAGGATTTTTGCCTCCATCTCCTTTAACTCCGGCGTAATGAATCGTTCACCGCCCACCGTGGTTTGCTTCCGCGTGTAATGCGCGGGCACGTTCGCGAGATTCGATTTTGTGACTTCGATGAAATAACCGAATACGGAATTGTAACGGACCTTGAGCGATTTGATCCCTGTCGCTGCGATCTCGCGTTCCTGTAGATGGCTGATCCAATTTTTGCCTTCGCGCGACGCCTGGCGCAGGGCATCGAGATCGGGATGAAAACCGTCGCCGAAAATGCCGCCCTCCTTCAGCGTGAGCGGCGGGTCGTCGACAAGTGCTTTGGCCAGCTTCTCAGCGAGTACTGGCATTTCGTGAAGAGCGTTCTGCAGATGGGACCCAAGGGACGAATGTGACGTGTGGGCGCTCCCGATTCCGAAGCTTGCGCGCTCGATGAGTTTGCCAAGCTCACGCTTGAGCGCGGGGATTTGTTGAAGCGAAGTTTTAAGCGCGACGAGGTCACGCGCATTCCCCGAGGCCTGGCTCAATCGTCCTGCGGCGCGCTCAATGTCCCGGATGGATTTTAACTCAGCGCGAATGGAAGCGAGCAAATCGGGCTCCTGCAAAAGATCGCCGATCATTTGCTGGCGTCGCTGCAATTCCGTAACATCACGCAACGGCTGCAAAATCCACGCGCGCAGTTTGCGCGCGCCCATTGGCGTCTCTGTTCGATCCAGAACGGCGAGCAGGCTTGTGTTCTGTGCACCGCGCGATTCAACCAGCTCAAGGTTGGCTTGTGTGGCGGAGTCGAGAAGGACGTACTGCGCCGGTGCGTCGCAGCGCAATGAAGTGAGATGGTCGATTTTGCGCCGCAGTTGATGTTTCAAGTAATGCACGATCGCTCCGGCCGCAGCGACCGCCGCGGGCATCTGCGCGCAACCGAATCCATCGAGCGATTTGGTCTTGAAATGTTCGCACAAAGTGAAGATTGCCTGTTCCGGCAGAAACGCGTAGCTGTCGTATTCCAGCGCGTGGTCGATCTCACCGATATGCGCTTTCTGCTCCGAGCTGATTAACAGCTCCGCGGGCGAAACGCGGGCGAGCTGGTCGAGCAGCGATTCTCTATCCTGCGCCTGGGTTAATCGGAACTCGCCTGTGCTGAGATCGGCGTACGCGAAACCGAATACACCGCCATCGGCATAAATCGCGCCGAGATAATTGGCGCGTTTGGCGTCGAGCCAGCTTAATTCGCTCACTGTTCCCGCGCTGATGATTTGTGTAACTTCGCGCTCGACAATTTTGCGACCGGGTTGCGGCTCGCTCATCTGATCGCAAATGGCGACGCGCCGCCCGGCCTTGATCAGTCGGCGAATGTACCCATGCGCCGCGTGATACGGCACCCCGCACATCGGTACCCCATTGCGCTTCGTCAGCGCCACATTCAGAAGACCCGAGGCTTCCTTCGCGTCGTCGAAAAACATTTCGTAAAAATCGCCGAGCCGAAACAGCAGGAGCGTATCGGCCGGAATACTTTTCCGCAGCCGCTGGTACTGCTGCATCATTGGAGTCAGCGCGTCCTGCATGATTTCAGAATTAAATCAGGCCGGGCGAATTGCGAGTTTGGAATTCGAAACGGAGGATAGCCTGCCACGCTTTCTTGGCCGGCACGCTGCCAGCGTCTCTTCTGGTGCAGGCTGGCAGCCCGCATACCGAGACAGGCAGGGCTGGCTACCCTCTGTCACCGGTTCTTTCGCGGCGTTGGAGATGGCGTGGGCGAAGCGCTTGGCTTCGCGATCAGGTCGGCGCGGTCCTTTAAGAAAGGATCGAGAGAGAATTTGGGAACGAGATAAATCCGCTTTTCGCACTCCTTTTCAGAGGCGGCTTTTTCTTCCAGTTGCTTGAGATGCGTTTTGAATTCTTCATCCAATCTGGTTTTATCCTCGGGCTTCTCGTCAGGCGACACCGCCCGTTCCTTTGCCGGATCGGCGGTTACAGACACGCTCAGTGGATAGCTATCACTCGAGAGCTTGCCGATTTTGAGTGTGTACGTGAATCGGTCAAACGTCTGGATGGTCAATAGCTCGGGCTTATCGAGACCATATTCTTCCGGTTTCGCATCGGGTGGGAGAACGTCTGTGAACCTGAGCGAACTCAGCAGGTTGGTGAATGAGGTCCCCGTGCCTTTATTGAGTTCTTCGTTTTTCGCATCAGTGAGTTTCCAATCCGCTTTTGCGTCACTGCGCGTCAACGTCCAGTGTTTCGGCCCGGTTTGGCCTGTGAGGCTGATCGATTCAGGATTTTCGATTTTGACGAAATCGTGTTTGAGCCATGATTGCGGTAGCGCGTCGAATTCGAGACGTTGGTTAACGAGAGAGACGTTCCCTCCATTGCCGGGCGCGAGCACGTATCGTCCCATCGGCATGCTGGGGAAGCGGCCAAGTGTCTCTTGGCCATTCTCCTTTGCCATCACTCGCTTGCCGAGGATGATTTTTGCCAGGGTCTTGTCGTTTTCATTCTTCAATTCCACGACTGTTCCAGCCGCACCCGCATCGCTGCGCGAAGTTGCTGCGGGCTGGGCATTCGCGCCGTGATCCGGCTCCGTTAATTCCAGTCGGCCGGATTGCGAGGGACCAACCTTGATTTGCTGTACCGGCCGCAGTTCCCACAGTTGTCGAATGAGACCGCTTACCCGCTGGAAATCTGCCGGATAATCGGCCTTTTCAGCCACGACCCAAACGCCGTTCTTTTTCGCCAGATGAACTTCTCCTTTGGGACTGCGAATCTCCACGTGCGCCACATCGTTGACTGGAAAATCAAGGACCTTGCCACTCTCGGGCGCAGCCGATTCACTCCATTGGCTCTGATTTCGTTTTTGCAAAATCAATCCGGCGCCGCCAACGATGACGACGAGCACAAGCAGAATGCCGGTGTGTTTGCGTTTCATGCCGGAACAATCAGCGCGCGGCCCGGCTTTGCCTGCGGCCAATAGCGAGAAACACGCCTGAGAACGCCACGACCGCCGGCATCGCGGCGATGTTCAGCCACTTGAGGCGGTTTTCCAGAGAATCGATATCAGCCCGTAATTTGCGGCGTTCATCTTTGAGCTGCGCTTTGATGCTCGCTTCTTTTTTGCGGAAGTTGCTAATCTCCTGCTGTTGTTCCGGCGAAAGGATGAATTGCTGGCCATTCTGCTTTGTTTGCTGCAATTCATTCAGTTTGCGCTGTGTTTCGGCGAGGCTGCTTTCCAATTGGCGAATCGTGTCCTGATAATGCGACTCGGCTCTGGCCTGCATTTCCCGAATTACGGTGAACGGCCGCATAGTTATGGCTCTGCTGCGCATGGCGATCAAATCGCTGTCGCCGCTCAATTGCTCGATGGCTCCCTCCGCGAGGGCCAAATTGCCGTTTTTTGGTGTGAATACGTGTCCGCCAAACAGGTTGTTCATCTGTGTGACCGCGACCTGGTTCTGGATCATGTCCGTATCACCAAACAGAACGATGCTCGTTTCGTTCGTTGATTCTTTGAGAGCTGGCGGTTGTTCAGATTTCGTTGCCGTTGGCGAAGCCGAAGGCGACGGCGACGGAGTGGGCGCGCCGTTGGGGAAAGCCGTCTTCGCTTTGCCAGTCAATCTCACAGCCAGTGCGTATTCAGTTCCCGAAGGCTGAAATTTGTGGATGATCTCCTCGCCGGATCCGCGTGCGACGATTGGAGCAATCAATTGGGAGTTTGGTGAAGACTTGATCAGCACGGTTTGCTTTAGTCCGTCCGCAGGCGTGCCCGTGAATGCCCCAGCCATCACCATTACGGCGTTGGTTTGAGCTGTGAGAACGTCATTTTGATTCAGCGCATCTTCAGCCAGGGCGAGCACGGTGGGCGCCCGTCCTTGCTGGGTGCGCCCCATGTGATTCAGATCTGCTACCACGAGCGAAGTGTTGAACTCCAATCCCCATGCGTTCAGAAGCTTGTCGAGTGACGAGCTACTGGCCGCGGGCACCGGACCGACGGTCGGCTGCGCGTCGAGGACGCAATCGGGATCAAGAAATGCCACCAGTTTTCCACCACATAAAACGAATTGGTCGATGGCAAACTGGGTCGCCTCCGAAATTCCTTTCGGGTGAATGATGAGTAGCAGCTTTACGTCGTCGGGGATCTTGTCCGCGGTCAGATCGATGTTGCGCACCGTGAAGTCGCGCTGCAATTCCGAGTAGAGGATCCATGGCCGTTCGTTTTGCTGTTGAAGCATCATTCGGCCGGGAATCATTTGGCCCGCTACAGGCAACGCACTCATGACCCCGATCACGGGCCGCTCCGGATTGGTCACTCGCGCGATCGCACGCGAAACATCATATTCCAGCAGTCGCTCGCGCGCGGGTGTCAAAAACGGAATCGTTTCTTTTTGGTCGAGCATGTTCACGCTCAGTCCCAGGTAAACTTTTTCATTGTTTTGAAGTAATTGCGGCTGCAACCCGTCCAGGCGCGCGGAATCTTCTGCATCGGAATCCGGTTGCGGATCCAGTTTCTGGATGTCGATTTTGCCTTTCGCTCTCTGGCGGTATTCGGAAAGTAAATCCTCGACGCGTTGCGCGTAGTTTCTCAGAGACGCGGGCATCGCGTTGCCGCCGCGAGTGCAGTAAAAACGTATTTGCACCGGGGTATCGATCTTCGCGAGGATTGCACGGGTTCCAGCGGACAATGTGTAAGCGCGCTCCGCTGTAAGATCGACGCGTTGTTTTGTCTGCGCCGCGATCACATTAATCACAACCAGCAAGACCAGCATTGCTGCGACGCCGATCGCCGAATAAAGATACGTCTCGAAGCCTTTCTTTTTCATTGGTACTCAGCCGGCACGATGCGAATGCAGGATCACGCTCGTGGTAAAAAGCGCGAATACGATCACCGAGAGGAAAAAGAGAATGTCACGCGAATCGATCACGCCATTCTGGATACTAGCGAAATGCGTCATTACGCTGAAGGTGCTGACGATATTGATCAACCATTGCGGCGCCCATTGGCCGAGCAGATTCACCACAGGTGTCCATCCGGCGACAATTAGAAACAGCAACAGCACAACTGAGAGAATGAAGCTGATCACCTGATTGCGAGTCAGCGCCGAAGTCATCGCGCTAATGGCCAGGTACGCGCCGGCCATCAGCAAACTTCCAAGGTAACTGGCAAAAATCACTCCGTTATCCGGATGACCGAGGAAATTGACGGTCAGGACGAATGGAAAAGTGAGCAATACGGCTAGCGCAATTACTGCCCACGAAGCGAGAAACTTTCCCAGGATTGCCTGCCAGGCGGCAATCGGCATGGTGAGCAACAATTCGATTGTGCCCAGACGCCGTTCCTCCGACCACATCCGCATGCCCACAGCGGGAACAAGAAAAAGATAGAGCCACGGAAGCCAGACGAAAAACGTTGTCAGCGTGGCTTCTCCATTTTCGAAAAAACCCGCCACCATGAAGGTGAAAAATCCCGACAGCAGCAAAAAGATAACAATGAATACGAACGCAATCGGCGAGGCGAAGTAGCCGCCAAGTTCGCGTTTGGCAATGGTGATTACAGGAGACGTTTTCATTTCATCGCTCTTACGGAGTTGCCGCCTCACGGTTCCCGATCGGATAACGTGATGCTGCGAAACACTTCATCGAGCCGACCCTCTTCGCGACGCAATTCACGAATGGGCCAACGTTGGTCGACCACCAGCTGACCAAGCGCATCGGCCAGATCGTCTGCCGATGAGTCGGGATTGGCCTTCGGGAAAACGCGAATGGTAAACGGTGATTCGGCGACGATTACTGTTTTTTCCACTCGCGAGAGATTATCGATTTTCCCTCGCACGGAGGTGGCGCTGCCGTCGAACGCACCATAGGCATCTGCCAATACAAGCGTGACCGTTCCCGCAGTCTGGGAGCGTGCCTTCAATTCGCGCGGCGTCCCATTGGCGACGATTTTGCCGCGATCGATGATGATTGCTCGTGAGCACGCCGCTTCAACTTCCTCGAGAATGTGTGTGGAAAAAATGATCGCTTTCGTTTCGCCCATCCGCCGGATGAGCGTGCGGATTTCGTGTTTTTGATTTGGATCGAGCCCCTCCGTCGGCTCATCCATGATTAAAACTTCGGGGTCGTGGATAATGGCTTGCGCAAAACAGACCCGATGTTTGTAACCCTTGGAAAGCGTCTCGATGCTTTGCGCGAGGACAGATCCGAGAAAACACATCTCGGCGACGCGCTCGACCGCTGCTTCCTTTGCCTTGCCTGCGAAACCGCGCAGTTCAGCCGCAAAATTAAGAAAGCCCTGCACGGTCATATCCGTGTAGGAGGGGGCGTTCTCGGGCAAATAGCCAAAAAGCCGCTTCGCCACGATGGGATCTTCGGCTACATCGAATCCACCGATCGATACGCTTCCTTCCGACGGCGGAATAAAGCCGGTGATCATCCGCATGGTGGTCGATTTCCCTGCGCCGTTGGGCCCCAGAAACCCGAGCACTTCGCCTTTTTTCACGGCAAACGAGACGCCGTCCACCGCAATCTTGGGGCCAAATACCTTCTTCAGATTTTGAACCTGAATCACCCGCAAAATCTGATAATTAAGGTTGCTGATTTTTCAAGTCGGTTGCGAAAGAATTCTGCAATCGAGGCAAAACACGGGGCTTGGTCGCAGATTTTCGTGCTCGCTCGATCGACAGTGTTCGCGTCCAATCGCTTTTTTTGAGGCGATTTGACGCGCAAGGCTCCGCCGAGTACGCTCCGGCTCACCGACTTAAAGTATTTCCAAAGCGAGGGGAGTGATTATTGATGCCAGAAGTCATTGTGCGCAAAGGTGAACCGGTCGATCGCGCATTGAAACGCCTGAAGAACAAGCTGGACGCCGAGGGCATTCTTGAGGAAGTCCGCCGTTTGCGCGCGTTCGAAACGCCTTCGCAAAAGCATCGCCGCAAGGCGAGAGCAAACGCCAAGCGCGGGCGAATGAAGTTCCGATTCAACGCCTGAAGGTAGCGAAGTTAAAGCCATTGAAGAGTTGAAGCAGTGGCAGGGTAACTGTTCAGCTCTTCAACCATCTGACGGTTTAGTTTTTTTGAGCGAACAGCTCAGTGATCGCCTGCACCAGCCCATCCACATCGTGTCGGCGCGCTTCGATATCGACGTTGAGTCCCTGATCGCGCACGGTCCTTGAGGTGATCGGGCCGATGCTGGCGATGCGCATTCCCTTCGGCCACGGCAGGCCGAGGGCCAGAAAATTTTCGACTGTTGACGAACTGGTGAACGTGATCAGGTCGGCGCCACCCTGAGCGAGTTGCCGCTGCGCGCCCCTGGTGTCGCGCGTCTCGGGCACCGTCCGGTACGCGAACGCTTCGTCCACGATCGCTCCTGCGGCCGACAGTTCCTTGGGCAAAACGTCGCGCGCCTTCTCGGCGCGCACCAAAAGGACTCGCACGTTTTCGATGCTTCCCTGTTTCTTGAATTCGCGCACGACCGCTTCGGCGACGAATTCTTCCGGCTGAAGATCGACGTGCAGGTGAAAATCCTTCACGCGTTGCGCCGTGGCCGGTCCGATCGCGGCGATGCGCACTCCGCCGATTTCACGGGCGTCATCGTAAAGTTTGAAGAAAATATCGAAGAACGCTTCCACTCCGTTAGCGCTAGTGAACACGATCCAATCGTAAATGTGCGCGTCCTGGACGAGTTCTGCGAATTCGCGCAAGTTACTCGGCGGCTCGATCCGGATCGTGGGCAGTTCGATGACGTGGGCGCCGAGGGCCCGAAGCTTGTTGCTTAGCGCGCTCGCCTGCTTACGTGTTCGGGTGACGACAATTCTTTTTCCCAGAAGCGGGCGCTTCTCGTACCAATTTAGCGTGTCGCGCAACGATACTACGTCGCCAAACACCACTACTGCCGGCGCTTCAAAACTGTTCGCCGCAGCTTTTTGGGCGATATCCGAAAGCGTGCCCGTAAGGGTTTGCTGCTGCCCGGTAGTTGCCCAACGAACCAGTGCGACAGGCAAATCGCTGCGGACACCGTTCTTCAGCATTTCGCTTGTGACGTCTCCCAGTCGCTCCACGCCCATCAGCATCACTTGTGTGCCGCCAAGTTTCGCCAGCGCCGCATAATCGACTACGCTTTCCGTTTTGGTTGGATCTTCGTGCCCGGTGAACAATGTCACGTGCGAGTTATGCGCACGATGCGTCATTGGGATGCCTGCATAAGCCGGCCCCGCGATAGCCGAGGTAATCCCAGGCACAATTTCAAATGGAATTCCCGCGCTGGCGATCACCTGCGCTTCTTCGGCGCCCCGGCCGAACACGAATGGATCGCCACCTTTTAACCGAACGACCTGCTTTCCTTCGCGTGCTTTTTCAACCAGCAGCGCGTTGATTTGCTGCTGCGTGCGGCTTTCGCCGGGTTGTTTCCCGGCATAAATGATTTCCGCGTCGTCCCGTGCCCAGGCGAGCACGTCTGGATTTGCCAGATGATCGTAAACGATGGCATCCGCGTTTTCGATGCACTCCTTTGCACGCAATGTAACCAAGCCGAGATCACCTGGCCCGGCGCCAACCAGATGGACTTTCCCCGCTTTAATGGCGTCTTTGCTCATGCACTTAGGTCTGCCTGATCCTTTGCAGCAATTCTGCCGCCAGGGCGTCACGTTCGTCGCAACTGCCCTGCACTTCGGCTTGTCGTGGCGCCGGCGATTCACCTTCAAACACTTGCGCCCGCAGTTTCATCTTTCCGTTCCTGGTCGTCGCATGCACGGCAACTGGAAAATTACAATCGCCTTGCAGCCGACGCAGAAATTCTCGCTCTGCGTGCAGACAAAGCAATGTTTCGCGATCGCTTACCGACTCGAGAAGGGCTTTTGTGCTTTCATCATCAGTGCGAATTTCGAGAGCGATGATTCCCTGACCACCCGCGGGAAGAAAAATTTGGCGGGGAAGAACCTCAACAAAAAATTGCCCGGCTTCGAAGTTGATTTCGGTCCGCTTGGGCGAAAAGCCCAGGCGCTCCAGTCCTGCGCGAGCTAACAAAATGCCGTCCCACTCATTCTCGGCGAGTTTGCGCAAACGGGTTGGTACGTTACCGCGAAGATCAACGACCTTGAGGTCTGCGCGGTTCCAAAGCAGCTGACGTTGCCTTCGTACGCTGCCCGTAGCCACCGTCGCGCCGCAAGGCAGCGCAGCGAGACCGCCGGACTGTTTGGAAATCAGGACATCATTGACTGGCGCCCGCGGAAGAACTGCGGCGATTTGTGCTCCCATGCTAATTTCACTTGGCAGGTCCTTTGCGCTATGAACGGCGACATCTACCTCCCCTGCGAGAAGCGCTCGCTCGATTTCCGCCGTGAATAATCCTTTCCAACCAGCGCGGAGATCGACAACTTTGGGGTTATCGCCGCGTGTCACGATGATTTTGGTTTCGATTGCGACGTTCGGATGCACGCTTCGAATTGCCTTCTCAACCAGCAGAGTCTGTGCGCGCGCAAGCTCGCTGCCCCGTGTGCCGAGGGTGATCTTCGCAACCATCGCGGAAATGTAACGCGCGATGCGTTGTAGGGGAAGCTGACTGCTTTCCTTACAGCTCGGAAGCGCGCAGTGGATTTTCGCCGCGGGAGGAATACTCGGCCGCCTGCGAGAGACGATTCAATCCTCGTGAGATCGAGTCGACAAATTCAATGACATGATCGGCAATGATCGCTTCAGCCGCTGCGACCTGCTGCCGTCGGAGCGCGAGCGACTGTTCCGCGACCGAGCGTATGGAATCGATGTCGTAAAGATAAACGCCTTCCAGTTCATTTACGCTGGGATCGACGTTGCGTGGAACGGCGATATCGATGACGAAAAGCGGACGATCCACGCGCTCCCACAACATCGGCGCGAGGATCTCAGATGTCAGCAACGGTGTTTCCGACGCTGTTGAGGTGAGCAGAATATCGATCTCACGGCATTGCATCACCCAATCATCGAACGGCACGGCACGCCCGCCGACGTCCTGTGCCAGTTCGCGAGCGCGATCCAGCGAGCGATTACTTACCCGAAGATCAGTGATGCCACGCGAGACAAGCGCACGTGCAGTGCGCTCGCTGGTTTCACCCGCGCCGAGTACAAGCACTTTGCACTCGCTTAATTTGCCAAAAATTCTTTGGGCTAATTCGACCGCGACGGAACCGACCGACACCGCGCCGCGCGCAATGTCCGTGTGTGTGCGCACCTGTTTTGCCACGCGAAACGCGCGTTGAAACAAACGATGCAAATACGGCCCGGCTGCTCCCGATGTTCTGGCCGATTCGTATGCCTTCTTTGCCTGTCCGAATATCTCGCTCTCGCCGACGACCATCGAGTCGAGCCCCGAGGCGACCCGGAAGAGATGCTGGACACATTTGTTGTCCTCGTAACGATAAAACGGCGGCGCGTAATTGTACGGATCGTGATTTGTTTTTGCCATGAGACAACGCGCAATTTCGTCGGTAGAAATGCGTTTGTCTGAGACTGCGTAAACCTCCACGCGATTGCACGTCGTCAGGAGCAACGCTTCGGCACAGCCGGCTAGGCGCGCGATGGATTCGGCTGTGGCGTTCCCCGCGAACTGCTCCCGGGTCGCCACGTTCGCGGTGTGATGGCTCAATCCGATACAGAACAGGTTCATGGGACCTGATGCAGTTCCGCGGTAAATGTGATTCCCCACAGAAGCGCCAGAGCAGCGCTGAAGCCAATGATGCATAACGCCGCCACACGTTTTGGCGCGAGCCACTTGAGATGGCGGGCTTGCAAGATTGCCGCGTACAGCAGCCACAGCGCAATCGCAGCCACCACCTGAATACGCGGCAACGGGTGACCAGTAAAAAAGCCGCTCACGATGCCTATGGTGTAAAGCGCAAAACCCCACCACAACAGGCGCGTGATCGCAGCGAACAAGTTGGTCAGCGGCGGTAAATGATAAAAGATCGAATGCAAATGGTGCGTCTTCAGCTGGAGCTCCTGCAGCAGATACATCACACCGGCGATGCAAGCTAGCGCGAACACACCGTAGGCCACGAGCGACATCGATGCGTGAAACTCAAGCCAGGAATTCGCCGGGACGATTACGGGATGCCGAGCATCGATCGGCGTAATCAGGGCAAAACCTTGCAGCAACAATACCAGTGGCGCGGTGAACGCCCCCATCAGCGAAAGGCGATAAACCGAACCGACCAGCATGTAGATTAGGGCTACTGACCAGGCGAGAAAGATAAAAACCTCAAACAGGTTCGTGATCGGACAACGTCCCAAGTACTGGCCTCGAATCCACAGGAAACCTGTCTGAAAAATAAAACCTAATCCGATGGCGAAGAAATTGAATCGCATCGGGCGGAACACTCCCGCACGCAGTTCGATAACGGTGTGCACAACCGCGGCGAGAAAGCAGATTGTCGAAGCAATGAGAAGGTAACGGTCCACTGGGGCAGCTTATTCTAGGTTGCCCTTTTCTGTTGGCAATCTCTGCAACCGAGGGCAGTCAGTTCCGGCGCCAAGTTTGTGAGCTCAAGCTGCGTACCGACTGTCATGCCATCCCGGATACGGCCGGCAGCTACGTGCACACGTCCAAACTGCGCCCTGGCTGGTGGATGGATCGGGGGCTTTTGCACTGGTAACCCACCGGCTCAACTGCAAGGGCGCCTCACTAACTTTCTCAATGCTTGCTCTGGGATGGTTCATGCAGGGGTTGCTATAGCGACCCCGATTGACGTTGGCCTACAGTCCGCTAGCGTTCGCGCCGATGGGCTCTGATACAGTTGAAAGGCTTCGAGCGGCCGTGCGTGACGTGCCCGATTTCCCAAAAAAAGGCATCGTGTTTAAAGACATCACGCCTGTCTTGAGCCACTCCGGCTTGTTCCGCGCTTCCATCGATCTCTTTGTGGAGCGCTGCCGCGGAAGACAGATTGACAAAATCGTCGGGATCGATGCGCGCGGTTTCGTTTTTGGGTCGGCCGTTGCCTATGAACTCGGAGTTGGATTTGTGCCGATTCGGAAGCGCGGGAAGCTTCCATACAAAACGGAAATCGCGAAGTACTCGTTGGAATACGGCGAGGCGGAAATGGAAATGCACACCGACGCCGTGAGAGCGGGTGAGCGAGTGGTGCTGGTGGATGATTTGCTCGCCACAGGTGGAACTTCGGCCGCCGCGGCGCTGCTTATCCGAAAAGCCGGTGCGGATCTGGTCGAGGCGCAATTTCTGATTGAGTTGGAATTCCTCGAAGGCCGAAAGCGACTCGAGCCGACACCGGTCACATCCTTTCTGAAATACTGAGTTGTTCTGTAGTGTCGCTGTCCTCAGCGGAGTCTTATTGGACGCCAACTGCCGATGCGCTGAGGACACCGCACCCTACGGCGCGACGGTGCGCAGATTTTGGCTTTTGGATTTGCGGTTCTAAATTGTTCCGCAACAAAAGGGGCGATGAACGCATCTCGAGAATTGGAGAAAGTTTTGGCGCATGCCGAAAGCAGCCTCGCACCTACAGGCACCAGGCGTCCCACCGAGGTCCTTCCGCTATACAAAAAATTTCTGAAGGTGGAAGAGCACCGCTTGCGCCTGAGGCACCAGGCTGGTGGAGGTGGGCGCGAAATTTGCGCGCGTCGAGCGGAACTGGTTGATGTTTTGTTGCGATACGTCTTCGGCGCTGCGTCGTCCGCGGCGGCTCGTGAAAACCGCGAAGAGGTGCCCCTGACGCTGATTGCTCTTGGCGGATATGGCCGGGGCGAGCTCAATCCGTTCAGCGACGTTGACGTTATGCTGTTGCACCAGCAGCGCGCCGAAGTTTCGCCACACTTGGAGGAGATGGTGAACCAGATCCTATATCTGTTGTGGGACAGCGGATTCAAAGTTGGACACTCCACGCGTTCGATCAAAGAAGCCATCGCGCAGGCCAACAGCGACATGCGCACAAAGACTGCGATGCTGGAGGCGCGGTTTCTCGCCGGCAACACAGAACTGGCGAGAGAATTTCGGGAACAATTTCGTTCTAAATGCGTCGTCGGACACGAACGCGACTACGTCGAGCTACGCATGAAGGACCAAGTCTCCCGACACAAAAAATTCGGCGACAGCGTTTATCTGCAAGAGCCCAACCTGAAGAGCGGCTGTGGCGGACTGCGCGACTATCAAAATCTGCTTTGGATTACTTACTTCAAAGAGGGTTCGCTCAGCACAAACCAACTCGTCGGCAAAGATTGGCTAAGCGAAAGCGATCAGCGCCGGATCGAGCGTGCGTACGATTTTCTTCTTCGCTTGCGCACAGACTTGCATTACGCGACCGGGCGCGCCACCGACATGCTGCACATGAATTTGCAGGAACAAATCGCAAGCCGGCTCGGTTATTCGCCGCGAAAAGGCCAGCTTCGTAGCGAGGCGCTTATGCGCGACTGCTACCACCACACGCGAAACATTCTGCGCGTGACGGAACGAATTACGGAACAGTTCGTGAGCGGACACGTTACGAGCAAAACCCGCGCTCTTTTCAGTTTCCTCCCGTTAACACGAGCGCACAAGACTCCAGTTGGTGATTCCTTCTACGTTCGAAACAAACAACTGTATCCGGCACGGCGCGATATTTTTCGCAGCGACCCTGAGCAGATGATGCGCGCATTTGAATTGGCGCAGGAGCGTGACCTCGATCTCAGCCCGGAACTGGAAGATTTATTGAGCAGAAGCCTTCGCCACGCAACCCGAACATATCAGTATGCGCGCGGACCGCGTGTGATCTTCACATCGATTCTGTCGCAGAAAGGCAAAGTGGGACGCATCCTGCGGATGATGCATCGGGTGGATTTTCTTGGCCGGTACATTCCCGAATTCGGCCAGCTTACCTGCCTTGTGCAGCACGAGTTCTTGCACCGGTATACTGCCGACGAGCACACGCTGGTATGCATCGACAAACTTGATGCATTGGCGGAAACCGATGATCCGAAGCTGATTCATTATCGCAAATTGTTTGAACAACTCGCGGACCCACTGGTTCTGTATCTCGCACTTCTCCTTCACGACAGCGGCAAGGCCGTGGGCCGGCCACACTCCGAAGCCAGCGCGCTGTTCGCCCAGCGCGTTGCGGCCCGTCTGCAATTGGCTTCCGAACGGCGGAAATCGCTGATACGGCTCGTCGATCATCACCTCACCTTGTCCACAATGTCGCAGCAACGGAACCTCGATGATCCCGCAACAATCATGGAATTTGCGCAGACTGTGAAAGACCAAAAAAACCTCGACGCGCTCATGCTGCTTACTCTCGCTGATGGCCAGGGCACAAGCGCCGACGCGTGGTCGGACTGGAAGGAATCGCTGGTGTGGCAATTGTTTCACCAGACTTCGCGTTACCTCGCCGACCGAAAGTCTTATTACGAACAAACCAGAATCGCACGCGAAAGCCTGCGCGCCTCTGTCGCCCAGAATCTTTCACCCGACTACGCGGAGGAAATTGAAACGCATTTCGAATATATGCCTGATCATTATTTCCGGGCGACTGGCGTGCCGGAGATTATCGAGCACGTGAAGTTGTTGCGGTCTTTTCTGGAGAGCGTTTCCACCGAGAAAGAGTCTCCGCTCGCTCCGGCAGTGAAGTGGAAGATCGTGCCCGAGCAGGGGCACACGGTGATGACCTTCTGCACGTGGGAGCGCGAACGGCTCCTGGCGAAAATAGCCGGCTCATTGTCGGTCGTGCCGCTGAACATTTTGAGCGCCGATGTTTTCCCGCGCGGCGATAACGCAGTGCTTGGCGTTTTCCGCGTGTGCGACACAAGAGCGCAACCCGTTTCGAACCCGCGCGATTTCGAACTTGTAGAACAAACACTGCGTCGAGCACTCGAGGACGAGAGCTTCGACTTTGTTCCATCGATCGAAAAAGCGAAGCGCTCGAGCCATCGTGCCGCGGTGGGAATTGACTTTCCGACTCGCATCGCGATCGACAACAAAACGCATCCGACTTACACGCTCGTTGAGTTTCAAGCCCCGGACCGGATCGGTCTGCTTTATGATGTGCTGAGCTGTCTCGATCGCGAAAATGTTTTGGTGCCTCTTTCTCGAGTTAACACCCAGGCTGGCGCGGCGATCGACACATTGTACGTGATGGACGGCTCCAGCCATGCGAAGATCACCGATTCACAGCGGATCCGGATCGTCCAGCAGCATTTGAAAGAGACGATTCTGCTCGGGTCGGCTAAACCGTAGAGAAAATACGAGCGTTTTTCTGCTTTGCCGCGAACTCTTTTGATCTAATGAACGTTCTGATTCTCGCTGCCGGATATGCAACTCGCCTGTACCCGCTGACGCTAAACAAAGCGAAACCGTTGCTCACAGTCGGCAGCAAACCGATCATCGAATGGCTGGTGGACAATCTCGCCGGCATTCCCGCCTTGGAAACGATTTATATCGTGACCAACGACAAATTCTCAGCGGACTTTCAGGCATGGAGTCAGGCTTATCAGAAACGCCATCCTGAATTTAGATTCAAAGTCGTAAACGACGGTTCCACGAGCGATGGCGACAAGCTGGGCGCAATTGGAGACATCGATTTTGTTGTCACGCATGAGAACCTGTCCGAAACCGGCTTGTTAATTGCCGCGGGCGACAATTTGTTTACCAATTCGCTGGCAGATTTTGTGGCATACGCGAGAAACACCGAAGTGACCGTTGCGGTTCACGACGTGGGGGACACTGAAGCGATCAAGAAGTACGGCAACGTGGCCGTTGATGCCGCAGGAGTCATCACCCAGTTTGAGGAAAAACCGCAAAAGCCACAGGGAACACTCGCCGCGATCGCCCTTTATTATTACTCGCCTGCGGTCCTGTCGCTTTTGAGGACGTATTTGGCGGGGGGAAACAACGCGGATCAGCCGGGCCGTTTTGTGCAGTGGCTCTACAGTCGCAAGCCGGTGAAGACGTTTCAGATCAAAGACCAATGGCTCGACATCGGTAGCAAAGAGACGCTCGAGAATGCCGATAAGATACTGGCTTCGTACGTTGGTCGTTGAATCGAAGATTCGATGTAACGTTGTAACGATTTAACCAGTTACACGGCTCAGGTTGCGTTATTTGCGCCTTCCTTCATCGAACTCGATCAGATCGAAATAAGTTCGAATATCTTTACGTCCGTCGCCGCCGGCTTCTTTGAGAAAATGCAGGAAACGCGCCTTTTTTGCGGCGGTATCGGGATGGCGTGAGATCATGGCCGCGTTCCATTGTTCGACGGCTTCCGGCGCATGTTGCTCTCCATTTTTCTGCACCCAGGCGAGAATTGTTTCGTCCTCGTCCAGCTTGTTCGCGATCTCTTCGAACGCGTCCCCGTCGATTTTGAGAAATGCGAGTAAATGCTTGTCGAATCCGACGGTTTTGTAGTTGTAGCCGTCAAGCAAGCCTTTGCGGTGCAGCCTCGCCTTGTCAATCAAACGCGGCAGATGAACATAACCGCCGAGTTTCTGGTAAGGACTGCGTGGATGCAGTCTTCGCATGAAGCTGATCGTACTAGGTGGCCGGCAACGGCCGCGCTGCGGTGTCTGAAAAGCTGGAGTTTGTCGTATGTGAAGCGGTCGGTTCTTCTTCCCCAAGCAATTCTCCTTGTGTGAGACCGAGCTGACCGATGGCGAGTTGGCCGGAAAACATTCCGCCTTTCTCCACGCTGATCGCCCTTGCTGTGACATCTCCTTCCAGTGAACCCTTCCTATAGACCGTTACAGTCTGAGCGATGATCTCTCCAGACATCCTGCCTTTAATTTCGATCTGCTCCGCGCGAACCGTCCGGAAACAGTGAATGTCAGCTTTGCGATCAACGACCAGGTGCCGGGCGCTGATGCGGCCGGGGATTTTCCCTGAGTAGTTAATTGTCGCGGTATCGCAATGCAGATTGCCGCGCAGCCTGCCTTCAATCAGAGCCGATTGGCACTCCACGCTACTGCTGGCAAGATCACCTTTGCCGGAAAGATGCACATTACCGCGGGTGCGAATGCTTCGACTGAACCCGCTGGTGATTTTGTAATCGCGCAGGTCAATGTGCGCGCTGCAGGAAGGACAGATTGTTGAACTCGCGGCGCCAGAGACCTGCTGTTTTCGCTTGCATTCGAAACATTCAACAACCGAGCTGGTCTGGCGTTTCCAAAACTCCTCGAGTCTGCCGAAAATAGAGGAAGATGTCTCCGGCGCAGGCGCCTCTTCAGTCGTCCGCAGCTTTAGGCCAGGTTTCGGTGCGAACGGAGTAAAAGAGCGGCCGCACTGGCGGCAGATCGAACTCTTGGCCGCCGCGTATTCCATCTGCTTAAAGCCACAGTGCGGACATTCCGCACTGACTTTTGCAGGCGATGGATTGGCCACTTTATGCTTGCCGAAACCTTTCTTTTACGCTCGCACTCCGAATGCCGCTTTGATCGGCTCGCTGGACCGCAAGACTTCAGGGCGCGGCGCAGCTTTTGCAGAAACGGCTCCGGTGGTGACTTCCGATTTCCCGATAAAGGTTGCCCCTTCTTCAATCACAAGACGCGCTGCTTTGAGATCTCCCTGCAACACGCATTTGGATTTTAGCTCGCAGCGCTCGGCAACGGTGATATTGCCGTGCACTTTGCCATAGACGGTGATCGATTTGGTTTTGATCTCACCCCGAATCTCAGCGTTTTCACCGACTGTCAAAACGCCGTCAGAGTTGATGTCGCCTTCGACTTTGCCGTCGATGAGCAGTTCTTTCTGGAACTTGATCGAGCCTTTGATTTCGACATCGCTCGAGAGGATGTCTTTGCCTCCGTGGTCTGCCATAGGATTAGGTTTTGGATTTGGATTATCGATTATGGTTGGTTTTGGTGGTGCCTCTTCGCGACTCGCAAAATGATGGCTTTCATCTGGAACCGGATTCCGCGGTTCTTCTCGAATCGGGGGCGCCGGCTTTTGCGGGACGAATCTTTTGAGCATCTAGTAGTAATGTGACACTCGCGGATGCCTGTCAACGGATTCTCTTTTCTGAGTGAAAAGTTTTTTGTCGTTTTAGCGTTCAACAGATACTCGGTAGAGCTTGCATGTCGGGTTTTGCGCGGAAAAATTGAGGAATCGCGGCGCCTGGCTCGGCCTTCGATCCAACACGCGACACAGCGGATTGGCAGGCAATGCCTCATTCAGAATCGCTGCGGAATTTTGGGCGACCCGGTCGGAGTCGTACGCAAACACCCACGCCACCTTGTCTTTCTGAAGAATCTCCCGCGCTCGTTGGAAATCCTCGGAAATAAAAAATCGTGCGCTGTCCTCGATCCCGTTAAGGCTTTCGTGTGAGCTTCCCGCGATCCCGGGCTGCCCGGACCAGTAGGCGATCGAGGGTGAAACCCACCACGGCGCAAGAAACGGATGCACGTCTGCCGATCGCAAACTGAGTGCCAGATCGCGAATCTGCACCGATTCAATCCGTCGTTCCATGTGGCTGGCGAACTGCGCTTCGTTCGGCCAGAACTTCTCATCCCAATCGTGCAAAATCGGAAAGATCGATAAGACAAAAGCGATCCAGACTGCTACACCCGATTTAATTGGCGCGAGCAGAGCCGGGAGCGCGAGCGCAAATATCAAAACAAAAAAGTATCCCCAGCGCGCCTGCCAAATGGTCAGGCCGTACGTTGCAGCGAGAAGTACAAGAACGAACACCGGTGTTTTCCGGCCGCCGTTACGGTTGCGCACACACATCCAAATCAAAAACGGCGCGATCAAAATGAGATATCCGCACCAGCGCAACCACACCAGATTGGTCGGCAAGACCTGCGCGAGTTCGCCGATAGTGCCCGCCCATTTTTTGAAAACCACGTTTGATTGAACAATCGCCAACGACGGAAGCCGTCGTTCAACTAAAAGCCCGAGGGCAATAACCGCCGCAAGAACAATCCACGTCGTGCGCCTAACCCGCGCGAAAAGCGCGCGGCGATTCACCAGAACTGTCGTAGCAGTCACGACGAAAAATAAAACGAGCGGCTCGTAAGCGGATACCCAGATCGCAAATCCCCAGGCGGCTCCGCTCACGGCAGCCCAGCTGTTCACTTCTAAAAAGGCGGCCATGTCGGCTGCTTTCATTTGCAAGCTCCATTCGGCGCAAATTCCGAGTGTCACTAGCACGATCACTAGCGATTGATGATCGGGCCTGCCAAGCTGCGTCCCATGGACGAGAATCGGGCTGATCGCATACAGGATCAGCATCACCCAACGATAACGGAATTTCATTCGACGCGACCACCACCAGAGAAACCAGCCTCCAAGCAATGCAAGCAACGGCGAGATAAATGCTCCGGCCATATCGATTGAATGCGCCGTGAACGGATTTAGCAGAAGCGACAATCCGAGGATGAGATAATCCAGCGGCGCAGTCGTGTGCGGCGTCGTCCCCTGCGGAAAATTCTCAAACGCGTGATGCCGGATGATTAGCCCCGGCTTTGCCCTGACCAACTGCACGCGCGTCATGCGCGCATAACAATCCGAATCAACGAAGTAAACGTTCCCGGCGACAAAAACGTCCTGATAATTCGCGCACCGCGTCGCAATGATGAGCGTAGTGAGAATTGCGATTTCGACGACTGTGAGGATTCCGCGAGCCACTGCATCATCCCAAATCGGGGATCAGCAATGGGCAATCCGAAATTTCAAGCAGAGCTCGGTAGCGTTCGTTAAGATTGGAATGTTCCTCGCGTCGAATTTCGGTAGGCGAACGTGCTCGAGTACCTGGGCGTCGGGATGTAAAACGATGTACGATTTGATCGTCAAGCAAGCAGGGGAACTATTAATCGCAGCGCACAGGTAATGGGCTTCGAATCTTCCGATGATGCTTGACTTTTCGACATTGACACCGGTAGGAATGTGACCATGAAAAATTCGTCAGAGCCGATGCCATTGACCGCGAGATGCCGAACACCTGCGAAGCTTCGCGGAGCTTTGCTCATGGCCCTCGCCGCCTTTGGGTTGACAGTCGGTGCTAATCCGGCGGCCGCAAGTGACTGGCCTATGTACGGCTTCAACTTGCAGCGGACCGGCGAGAACCCTTTTGAGACAATCATAACACCCTCGACGGTCGCGGGCCTCCACCTGCTGTGGAGCTTTGACCTGGGCGCGGTGACAATCATGCAGCCAGTCCTGGCGACCGACGTGATCGTTAATGGATCACCGAAGGAGCTCGTTTACATAGGGGCCGAGCATGGCGACCTCTACGCGATTGACGTGGCCTCAGGGACAATGGTCTGGCAACGGAATCTCGGATCGCAGCAGACCAGCTGCCACGACATCCCTGACGGTATCTTTGGAGTGAGCGGCTCACCGTTCCTCGACCGGGCCAACAATCGGATGTTTGTAGTGGGCGGCGACGGTAATATGTACGCCCTCGACCTGTCGACAGGAGATACACTCTCGGGTTGGCCGGTAGCCGTCACCACCGACCCCGCCCACGAACACACGTATGGGGCGGTCAATGTTAACAACGGCATTGCCTACGCGGAGATCGCCAGCCACTGCGACTTCACGCCGTATCACGGCAAGGTGGTAGCCATCAATATCGCCAACCAACGGGTGCGCGCATTCCTTCCGGCCGGCCCCAGAGTTAACGGCGGCGGCATCTGGGGACCCGGCGGTGTTTCGATTGACCCGGCAACCGGCCACGTGTTTGCCGCGACGGGCAACGCGCTCACCAACCCGCAGAGCTACCGATATTGTGAGAACGTGGTCGAGCTCTCATCGGCTCTGCGCGTGCTGGGTTCGAATTACCCCGGGTTAACGGGTAGCGACGTTGACTTCGGGGCAACTCCTATTCTCTACCAGCCACCGGGCTGCACTCCCATGGTCGCCGCGAAGAACAAAACGGGCGTTCTGATTACTTACGAACGTGGTAATGTCTCGGCAGGGCCCAGCCAGCGGCTGCAGGTCGCGAACGTCAGCGACTGGCAGTTCAACGGCATTCCGGCGTGGTCTGACACGACGCATCTGCTCTACATTGGCAACTCGTCAGACTCAAATTCGGGCGGGTTTATGCACGGCATGGTGGCTCTCGCGGTGGACGCAAACTGCCAATTAAGCCTCGCCTGGCAGACGGTCGTGGGGCCAAACTTCGCGTCGGTCTCACCGCCAACCGTCGCTGGAGGCGTGGTCTACTACGGAGACGGGTCAGGTAGACAACTCCTTGCCTTCGATGCGGTAACCGGCGCCCGGCTCTGGTCGAGCCGTTCAACGATCGGGGGCTCGATATATGGAGCGCCGATGGTGGTCAATGGAAAGGTTTTCGTAGGCGCGTGGGACAACAAGCTCTACGCGTTCGGGCTGTAGTTCAACTCCTGAGCGAGGCTTTCAATCGAGTAGGCTCTATGCCTTCACGACGAGATTGTCGATGGCCGACGAAGTGGAATGGATTTGTTTATACATTCTGACATTTGGCTCCGACGGCCTCGGATAGGTGCCGCAGGATGCCGATAAGCAAATCTTAGCTTGTACCGACGCAAACCCCTTATTTGTTCACCGCACCTTTACTGATTGTTGAGGACGATTTGCAAGACGACGTTGCTTCTAAACGCGAATGCCGTTAGCACTGATCCGCGTTCCGGCGGACGGCTACGGACCAAAGTCCATATCAAACGGGTACGACCCTACGTCGGGAATTACATCCACGACAGTCAGCGACGGAATATCAATGACTGATACGGTTGTGTCGTTGCTATTGGACACGTAAAATTTCGTCCCATCTGGATTGATCGCTGAAAAGAAAGAACCGCTTCCAGTCACGAGCGTTTGGATGACCTCTCGCGTCGCGGTGTCGATGACCGAAACAGTCCCGGACACAGAGCTGGACACGAATGCAAGTGTTCCATCCTCCGTAAAAATCACTTGCCACGGTTTGATTCCGACCGCGATTGTGTCGATCACAGTCAGTGTAATAGAGTCGATGATGGAGACTGTTGCACTCTGCACGTTGCCCACGTAAATCGCGTCGCCGCTGGGCGTGATCGCAATTCCTCTCGGTTTGTGTCCAACAGGAATTGTTGCGATCACCTGTTGGGTCTGTGTATCGATAGCGGATACAGAGTCGGCCCCGTTGTTGGTGACAAACACGCGATGGCCCGCGGGAGAAATGGCAAGGCGACGGGGGCCGGCGCCGGTGGGGATCGTCCTCACTTGGTAGGTGGCGGTATCAATCACGTTCACTGCTGCTTGGGTATAGTTCGCGACGTAGGCGAAGCGTCCGTCCAACGTGAACAAGATGTCTTTGGCCTGGTGCCCGCCAATAACGACATTGGTGATGACTGAATTGGTTTCGGTATCAATGACGGTGACGGTGGGGGTAGCTTGATGTACGAGGAAGAGTCGTCCACCATCCGGGGTGACCGCGCTCTCTTGCGGATGGGGACCCACGCGAATCGTGGCGGTGGTTGTGAGAGCGACCGTATCAAGAACCGACACCGTTGCGCTCGTGTCGTTGGAAACGTAGGCCTTGAGCCGATCCGGTGACATACTGATACGAACCGGCGCGTCGCCGACAGGGATTCTGGTGGTGATTTGGTCGGTCGAATCGTCGATCACAGCCACGGCGTCGGACAACCTCGTCACGACAAACAAGGAGTGCGCCAAAGCCGATGAAGCAAAAGCGCAAATGATGAGTAGCAAAGGCAGAAAAGCTTTGTTAATACTACGCAGCTTGAAACTTCCCAGGGTTGACTCGGCCGGCGTCACTCCCTCTTTTTGCTCCCCCGGCGCGAACTCTAAAGAATTTTCTTTGATTCCCATAGCCAGTATCTCAAGTTGTGCGAGCGAACCATTCACTCGCGGTTGCCTTGCGGAAAGTGGTCAGGTGGAGCTCTTGGGGAGACGCCTGAACAACTTGCGCGAACTCGATGCTCGCCGCCCAGCCCGTACGGTGTCAAGACAGAAACTGCAGGGCAGCCCACACTTGTTGCGAGTCCCGGCAGCGCGGTTGTTGTCTGTCTCGCGCATGCGTACGTACGCGGGAGCGGTACGGGAGCGACCAAACCGAAAGCTGTGATTGCGCGGCGGTGATTGCTTTACTCGTTCCTGGCGACCGGATGGGACGCAGGTTTACTCAGTGCAAGTCCGCCAGTCGGACGGACTCGTCCCGTGGCGAGCTGTGCGCTCACTTTCTGGAGTTGCGATGCCTGCTCTTTCACGGTCGCTTAGCTCTTGCACTGTTCGATGCTCTTTGAGAAACTCATTGAGCAACATCGCGTTCACTGCGTCGTAGCGGACGGAGCCCAATTTCCCATTGCCATCACGAGTCAGCAGATCAGGACTTAACTCTGCTACGTCCTCTGCAATGAGTCCAAAGCCGAGCGGGCGACTCGGTTCAATCTCCGCCTTGTAGCGAAAGCTCACCGGCTTGAGGCGGTAGATTAGTTCACTTGCATTGTCCATGGGCTTGATCTCGTCTTTGAAGCGCCGCGAAGAAACTTGGAACCCCAGTTTGCCGTCTCCACTTATATAGACCGCTTGCGAGCCGCCGGGCTGACCGAAGATATTGCCGATATAGCAGCTGTCGCTCACGTTGTCCCCTGCGACCAGATCGCCGATACAGATAACATTATCAGCCGTGGTAACGTTATTGCCGGCAGTGTCACCTATGGCGACATTGAAGCTGCCAGTCGTATTATTCAAAAGCGCAGAAACACCAATAGCCTGGTTAAACGCGCCAGTAGTGTTGAAGCCGAGCGCGTAAACACCAACGGCGTTGTTTGAATCGCCGTCAGTGTTGGTAAGAAGCGCCTGTGCGCCAACGGCCGTGTTGAACTGCGCCTTGCCGTTTCCAGTTGAGTCATTGTTCGCGAGAGCCAGATCGCCGATGGCAGTGTTTTCCGAGGCATGGATGTTTAAAGAAAGCGCGGTATTGCCAAAAGCATTATTGAATGATCCATCAATGTTGCTAGAGAGCGCAAAGGCCCCCACAGCGTCGTTGTATCCTCCGCTGTCATTGTTTTCCAGCGCTTCAGCGCCGGTGGCTGCGTTGCCAGCGCCGCTTGTATTGCTAAATAGGGCACGGAAGCCCGTGCCGGTGTTGGATTCTCCCGTGTTGGAAACGAGTACCTGATCGCCAACGGCGGTATTCCCTGGATCGGTGCTGACCACCCCAAAGCTACTGACATCGGCACTGCCCAATTGGCCGGTCGCAGGATTTACCAGCACTGCCTGATTCGGTGCTGCGGGACTCATTGCAGTAATCCCGGCTAGAAAGATGCCTGCGTGAACCGCCGGATCGCCAATACGAATTGTATTTGACTCGCCAGCAACGCCAATGTTGCCGATCGCGATATTGCTATTGCCGTTGGTAAGAGCGAATCCAGCCTGATATCCTATCCCGATGTTGCCGCTGCCCACCGTGTTGTAAAGGGCGAATGCCCCGTTAGCGGTGTTTTGTGTCCCGGTAGTGTTTAAGACAAGCGCGTCTGCCCCGGTAGCCGTGTTGTTGTCGCCGGTCGTGTTGAGCAAAAGTGCTGCCGCGCCGGTGGCCGTATTGTTGTCTGCGTTGTTGAGGTCCAGCGCGCCCGCGCCAATCGCGGTATTGTAACTTCCGATGCTGTTGGCAAAGAGCGAATACCAACCAACCCCTGTGTTTCCAACGCCGGTGGTGAGGCTCTGAAGCGAATTACATCCTTCCGCCGTTGTGAATCCAGTGTAGCACCCATCCGGCGGCGGACTGATCGCTTGCGCGCTTGGTGGAGTAGCAAAGCAGACAAGCAGGAACAGAATCAGAAGAAACGCGCACGAAGGCGAGCGGTTCATTAAATTTCTTAATGGGAGAGTTATCGTTTTCATCAAAGAATCATATGAGATCACGCCGGCGGCTTGCGAGATAGAAAACCACAAATCTCTAAGCAATTTATTGAACCACGTGCAACGCCATCACGGGATGAATCTCCCAAACAGCATACTGGGGCAGCCTCTTTCTGCGATTTGATTGACCTCTGGGCGCGTGCCCGACATCCCAAATGCCTTGCCGATTACTGTGATAATCGGCGTTTCGTTGATCGTAAGCTCTATCGTCGAACGAATGTGCAGGGGGAATCTCGCCCGCGTCCAACTGAAAATGGTTTTGCGAATTTCACACTACGTCGCTCCTGCCGGTACCCCACAGACGACGATGAGCGATTCCTCACCGGCGATGGCATCAGATCCCCGAATTAATCGAGCACGCGGGATTACTTCAGCGTGATTTCGCGCATGAGCTTCGTGCCAACGATCTCGCGAATATCAAGGCGTTTCACTTGCAACGCCTGCTGTTGATCGATTGTGCCCACGACCTTTCTGGCGTTCGGATCAAACTTTTCGCGAGCGTTATCCTGCGCGGCCATGTTCTTCGATTCCACCATTATCAGGATGTTGAAGTCCTGCGGTGTAGAGGCGTCGCCGAGCAGGATCTTGTAATCGAGGACAAGATTCTGCTTCTTCGCTTCCTCAAGCGAAGCCTTCAACGTCTTGGCGAGGCCTTTGAGGTATTCGTCGGTCATGCCCGCCTTAGTTTTGACCATCGTAACGTTCCAGACTGGACCTTCGGTATAAGGAGCATCGCTCTGTGCAGAGCACAGGCTTGCGATGCCGAGCGATAGCGCAGCGAGCACGACGATTTGTAGTTTCATTGTGATTTTCATTTGCAGCTAACTTTCTTGGTTAGGGTTCCTACGGAACCTGAGAATTGAGCCGTTCTTGCGAATCGTAGATCCCACCCTCAGCGAGGCGTTTAGACAAACGAGAACGGCATTTCGTTTGAGAATTCCAGCACAGCTTTTCTCCAACTCGAAAAGAATCGACCGTGAATCATTGTGCTTCCCAAATGTCGAATAGTCGGGCACAATTCTCGCCATGATTCCGCTTTTGTCGGGCTCTCCCCAGGTAAGCAGGCCGATTAGACGGAAAAATTCCATCTATATCTCGTTAGACCCGCCTGAACACTTATTCCCTTCCCTATGAACGAAAAGTTAAGGTTGATTCGGACGGTCAGCAATCGACTTGTGAGTGCGTTGGCGGTTCTCTTGTGTATCATCATCCCAGGTTCGTTCTACGCCTTGTACCATGGCGGCGTGCCCACCGCATTGGCGATATTCACTGTTGGCGTGGTCGGTGGCGTTGTCGGGCTCCAGCGCCGCCTGAAAACGATGTCCGACGACGACCTCACGCTGCTGGCAAATTCATGGGTATATGTGTGTCTCTCGCCGCTCACAGGCGGCATCCTTGCCCTGGTTACTTATATTCTCTTTGTCTCCGGGATGCTACAAGGGGAACTCTTTCCCCACTTTGTCCCCGACGATCCAACCAACAGCGAGATAGGATTGCCCGTGCTTTTTAAGGTTCACTGTGCGACCGGCGGGGATTATGGAAAGGCTTTGTTGTGGGGGTTTATCGCTGGGTTTTCAGAGCGGTTCGCCACCGACATCATTAGTCGTTTTGAATCCAATGCCACATCTGAGAAATAAACCGGGGGCCTTGGAGGAGTGAAGGGCTGATTCCAGTTCCAGAAACGCAGTCAGAGGTTGCGGCGCAAAGTCGATTCTAAAACGGCCTACCGCTCGCGTACGCGGAAACTTACGGGAACAGACGCCGTTCGGCGGCAGGTCGAGGGCCGCTTGTCTCTAAGGCCAGGCGAATCAATTTCTTCGCGTTTCAAATTGACGAAAGTCTAACGCATAAGCTTCATGGCTCCAAGTTTGATCACCGCGTATCGCGGACGTTCGCCCAACGCAAAACGCCGGTGTGTAGTGTTAGCCTATGGCCGCGGTGCTGGAGTGGGGCGTGGCGAAGAGGGAGTGGGCACCGGTGTCAGGTGAGGCGGCGGAGTAGGCCGCGGCGCTGCAGTAGGCCGTGGCGAAGGTGGCGGCGGCACCGGTGTTATGTGAGGCGGCGGAGTCGGGCGCGCTCTCGGCCGATGCGCTCCACGCGGTATAGGCGTAGGTCTGGCCGTCGAAGTTGGCGTCGGGCTAGGCGTGGTGCCAGTGCACAACCCTGTTATCGTCACAGTGTAGTCCGGACACGTTGCGTCGGCAGTGACGTTGCTGACCACTACCACCAACGTTTCTCCAGCGGGAACCTCAACTTGGAAGGCTTGATCCGGATCCGGGCTGAAGCCTGAGTCTCCAATCCAGTTGGTGCAGATGTTGTTCGGATCGAAGCTCCCCAGATAAGCGGCGGTGAAGATGAAGCGGGCGGCCATGCACGCTGTGTTGGTATCGATCGCGACACACTGCGTCGAGCCGCTTGTGCTCGTGAACGTGTACGAATCGTAATGGTGCAGCAGCCCGTCACCAAAGATCGCGCACGTCGTAGTCGCCGGACAGGTTTGCGGAATACCGCTGCGGTTGAGTTTATCAGTCTGCGTGGGATCGGTGTCATCGATGCTTCCCTCAATCACGATGGGAATGCAGCTCGGGGTACTAGTCGGGGTCGGAGTAGCTGTCGCCGTCGCAGTAGGTGTAGGTGTGAACGTGGCTGTGGTTGTCGGCGTCGCCGTAGCCGTAGCCGTGGGAGTGGCTGTCGTAGTCGGGGTCGGAGTAGGTGTCGCCGTCGCAGTAGGTGTAGGCGTGAACGTGGCCGTGGCTGTCGGCGTCGCCGTAGCCGTAGCCGTGGGAGTAGCTGTCGTAGTCGGCGTCGCAGAGGCTGTCGCCGTGGCAGTAGGCGTAGGCGTGAACGTGGCTGTGGATGTCGGCGTTGCCGTAGCTGTTGCGGTTGGCGTTGTCGTCGGGGTAACAGTAGGCGTCGGCGAGGGTGTTCCAGTAATCGTGCCCTCTACTCGGATATTGTCGATAATGTCTTGGATATTGCCGCCATTTGATTGTCCTCCGGTGAATTCGAGTCGCAGGACGAGTAATGGCTGGTTGTTGGCCGCGGTAGGAACGGCCAAACTAAGTATCTGGACCCCAGAGATCGGAATTACCACAGAATTACCCGAATTGATGAAAGTTGCTCCTCCATCAATGCTGTACCAAAGCACAGCCATAGTGAAGCCGCTTCCAGCGACATTAACGGCGAAGCTTAATGTCATGTCCTGAAACAAACCCGTCGACGATAAGAGAGGAATATCGAAATCCCCCGGGCTATTGTTCGCGGTGCTAGCCATACCGAGCGCAAGGAGCGGCGGGTCCACGTCAGTAGGCCAACGATTGTCAGTGAACGTGGAGCTGACGGTCGTTATATCAGCGGGATTGTAATTCGTCATGATTGTCGTGGCAATCCCTAGTCCTTGGTCCGCCTCCGACGTAAAGTCTGGAGACCCACCTATCGTAGAATCTTCGAAGTTGAAATAAGCGATTAAATCTGCCTTAGTGCTCGGAGCGACAGCGGACATTAGCAATGACGCGGCCGCGACGATCAGAAGCGGACGAAACGGTAAAAGGCACGGCCGAGACGGTTTAAATTTTCGCATGTTTCCCTCTTAAGGCTGGAAGAAATTACGCCCCTTGTAACAAATTCCCGCGGCCATGGCAAGAAACGTTTACGGGCGACCGCTGTCTACGTAAAATGTGCAGTTGCTCGCGCCGATTCGGCGCATATAAGGCGATGCCCTGCATGAAAATCAGGCGACGCCCGACTGGACGAGTTCTGACGGTTTTTCATAAACGCGAATAAACCTCGGGAAATTCCGTGGCTTTGCGGGAGCAAAGAAAGAAGAAAAAAACATGAACCCAAATGACTCTCGACCCATAAAAGGCAGATCGCTTCGGCTGGCGAAAAGCCTCCCGCTGTGCCTGTTCACCGTCGCCCTGCTCGCCAGCTGCTGAGAACTCGCACTCAGCGACGGCGAGTAACGCTTACACATTCACTCCAATCAGTCTTTGTGCTTCCTGCTCTACCTTGCCCATTGGGATCACTGCCAACGGCCTGATCAGCGGCCTCTACTTTGATGCCATTGGCAACCTCCATGCTTTTGTCGCCAGGAATGGCAACTATCTGACCGTCGATGTTCCTGGCGCATTATTCACTGAAGCGGGCCGGAGCAATGAGCCAGGTCAAACCGCGGGCGACTATCTGGCCGCCGATGGGATTGACCGTCCCTTTGTGCGAAATCGTGATGGCAGTTTCAGCCTCAGGAATGGCGCGCCGGGCGCCTCGGTCACAATCGGAAACGACATCAACAACCGCGGCGACGTCCTGGGATGGTTCACAACCGACCCGAATGGGCAGACCGGCTTCCAAGGCTACGTCTTACGCGGCAATAATTACATCCTGACCTTCGCCTATCCGGAGGCGGATGTGACCAACACCTTCGCCATCGGATTCAACCAGGCCGGCACGATTGTCGGTTCTTTCACCACCACGACTCCGGGCGTTGAGCATGGCTTTGTGCGGAGCGCCGACGGCAGGTTCACCCAGCTCGATTTTCCCGACTCGGTGCAGACCGAGGCATTCGGGATCAACGACGCCGGCGATATCGTTGGCCGTTACCAGGACAGCGCCGGCACAGAGCACGGATTTCTCCTGCGCAACGGACAATTCACTTCCATCGACGCGCCTCCCGGCCCGGACACATTTGCTTTTGGCATCAATTCGAGAGGGGACATCGTCGGCTTTAGCGTCACCGTTTCCGGACAAGACATCGGATTCCTGGCTCGCTGATCTGCAACACGTGATTGCGTTCGGCGAGGCGGATCGAAAGCTGTGATGCTCACCAGGCAAGAGCAAAGCCGTAACCTTGCAAGCTGTTTGTATCATTTGTCGTTGTCGTGGAGAGCAAAAGAGACAGAATCCGGTCCGCGTGAAGCACTAGGGGGAGATCCGGTCACTTATGTACTGATCGATCAAACAAACATCTTGTCATTGCCCCGCGGAGAGGAAACCTGATAGAGTTTCTCGGATGTGTTCACGGTTTTTGCTCGGTTTGCGCAAACAGAATCTACGTTTTTAGTAGAGGTCCATCGATTAAACTTTTGTGAAGACAAAGTCCTCATTTCGATTTGCGTTCCTGAATGCGCTTGCGCGGCGCTGGTTTCAGAGAGGCGGCTTTCTGGTCTCGCTGGCGTGGCTGGCCGTCAGTTCGAATGCACTGGCCGAGGCGCCAGCGCGTACGGTGACGGCTACGCCGGACAATGCGTTCCAAGCGATGTTCGAGTCGTATGGCAACGATAACACGCTGCTGGATGATTGGACGGGAGCCGATGGCGCTTTGTCGGTCGTGTTGCCGGATGGTCGCGTCGTTTGGGATTTTTCCGACACCTTTCTTGGGCTTGTAAATGCTGACGGATCGCGGCCGGGGGGCCAGCCGTTCATTAACAATTCGATGATCGTTCAGGACAATGGTGCGCTGGCCCAGACTTTGCACGGCGGGACGGCCCAATCTCCGACATCGTTGATCATTCGGGTCGACCAAAACTCATGGTACTGGGTGGGGGACATGACGGTCGAAGGCGACCGGCTCCGCGTGTTCGTGATGGAGTTTATCCGGACGGGACCGGGCATCTTCGACTTCCAATGGGTCGGCAACGCGATCGCGTCGTTCGCTCTGCCTGACCTCACGCTTGAGAATGTGGTGCCGACGCATGGTGAGAACAGCGTGATGTTCGGGGCGGCTTTGCTGGAAGAGAGCGGCTACACCTACATTTATGGGACTGAGGACGTAAGTGGGACTGAGAAGTACCTGCACATTGCCAGGGCGACGTCGGGGAACCTGCTTGGCGCCTGGGAATTTTATACCGGAACAGGTTGGTCATCGGACCCGGCGTCATCGGCCCGTCTACTGAGAGGAGTCGGCAATGGCTTTGGCGTGGCAAAGGTGGGGAACCGATTTGTACTTTTCACGATGGATTCGCTGGTCCCCTTCAGCGCGGAGTTAGTAATGTATTCATCGAATAACCCGGCGGGGCCGTTCGGGAATCGGACGCATGTGTATTGGACACCGGAGAGCCAGCACAGCCTGTTCACCTATGATGCGCACGTCCACCCGGAGTTCACCGACGCACACGGTCGTCTGCTCGTTTCGTACGACGTGAACAGCTTCGATTTCCACGATCTGCTCGCGGACGTCGACAGTTACCGGCCAAGATTTATCCGAGTAAAGATTGGACGCTAATGAGGTGAAATAGCAGATAGTCGGCTACCGAACACCGGAGAGATAGAAGCCAGGCAACTTGGGCGAAGAAGCAGTGCGCAACGCAAATGATGGCGGTGGAACGACTGCGGAAATTCGGGCCTGTAGCTCAGCGGTTAGAGCAGGGGACTCATAATTCAAGAAAGAGTTTTTGCGCTCGTTTTCACAGTGTCGCACAGCGTTGCGGACGCTAGGTATTTCAGCAATCCCATATTTGCAGCGCGTCGCGCAGAATTGCACGGTTTTGCAGCCAAAAATTGCCGAGCCGTAGAAAACGACCGTGAAAATTATGCGCTTTTTTCCGAGCCTGCTTCGTAAGCGCAGCGG